>NZ_NADT01000019.1:193423-511464 GCF_003264205.1 Bacillus sp. SRB_8 | reverse complement strand
CTCCAGTTATTCCGGTAGGTCCAGTAGGCCCTGGAGGTCCACCAGAAGGTCCAGTTGCTCCGGTTATGCCGGTAGGCCCAGTAGGCCCCGGAGGTCCACCAGAAGGTCCGGTTACTCCAGTTATTCCAGTTGGTCCAGTAGGCCCTATTTGAGGTAAAGGAAAGGCACATTGAAAGGGTATGTGACAATTCTTTTTAAATTTACTCATTTTTTCACCTCCCTTATAAATTAACTAACAATTTATATTTATACTTTAACAACTTATGAGTAAACAACCACACGGGTGTAAGGAAAAAACCTATAATAATTACATAAAAGGTTTTAAGAGCAAGCCTTTATTTCACATTCCATACCAAAAAGAGCACTATATATAAGTGCTCTTCGGATCAAATCTCTTAGTGTAAAAGAGTACGTGATACCAAATGTAAGTTTTTCATGGATGTGAAGTATTGGAACAAAAACGCTATTTGATATGTAAAAGTTAGAGCACTTTGGAAAGTGCTCTGTAAAGGCTATTTATTCTAAAAAGAGAGGATAGAAGATATCATATGAGGTTATTTTTAATTGAGTGTGTATCTTTTGCACAAAAATTGCATTGTGTAGAAATGAGGAAGCTAAAAAAGAGCACCATGTACAAGTGCTCTTCAAGATAGGAGGTAACTCTATGAGCTGGGTCTAGGTTAGAAGTATATGGTGTGAAAAATAAATAAGAACAAAATTTTATAATCAGACTAATAAAAAAGAGCAGCTAGCAAAAGCTAACTACTCCATGCATAAGAAGAATACAATGGTCATTCGTATTCCAACTTGGTGTATCTATAGAATTAACATATTTTTTGAATTTATTCAGCCAGTAAACAAAGCAGTTAGCTAATTAAGCTAACTGCGATGTTCTCAATACTGTCTTTAAAGGATATGTGATTCGGCACAATTTCATGGGAAAAATAATATGGCTGTTAGCATACCTAAAATAAAAGGGAATCAATGTTACGATTCCCTTCTTTCACTATTGCCTCCGTTAGTAAACAAAATGACTGCCCTTGTTGAGCAATCGTTTCCTTCTAACTGTTACTCTTTAGGTAGTGAATTAAAATTTGGGAGAGTGTTTCTTAGTCCATCAAATGCCTGTTGTACTTTGGCAAGTTTCTCTTCGTCTGAGAATTTTGATAAATCATCTACTGAACTAACTCGAATACATAATGGACCAATATTTAACCGAATCAATCCCAATAATACTACCGTAGTCGTACAAGGAATGTTTATACATAGTAAATCACTATCTTCACAAACAGTGCCTTCTGGACATGTAGGGCATTCTTCTGTTTGTTGTATCGTTACATTTTCCATAGGGTCTTTTCTCCTTTCTATGAAGATATTACAAGATATGAAAGAAATACCCTATCTGACATGGACAAGCATCCTTTTTTAGTTAAAGGGGTATTTGGTAGTTTATTAATTCATTCTTTAATTAACATGCAACCGTTAGTTCAATTGAATGTAAAATAATTCGTACGTATAAATATATATATAAATAAGTTTTTTTAAAATAATTCACGAGATAATGATATTACGAAGTGTAGGAGTGAAACCCTCACTTTGGGATGAAAATTAAATTTTATAATGTAAACCCAAAAATAGAATAGGGTTTTTATCTTATTACTTTACGTTTGAAATGCTCAATTAACATCATATTTACCCTTTTTAGGTTTGCGTTTTCTATGTTTTTCACCTAATGTTCATTGGAAGTTCCATAGTTTTCTTAATTTTTTGGTGCATCAATCTAATAAAAATAAAAGAGCAGCCAGCAATAGCTAACTGCTTAGCCCCAGGGAAGGGAGAGGAGCGATTTGTTAGGTCTAAGGTTGAAATAAGGGTTTTAGATATTAAGACCTAAATATAGTATGGATTTCAATTTAAAAGTTATGCATATAAACTGTATTCATGCAAAAAATGGTTAACAAACAAAGCAGCTAGCTAATTAAGCTAACTGCAATGTTCTTAGTACTTTCTCTAAAGGATATGTGATTCGCACAATTTCATGGGAAAACTAATATGGCTGTTAGCCTACCTATAGTATCTATAATTTGTGGGAATTAATTCTTGAATTTTATAATAAAGGACCAATGAAAATAAGATGGCAGACAGTTGGTAAATGAACTGCCTGCTAAATGAATGAACAAATGTGATTTGGAAAGATTGAGCTACATCTGTAATAGCTCATGAGTAGTATAGTTAGAAACTTAAAAGTTTATTCATCGGGTAAAGTGAATTGAAAAACTTCATATTGCACGACAAAGTAGCTAGCTTAATAAGCTAACTACTTGTTTTACAAAAGAAAATTAGGCCCTACAAGTAAATGATATGTAACTTTTAGTTACAGCTATAGTATAAGCAGAATTAAAAATATTATGTGGGAGTGAAAATGAGCTTAATAAAAATCTCATTTTGTAAAGTTCAAATGCATCCAAAAGGAGAATAATCGAAGGATGCATTTGAACAGTAAATTTGTTATTAGAAATTTTGGTCATGTATACACATAACTAATGTTTAGTATGGGTTTAAATATAACAATGTATGCAAAAGAGCAGCTAGCAAAAGCTAACTGCTGCCTACAAGGAGATACAGAGAAAACTACTTTAAATGAGTTCTGGCTAACAGCCTATCTACATTATTGACGAAATATTGAGTTTTATTCAGGAGGGAGAGAAGTAGGCCATTAACATGAAGATGTGCCAATTCATATCCTGTAAGTACTAAATTAATGACGGGGTAGATTGAGAATGGATGATCCGATTAAGGAGATAGTTGGCGCTTGGTTTGTTGCAGTAGGGACAATTATTGCTGCGATTGGGAGTACACCTTTAAAAAGATTGAACAGCGAATTAAGAAAAGACTTGAACGTATGGGGGAATGTATTACAGGCAACGGGGAATGGTCTGGAAGCTGATGGACAAGGAGAAATATCCCTTGAATTGATTGGGAACGCAATCCAATCAATTGGTAATGTAACGGTTCTAACAGGACTCATTATAGAATTTGAAGATGAAACACAAAAAAATTAGTGATTGCAGGAAATTGGATACAAGCATTAGGTGGTGTTACATCAATAGGTGGGGAAATAGAGGATAGTTCCAATATAGATGAATCGTATAACATTGTCGGGAATGTGTTACAAGCGACTGGTAATTCATTACAGGCAATAGGTGGAATAGATGAATTGAAAGCTAGTCGGGATAAAGTGGAGGGAATTTCGGAAGGCGATGAGGAGGATGGACAGCTTATAGTGATTACGGGGAGTTGGGTCCAAGCGGTCGGTTCAGTAGTTTCATTAATCGGTCAAATAAGAGAAGAAAGCCAAGAGATAGAGGAAAATAATTCATAGAAAACCTAATAAAATAATCCTTTTCTAATAAGAAAGTTACTAAAATATGAGAAAATGATATAATAATACCAATTAAACATTTAGTCCTACTGGAAGAACCAGCGGACATCAAACTATAAAGAGCATTAGTGATATTGCTCTGTAGTTTGGTGTCCGCTTTTTGTTTTTTATTAACAAAATAAATAAGGGGTGTTTTTATATATGATGCAATTAACTTTCTTACCTAAAATTGACCGAAAAGCAACACAGGTTCGTTTAGAAGAGATTTTAGAAAACGTTCGTATTTACAGACAATTTGGGATGATTAGAAACGAGATGAGGGTCACAGCCTCTAGTGAGGTAAGATATCATGGTCCAACAAACATAGTAGGAAAGCCAGCTGAAGATGTTGCTTTAGCAAATGTTGCAATGAGTGAAAGAGAATTAAAATTACAACGTTTATCTTTTCAAATTGATAAAGCATTAAGTCGATTTAGCAAAAATCAACGAGATATCATTGTAAAACGATATTTGGAAGATGAGGAAGTCTTTGATTATATGATTTATAACGATATTGGTATGAGTGAACGTACATATAGAAGAAATAAATCTAATGCTTTTTATAAATTAGCTTTCGCTCTTAGATTAGAAGTATATGAGATAGAAGAGCAGAATGGGAGGGAGTATCTATGAACTTTGTTCAACCTATTCGTGATCCAGAACAAATACAACATATTAAAGAATATCTAAAGGAAAACAATGAACGTAATTATATTTTGTTTGTGATGGGAATTAATACGGGGTTGCGTATAAGTGATATTCTAAAGCTTAAAATAGGCGATTTAAAGGGTAGTCATATTTCAATGAGAGAAAAGAAAACGGGTAAACAGAAACGGATTCAATTGACACCAGCATTAAAAAGAGAATTACGTTGGTACATTGAAGAAAGAGAAGATAGTGAGTATTTAATTAAGAGTCGAGAAGGAAAGAATAAACCGATTGGTCGCAGCATGGCATATAAGATACTTAGAAGTATAGCAGCAGAGTTCGGATTAGATGAGATAGGGACACATACATTACGTAAGACATTTGGGTATCACATGTATACGCAGACGAAGAATATAGCCTTACTTATGGAGATATTTAATCATTCATCTGAAAGGGTTACGTTAAGATACATAGGTGTCAATCAAGATGCGATGGATAAAGCTATGATTAAATTTAAAATATAGCAACATCCTTTTTATTTTTTGATTTTTATAATTACCCATTTTTTATGTGTTGTGTAACTCAAAAAGAGAAGGTTTATGAAGCTATGAATATCAAGGGCTCTAGCGAAAGGGTCAGTTACACAAAATATAAGATATGGGTAAGTGAAGAAACGGCATAAAAAGAAGCGTAGTTCGTCAAATGGACGTAATGCTCCATTACCATCAAGTTAAGAAATTCATTGTTTCCGATTAATAGTATCCGTTTTTATGTGATTGTTATTGATTCTAAAAAAAATAAAAAATCGCCTTAGTAAAGGCGATTCATAATTTATTCATTTTGTATTCTTTTGATAAATAAATATCTTTTAAAATTAAATGCAATGTTCTACATTAACGTGTTTCTGGATCTTTGTCTTTTTTTCTAAGACCAAATAATCCTACTAGTCCCAATAAACCAAGCCCAATTATTATTTTTATCACGATTATCATTTAAATCATTTGTCGTATTTACATTTCGAGTTCTCACATCATTATTAACTCTATTCATGTTATTGTCATTAACTCGAGTTGTAATATTATTATTGTTAACTCTATTCGTATTATATCCATCGTATTCAGCATGGACGCTTGTACCAAAAACCATAATAGTTAGTAATAGGGCACCTAAAATAGATGAAAGTTTTTTCTTCATGGTTTTCCCTCCTTTCGTATTTAGTAATGTCTCCAGTTCCTTTAGACAATATTCGGTTGAAAATATATAAAACCATTTGAATTGAAATTCCGATAAACATCTTTAATTTATATTATTAAAAGTACTTATAATAATGGATTAAGTTAATTGAAATGTATTTATTCTTTATAAGAATAAATTTTTGGTAACGGTACATTCTATGAGAGGTAATTACTATATTTGGGTAAGGTGTTCCTTATGAGTTATAAGAACTTATTTTCTTTAATCCAGAACATGGTTGGGAAAATTTTTTCTATAGTAAGTATTGTTGCTAAAAGTCTAATTTCTTTAAGGAGGAATATTTTTATGGGTATTTTAAGTGGAAATCCACAAAATGAACCAATGCACTACGGAGAAGTCTTTGGGATTTGGAGTTACCTTGCAGCGGCACAAGGTGCAATTGCTGGATATCAAGTTCTTATTAACCACACAGGAGACGAGGATTTAAAGAAATTTTTAGAAAACCTTGTAGAGAATGATATCCAATCAGAAGTTGAAGAATTAAAAAATATATTAAAATTGAATGGTGTTGCATTACCACCAGCACCTCCAGAAAGACCAGTTGCATCTATTGAAACGATTCCTCCTGGTGCTCGTATTAATGATGCAGAAATTGCAGCTAAAGTTTCTATGGATCTTGCTGCTGGGTTAGTAGCATGTAGTCAAGCTATGGGACAATCTCTTCGAGAAGATGTTGGAATGATGTTTGGTCAATTTCATATGAAAAAAGCACAAGCTGGAGCTATATTACTTCGACTGAATAAGAAAAAAGGTTGGATTATTCCGCCTCCATTACATGTTCTACAATCAGATCAAGCATAATACCTAAATAAAATTCAATCTATTCTTTATGGCTGTTGTAGTGAGGTTGTCTAGGGAAATAAAGGCTATTAGTAAATTAAAATAAGTGGCAGAGTTTTGACCGCTTTTTGGCAGTATATGTGCCGGTTGTTTTGGAATTAGCATGTTATAGTTGTATTGTGAGTAGTAGGGGAAAACATTGCTCACAAATAATATAAAAACACGTGAAAAAATATGAAATCCCCTTTTGCAATAGAATATAATATAACAAATAAAAAGTGTCACAAATGCTTGTATAACAGGCATTTGTGACACTTTTCTAGTTTTATATAATATAAAATGAACCACCTTAAAACTGCTCATTCTTCTCCCAAGATTCAACAATATAATGAGCAATCGTTGGGTTGAATCCTTTACCAACTAAGAACATAATTGCAGCAACCTCAGTTAAAGCGTGTTGATGTGATGTATGTTTTGCTTCATTTAAACCGTAATCTACCCAAGGTTTTACGAAATCTAGTACAGGTTTCTTTAAAGGTAAAAACTGTGTACCGACAACTTGTTGAATTTGTTGTTGTGTTGGTTCTGTAATAGGTCCTGGTGGTAAAATTTGTGACTGTGTAATATCGAATGTTGGACCAGGCGGTAAAATTTGTGGTTGCGTCGGATCGATAGTTGGTGGTGCAGGTGGTGAGACACGTTGTTCGGAGTTTGGTTGATACATTGGCTGTTGTGGCTGATTTGCATATGGATTTTGCTGATATTGTTGTTCTTGGGTGCGCTGCGGTACATATGGATTTTGTTGTTCTTGAGTGTACTGAGTTGTGTATGGATTTTGCTGATATTGTTGTTCTTGAGTTGGTGGTGCTGCATATGGGTTTTGAGGATATTCATAATTTGGACGTGTGTCATATGGATTTTGTTGATATTCAGCTCCTTGAGTTTGCGGTGTTGCGTATGGATTTTGTTCGTATTGTGGCTCTTGATGTTGTGTCTCTTGCTCCTCATATTGTTCGGCATATCTTTGTTCCTGATGTTGAGGGGAAAATGGTTGTTGTGGGTAAGGCGGTTGGTTATTATAGAACATTTTTATTCCTCCTTCATAATGATGCCTACCACCTAGTGTATGGGCGGACAAGAAAATATGTGATGAAAAAATGCGGGCGTGTTACAATAAGTAACTGGGTGAAGATAAAATGATAAAACAAGAAAAAATACAAAAAACAATAACTTTCGTAAAGCATATTTTAGAAAAAGATGCGAGTGGGCATGATTGGTATCATATTGAACGCGTACATAAATTGGCGATTTCTTTATCCGAGCAAGAAGGGGGAAATCGTTTTATAATTGAAATGGCAGCATTACTTCACGATGTAGCAGATGAGAAGTTAAATGAGAGTGAAGAAGCAGGAATGAAAAAAGTTTCTGATTGGTTAGAAGAGTTACGTGTTGAAGAAGAGGAAAGTAAGCATGTTCTTCATATCATCGCCAATATGTCTTATAAGGGCGGTCATGGTGGCACAGTTGAGTCACTTGAAGGGAGAATTGTTCAAGATGCGGATCGTTTAGATGCTCTTGGTGCAATTGGAATAGCTCGAACATTTGCATACGGAGGAGCGAAAGGGAGATTAATGTATGATCCAACTATCCCTCCTCGAGAAGTGATGACGAAAGATGAATATAGAAAAAATAATGATCCATCTTTAAATCATTTTTATGAAAAGCTTTTAAAACTAAAAGATTTAATGAACACGAACGCAGCAAAACAAGAGGCTGAAGTTCGTCATCGTTATATGGAACAGTTTATTGAACAATTTATGAAAGAGTGGAATGCACAAATATGAAAATGTTAACTGTGGAGAACTTATCGAAATCATACGGAGAAAAACCGTTATTTGATGGATTATCATGTAGTATTACAGAAGGACAACGTGTCGGAATTATCGGTGTAAACGGTACTGGTAAATCAACGTTATTAAAAATTATTGCAGGATTAGAAACTCCTGATACAGGTGATATGACGCATTCACGCGGATATACAATTAGTTATTTATCACAGCAACCAGAGTTTGATGAAAAACTAACAGTATTAGAGCAAGTGTTCCATGGTGATACACCTTTAATTCGTCTTCTTCGTGATTATGAACAATCGTTATTAAATATCGAAAAAGATCCAAGTAATGAAAAAGTACAGGAACAATTATTTGCAGTGCAGCAACGTATGGATGCGATGAGTGCATGGGAAGCAAATGCGAATGCAAAATCGTTATTAACGAAATTAGGAATTACTGATTTTACAGCAACTGTTGGAAACCTATCTGGTGGACAAAAAAAGCGTATTGCAATGGCGCAATGTTTTATTGAAACACCTGATTTATTAATTTTGGATGAGCCTACGAACCATCTTGACCATGAGACAGTTGAATGGTTAGAAGAATATTTAGCAAGATATACAGGTGCGGTATTACTTGTAACCCATGATCGTTATTTCTTAGACCGTGTGACAAACCGTATTTTTGAATTAGATAACGGTAAACTGTATAGCTACGAAGGAAACTACAGTACATTTTTAGAAGCGAAAGCACTTCGTGAAGAGCAAGAATCGGCACAAGAATCAAAACGCCAAAATTTATATCGTCGTGAACTTGCTTGGATTCGCCGTGGTGCAAAAGCCCGTTCTACGAAACAAAAGGCGCGTATTCAGCGTTTTGATGAGCTGAAGGGACAAGAAGGACCAGCAGCGAAGCAATCAGTTGATATTGCACTAAGTGGAAGTCGTTTAGGAAAGAAAGTACTTGAATTAAAAGATGTAACGAAAAAATTTGGTGATAAAACAGTATTACATAACTTTAATCATATTGTGAAGCCTGGTGATCGTATCGGAATCATCGGAGCAAATGGAAGCGGAAAATCATCACTATTAAATATGCTTGCAGGAAAATTCTCTCCTGATAGTGGTGAAATTGAAGTAGGACAAACTGTAAAAGTTGCCTATTATACGCAAGAAAATGAAGAGATGAATTTAAACCAGCGTATGATTGAATACATTAAAGAAATTGCGGAAGTTATTCATACGACAGACGGAAAAGTAATTGGCGCATCTCAAATGCTAGAACGTTTCTTATTCCTACCGCATTCACATGGAACAACGCTTGGTAAACTATCTGGTGGCGAAAGAAGACGGTTATATTTATTGCGTATTTTAATGGGAGAACCAAACGTACTATTACTTGATGAGCCTACGAATGATTTAGACACACAAACATTAACAGTGCTAGAAGATTATTTAGAAGATTTCCCAGGTGTCGTTTTAACTGTATCGCATGACCGTTACTTCTTAGATAAAGTAGTAGATGAATTGTTCATCTTTACTGGCGAAGGCGAAGTGCGTGAATTCCTAGGTAGTTATACAGAGTATTTAGAAATGGAAAAAACGAGAGAACTCATTGAGAAAGCAGAAGTTCAAAAGGAGAAAAAAGTAGTAGAAGAGGCTCCGAAACAACAACGTAAACGTAAACTTTCTTACAATGAGCAGCGTGAATGGGAAACAATTGAAGATACAATTGCACAACTAGAAGAGAAACTTGAATCAATTGGAGAAGAACTTACGAATGTTGGATCTGACTTCACAAAGGCCCAAGAATTATCTGAAGCAGGGCAGAAGATAGAAGAAGAGCTAGAAAAAACGATGGAACGATGGAGTGAACTATCCGACATCGTTGAAGGATTAAAATAAAAACAAGCTGCATATATTGAAAAGTAAAGAGAAAAACTTTACACTATTGGTAGAACCTATTTTAGGAGGGAAAAAATGAGAACATCTAATCCAATGTTGAAAAAAGAGGCATTCCGTAAAGAGGGAGCAAATACTTCTGCGATGACTATTGGCGGAACAGTAGGCAAAACGTTTATCATGCTTATCTTGCTGCTTGCAACGTCTGTCTATTCATACATACAGATGTCAAATGGTACGATGAAAATGCCAGTATTAATTGGTGCTTTAGTTATTGCGGCAATCGTTGCGTTTGCATCTATCTTCTTCCCGCGCATATCACCAATTGGTGCACCGATTTATGCGGCAGTAGAAGGGGTAGTGTTAGGAAGTATTTCAGCAGTTTATGCAATGAAATTTCAGGATTCTATCGTTTTAAACGCTGTATTACTAACAATCTCAATTCTATTTGCGATGTTAGTTTTATATGCAACACGCGTAGTGAAGGTAACTGATAAATTCCGCACAGGTGTTATGGCAGCAACAATGGGAATTATGGTTATGTATTTAATCGTATTCTTACTAAACATGTTCGGTGTTTCTGTTCCATATATTCACCAAGGTGGGACAATTGGTATGATCATTAGTGCAGTTATTATTGTAGTTGCTGCATTAAATCTATTACTAGATTTCGATTTAATCGAAAGCGGTGCACGTAGCCAAGCTCCAAAATATATGGAATGGTACAGTGCAATGGGTCTAATGATGACTCTAGTATGGTTATACTTAGAAATTCTTCGTTTCGTTTCTTACTTTACGAAAAATGACTAATAAAAAAATCCTGCATGAAATGTGCAGTTTTTTTTTATTTTCAAAGATAAATTGAAAATATGATGTTGGCAACTTGAATTAAGAGGGATGGAATATGATGAAAGAGAAAAAAGGGATTATGAAAAAACTATTTTCTAAAAGTTTTTTCATAGAACTAGATGACGCTTTAACATATCCATCAGCAGAAGTCATTCGTTCAGCTATCGAAGGATATACAGCTGAATGTAATGAACAATTAAAAATTGAGAGTAAAGTTAAACCGATTACTTTCTACCTAGAAAATGTAATGTACCGCGCTGAAATAAAGATGGCCCGCGGAGGATATTACATATCTTGCAGTAAAGTATAATGTTTTTGGAAACCTTACATGTTTAAACTATGTAGGGTTTCTTTTTTACTTTTAAAAGATATAAAGTAGTACTTTTTACTTGGAAATATATCATTTTGCACTTTTTACCCTGCACACATTTTTCCTTACAATGAAGAAAAATATGTGAGGTGGTATAACTTATGATGAATAGAGTTGTATTAATCGGTAGATTGACAAAGGAGCCAGAATTATACTACACAAAACAAGGTGTCGCTTATGCACGAATATGTGTTGCGGTGAATAGAGGTTTTCGAAATAGTTTAGGTGAGCAACAAGTAGATTTTATTAATTGTGTTATTATATCTCCATAATCTCTAATGTACAAAATTGTTTTTTATATCCAATCCATTAGCAACATTAAGGGTAAGATAGAATAGATAGCTGTACATAATTAATAGTATGTACAAAATATGCAAGCCATCATGATATATGTATGTACATAATAAAGTGAAATTATATATATTGAAAATAGAATATTGAAAACAATGTAATTCTTTCTATTTAGAACTAATCGGGTGATTTAATTTGGAATACTATTATAATTAGAAGGTTTATAATGTAAAGAAGAAGCCAAACAAAAGTCCATTTTTGTTTGGCTTCTTCTCTATATTATGTTTTATCCGATACTTGTATTTCTAATTCTTTAATTAATTGAGAGGGTTTAATATTTAATGCATTAGCGAGTGCAAATACAGTATTAATTGTGGGCTTTCTTTTCCCTCTTTCTAAAAGACTGATATATGTTCTGTCTAATCCAGAATTAAATGATAATTCTTCCTGGCTCATTTGTGAGCTTATACGATGTCGTTGTAAGACATGGCCAAAAGTTTGTTCTAGATTCAAGAAACCACTCTCCCTATACTTATAAAATAATTTTGGAAGAGGTGTTTCTTTTACTCTACGGACTATAGTCTGCAAACTGCGTATATGTGCATAAATTATTAATAAAATAAACAATTCATGTGAGAAAAACAAAGTTAAGTGATGAAAGAATGCTGAAAATATTTGTTTGCAACCATTAAATCAATTTTTTTGATTTAATGGTTGCAGAAAAGCAAAAAAGCGTATATATTTTAAATATCAAAAAAAATTGATGAAAGGAACTCAACATGAAAGAAATAAAATTATACAATCAATCAACTCCTCAATCCTTTCAAATATATGAAAAGAAGTTCAAAGCATTGGCAGACCAAAAAAGGTTACATATTTTGTACGAATTGTGTCAGCGTGGAGAAACTTGTGTATGTGATTTAACGGATGTTCTTGAATTACCACAATCAAAACTTTCATATCATTTAAAACTTTTACTTGATGCGAACCTTATTACGAAAGAAACAAAAGGAACATGGAGTTATTATGATATTAATAAAAAAGAAGTAGACGCACTATTATCTGAGCAATTATGCTGTATATTTCGTCCCATGTCATAACTTTGATTGGGACGAAATAACGTTTTAATATATATTTAATCAATTTTTCTTGATTAATATAACATTTTGATAAGTGATTAAACTTGAATAATCATTCTGGATTTTAAATCAATTTTTTTTGATTTAAATAATCCAATTAAGGGACTATACTTACAATTTTAGCTAAAATAAGGAGGGTTTTTTATGAAACCTATTCAACTTTCATTCAAAGTACAAGAGTGTTGTGGAACGGAAAATCAAACATCACAAAACAATACTGATATGCAGAGAATAAAACAGTTACCAATAGCCATTATTGGGGGCGGACCCGTAGGGTTGACAGCGGCAGCACACTTAGCAAAACATGGTGAATCATTTACCTTATTAGAAGCTGGAGAAAATATAGGATCAAACATTCTTACATGGGGCCATGTACAGTTATTCTCACCTTGGCAATATAACATAGACAAAGCGGCTTTGGAACTTCTTGAAAAGCATGGCTGGGAATTACCAGACATAAAAGCATTACCAACAGGAAAAGAAATTGTAGAACAATACTTACAGCCGCTTGCGAACCTTCCAGAACTTAAACCATTTATCCACTTGAATACTAAAGTACTATCTATAGGTAGGAAAGATACAGATAAAATGAAAACAGCGAATCGTGAAAAAATGCCATTCATGATCTATACAGAAAAAGAAGGTGTACTTCAAATTTATGAAGCTAGAGCGGTGATAGATGCTTCAGGTACGTGGGGAAATCCAAATCCGTCAAATTCTAATGGTATTTGGTTGAAAGAAGAGCAATCGCTTAACGAGCATATTTTTTATGGTATCCCAGATATATTAGGAAATGAACAAAAACGATATGCCAATAAGCATGTAGCTGTTGTGGGAAGTGGTCATTCCGCAATCAATGCTTTATTAGAGTTGGCAAAGTTAAAGGAATCCTATCCAGAAACTAAGATTGTATGGATCATGAGAAAGCACCGTGTGGAAGAAGCATACGGAGGAGAGGGAAAAGATGCTCTGGAAGCGCGTGGCGCCTTGGGTAGCGGTATTCATCAATTGGTTGATGAAGGAAGCGTGGAAGTAATGACACCATATAAAATTCAATACGTAGTTAGAACAAAAAATGGAATGGAAATTGTAGGTCATCAAGATGAACAAGAAATAAAAATTACTGATGTCCATGAGATGATTGTAAATACAGGTAACCGCCCTAACTTATCTATGATAAGTGAAATACGTACTTCTATTGATACGGCTACTGAAAGTGTAGGGGCTTTAGCACCACTAATCGATCCTAACTTTCATAGTTGTGGCACTGTGCGTCCCCATGGTGAAAAAGAGCTTCGACACCCAGAGAAAGATTTCTATATTGTAGGTTCAAAAAGTTATGGAAGAGCGCCTACATTCCTTATGGCGACAGGCTATGAACAAGTTAGATCTATAGTTGCTTACCTTACCGGGGATTATGAGGCAGCTAAAAAAGTAGAACTTGATTTGCCAGAAACTGGTGTTTGTAGTGTAGATTTAAAGCCTAATAAAGTTGATGATTCATGTTGTGGTACAGAATCTTGTTGTTAAGGTGAATAACTGTAAGGAGGGGTAATAATTTATATTACCCCTCCTTACAGAATAATGAAGTTTGAAAGGAGAACACAATGAAATGATTATTAATCATGCGGGTAATTTAAAAAAGGACTATTTTTTATCATATATGAAGTTAATAATGAATGCCCATCAATGTAATGTTGAAAATGCAAAAGATTATATTTTTAAAAGTATGTTCGGATTCAAAAACAACAGTTTAGGAAAGGAAACTTATCAGAGTTTCATTGAAGCTTATCAAGAATTGAAACAATCTAATTAAATAAGTAAATTAAATCAAAAGGTGGGATGAAAATGAACGAAATATTAGATTCCATTGTAATTGGAGGAGGGCAAGCTGGTCTTGCATCTGGTTATCATCTTCAAAAAAAGGATTGCAGTTTTTAATATTAGAAGCGAGTGAGCGAATAGCTGGGTCTTGGCCTTACTATTATGATAGCCTGAAATTGTTTTCTCCGGCACGTTTTTCATCGTTACCTGGAATGCAATTCCCAGGGCATCCTGATGATTATCCCACGAGGAACGAAGTGATTGATTACTTGCAAAATTATGTGGAAAATTTTCAGCTACCAGTTATGTTAAATCAGCGAGTTGAATCTGTAGAAAGAGAAGACGAAATATTTAAAATCCGAACAGACTCTGGAGAGACATTTCAGACTAGGACGATTATAAATGCAACTGGCTCTTTTCACAGTCCGTTTAATCCGATAATAAAGGATCAAGAGAAATTCAAGGGGAATATTATACATTCCGCTATGTATCGGAGTCCGAATCATTATATTAATCAAAGAGTAGTGGTGGTGGGGCGGAGAAATTCAGCTGTCCAAATTGCGCTTGAACTGGCTGATGTAAGTAGAGTATCTTTAGCTGTACGAAAGCCTGTTCAACTTATGAAACAAAAAGTATGGAGGAAGGATTTACATTTTTGGCTTAAGGTATTAGGCATAGATACCTTTCCGTTTTGGAGATTTGGAAAAACGGCACCGAGTTCAGGTGGAGTCATCGATTTAGGTGATTACAAGGAACGATTAGCTAGGGGAAATCCAGATCAAAAGCCTATGTTTACATCTTTTTACACTGATGGTGTAGTTTGGCCGGATGGGAAGAAGGAGCCAATCGATACGGTCATTTTTGCAACGGGCTATAATCCTAATCTCTCTTACTTCAATGCTATTGGAGCACTGGACTCAGAAGGAAAACCACTACAAATAGGTGGTGTAAGTACAGAAGTTCAAGGGGTGTATTATGTTGGCTTGGAAGGTCAGCGTTCGTTTTCTTCTGCGACATTAAGGGGAGTTGGATCAGATGCTAAATTTGTTGTGAGAAAGCTAATAAGCTATTTAAAAATATAAGGTGGATAAGGGGTATAAGGGAGAGATAAGTATGGAGATTAGAAAAGCTACCAAACAAGATGTACAAGAAATTATGACTATTTATAACGAGGGTATCGAGGATCGTATTGCGACTTTAGAGACAGAAATAAAAACGGATAAATATGTGATGGAATGGCTATTTCAAAGAGAAAGAAGATATTCGGTAATTGTCATGGAAGAGAATTCTCATATTGTCGGTTGGGCTTCTATTAATCCATATAGCCATCGATGCGCTTATCGGGGTGTAGGGGAACTATCTATATACATAAAGAGAGAATATCGTGGAAAAGGTTTGGGGCAAAAGTTACTTTTGGCTTTAGAAAAAAACGGACAGCAAAACGAATTCTATAAATTTGTTTTGTTTACCTTTTCTTTTAATAATCTAGGGCAAGGGCTATATCGTAAAATGGGTTATCGTGAAGTAGGAGTGTTTGAAAAGCAGGGAATAATGGACGGCGAGCATGTAGATGTGATGATCATGGAAAAATTATTATCTGTAGAATAAATAAAGTTGTATCTGAAATTTAAATGGTAAAGGTATTTACACATTAGATGCGATGAGTATGTAAATACCTTTATAATGCAATTGTTTACAATTCTGTATTTTAGAACTGCAATTAAATGATATAGGTCATATCCCTTAGCTTTATAGGTGAAATAACTCTCGTAGGGGTCACCATACATCGCCATCAAGCTAAGGTTTTGAAGTGCCCCCTAAATGAAAATTTTCTTTCTCCACAGTTAGTTATTTTGAAAAGTCCCCTCATTTTTTTGCTTTGGGGGTGTTTACTTTTCTTAAGTTGATGGGCATGACATAGAACCCGCATTATGAAAATTTGGGAGCTATTAGGTTTTAGTCACCCAGAAGTTCATAAAGATTACTGCGACAAACTAATGGGCCAACACTTATGTGGGACGAGCGATATTATGAAGGCTATCTATTTCGCTGATAAAGATTTACATGATAAATATCACTATAAGATTCCAGAATGCTATGCGATGGGTGAAGCATTAGGGGTAGCGTATAAAGTACTTAAATCTTAATAAAATAGTTATTTTGTAAGTGTCAAAAAAAGAGCACCTCGTATAGGTGCCTGAATAAGAATTATTCAATAATCAAGATAATTACTTACCACCATTTTTATTTATATGTTTTAAATAAAAAACAGAAAAAATCCTTATTTGAATAGAGAAAAGAAAAAAGACAACAACCGGAGGGCTTGTTGTCTCAAAAAAAGTGGAATGACACTAAAATATTAGTTTAAGACATAACAGGTTATTTAAAGTATATGAATCGAGTGTAAAAATATACACCTTTCAAACAAAATCGTTATTTCATAGCAAATACAAAAGAGCACACAAATAAGCGTGCTCTTAGATAAGAAAGGTAAGAATCTTATGAGTGGAGAGTCTCCATACAATAACATATGCTTGTCTAGTTTAAATGTGAAAGTTTTTTAATAAATACGCTATTTGATCAATAGGTTATGGAGACAAAAATAGTGCACAAATTTTTTTGTGCACCACTATATATAAACTATGTCTTGTCTTGTTAATTATATGTCCACCTCAGAAAATCGTGAACAGATTAAAGTGGAATTTAAAAAGAGAAAACTTAAAAGGTGCTCCTCGACCAAACCTTTATTTGATAAAACAAAGCAGTCAGCTTAATTAGCTAACCACTTGTTGTACAAAAGAAATTAGGCCCTACAAGTACAGATATGTAACTTGAAGTTACAGCTATAGTATAAACGTAACTGGAAATGTTATACGGGGATAAAAAGGAATCTAATAAAAATTTCATTTTGTAGAAAAAAGTAAAAAGAGCACTATCAATTAGTGCCCTTTGTAAAAATAGCGTAAGTAGCCAGCTCATGTTATAAAGAAAGGTAGAATTTAATATATTCAAACCCTGCTTAAATGGTGAAAACAAAAGAGCAGCTAGTAAAAGCTAACTGCTCCATTATCAAAAAAAGGTTCCAGGCTGCAAACACTGTTAAGAAAGCAGCTTACGGATAGTATGTACAGAATTGTGAGGATTATTCGGATGAATAAAAAGAGCACCTTCGAACAGTGCTCTTTCATGAAGGTTATGCGGAAATAAAATGACGAAATCACCTAGTAGAAAGGGTGGCACAAAATAATATATGAACGTTTATCTAATGGGTGACAGTGAAATAAAAAGAGCAGCTAACAAAAGCTAACTGCTTTGCCCCAGTAAAGACTGGGGAGTGCTTTAATAGGTCTAAGGCTGAAATAAGGGTTTTAGATGTTAATACCTAAGACCTAAATATAGTATGGATTTCACTTCAGAAATTATGCATATAAATTGCATTCCAATAAAAATGGTTAAAAAACAAAGCAGCTAGCTCAATTAGCTAACTACTTGTTGTACAAAAGAAATTAGGCCCTACAAGTAATGATATGTAACTTGAAGTTACAGCTATAGTATAAACGGACTTGGAAATGCTATGCGGGAAAGGGAACTTAATAAACACTTCATTTTGCACAACAAAGCAGTTAGATTAATTAGCTAACTGTTTGTTGTACAAAAGAAACTAGCGTTTACAAGTAATCATTTGTAACGGATAGTTACAGTTGTAGTATAAACGGAATCGGGAGATTTATGCGGGAATAAAACTTAATAAACACTTTAATTAAGAAGAAGGTGGTGATACAAATGTATATCTGTCCAAAATGTTTCGTTGATCAATATGAGATTTTTGAACATTTCACGTTATGTGAAGAGAGTAGTGATGAATAGTGAGTAATTTTAACAAGTTCAAAGGAATATACGGTTTATAATGGAGATTCATTAGTATGTATATCATATGGGTGTACTTCCTAAAATGATTCGCTATTATACGTTGTCAGACTGAGTGGCATTTCAAATTATTAACAGGGAGAGGGATAATTGAATAGGATTATAGTAATTACTTAATGCTGGGATAGGTTATAAATGGAGAACCAACTTAAAGAGATATTTGGTGCATTGGTAGCAGCGATAGGCACAATTACTTCCGCTATTGGAAGCACGCCTTTTCATTTTATAAGCGGTAATGTAAGAAAAGATTTGAATGTATATGGAAACGTATTACAAGCCGTTGGTAATGCTTTAGAGGCCGATGGTCAAGGGGAAATATCTCTTGAAAAGATTGGGAATGAAATCCAATCACTTGGTAATGTAACTGTAATATCTGGATTGGTTATTGATTTTAAAGAAGAAACACAAATTAAATTAGTGATTGCTGGGAATTGGACACAGGCTTTAGGCGGACTTACAGCTTTAGCAGATGAATTTAATGATACTTCGGATAACGATGAATCCTTAAACATTATAGGAAACTTATTACAATCTATAGGGAATTCATTACAGGCAATAGGAGGTATTTACGAATTAAAAAGTAACAGAGATGAGGAACAGTACAATAAAGAAGGTAAAGTAAATGGTGTGGGGAAAGATACAGACACTCAAGTAAACAGCGAAACTAATGAAAATGAAGAAGGACAGAGAATAGATGTTGTAGGAAGTTGGATCCAAGCTGTAGGTTCTGTAATTTCATTAATTGGGCAGATACGTGAAGAGAGTGAGGAATTGGAAGGAAACGATTAATAGATTAGTTTAATAGAGCTTTTTAATAAAATAATCCTTTTCTAATAAGAAAGTTACTAAAATAAGAGAAAATGATATAATAATACCAATTACACATTTAGTCCTACTGGAAGAACCAGCGGACATCAAACTATAAAGAGCATTAGTGATATTGCTCTGTAGTTTGGTGTCCGCTTTTTGGTTTTTTATTAACAAAATAGATAAGGGGTGTTTATATATGATGCAATTAACTTTCTTACCTAAAATTGATCGAAAAGCAACACAGGTTCGTTTAGAAGAGATTTTAGAAAATGTTCGTATTTACAGACAATTGGGGATGATTAGAAACGAGATGAAGGTCACAGCCTCTAGTGAGGTAAGATATCACGGTCCAACAAACATAATAGGCAAGCGAACTGAAGATGTTGCTTTAACGAATATTGCAATGAGTGAAAGAGAAGTGAAATTGCAACGCTTATCTTTTCAAATTGATAAGGCATTAAGTCGCTTTAGTAAGAATCAAAGAGACATCATTGTAAAGCGATATTTAGAAGATGAAGAAGTCTTTGATTACATGGTTTATAACGAGATTGGTATGAGTGAACGTACATACAGACGAAATAAATCTAATGCTTTTTATAAACTAGCGTTTGCTCTTAGATTAGAAGTATATGAGATAGAAGAGCACTACGGAGGGGATGATCAATGAATTTTGTTCAACCAATACGTGATCCAGAGCAAAATACATTAAAGAATATTTAAAAGAAAAGAATGAACGTGATTATATTTTATTTGTAATGGAGATAAATACACATGCCCATCAACCTAAGGAATCAAAATCCCCCCATAACGAAAATTCTATTGATTTGAAGTAGCTTTGCTCATCTAAATTTGATATTATGTTCAAGCGCAAAATACATAAGGGGGATTAGGAATATGGAAAGACCAGTTGTTATTGAGGAGTTTACACCGGATTGGGCACTACAATTTAAAGAAGAACAAAGGCTTCTAAAAGGTATAATGGGAGATAAAGCTATTACAATTGAACATATTGGAAGTACATCTGTTGAAGGATTAGGAGCTAAACCAATATTAGATATTATGATTGGAGTTCATAATTTAAAAGAAGTAGATGAGTTTATTGAACCTTTAAAAAAGATTGCATATGAATATGTATTTCATAAAGAGTTTCCAAACAGAAGGTTTTTTAGAAAGGGATTATGGAGAGCGGGAACACATCATTTGCATGTTTATGAACTAGGGAGTGAAGAATGGAACAGTAATATCTTATTTAGAGATTATCTGAAAAACCATCCTGATACACTCCAACAGTATTATCAATTAAAACAAAAATTAGCTGAAAAACATCATCATGATAGAGTCGCATACACAAATGAAAAAGCGCCATTTATAACAGATATTATTCAGAAAGCTAAAAATGAAATTAACTTCCGCTAACGAAAATCATGTAAATATATATAGAAGAAACTCATTCCAAATGGAAGAGTGGAGAAATAACAGCTGTTATGTTCATGGAAATGTTAGAACTAAAGAAAAACACGTTTTATAAAATAATGAAGGAATATGAAGAAGTAAAGTAGCATCTCACCTATTGGATGTGCTACTTTGCCCCCAGTTGTAGGAACGCTGGTACTACCTCTAAATGTGAAAGAAGTTTTTTTGAAAATGTATACAATTTTATTGACACATTTAAATAGGATTAAGTTGTATTTTTAAATAAAAAACAAAAATTTTCAAATCTTTCATAAAGTGTACTTTTTGACATAGCATATAATTTTTATAAAAAATAAAGTCTATTCCCCCTTTTCGGGGGATAGACAAAAACACCCAAGTTGCAAATTTTAAAAGTATACTTTATTTAGATCCTACCTGATAAAGCTGTAAACTTAATTAGTACAAAAAATAAGCACTTTAGACTTCAATTATTATGGGGAGAATCATTGGTTTTCTTTTTGTATGTGAGTATATAAAATGGCCAAGTGTTTCTCTTATTTCTCTTTTCAGAACATTCCATTGATGAATATTTAATTTTTGTAAATTGTTAATAGTTTCCACAACTAGTCGGTTAATTTTCTTTAAGAAATCCTCTGAATCACGAACATATACAAATCCACGAGAAACCGTGTCTGGTCCAGAAATTATTCTCGCTTCTGTTTTACTAAGAGTGATAACTATCACAAGCATACCATCTTCAGAAAGTTGTTTGCGATCTCGTAATAAAGCATTTCCAACGTCTCCAATACCTAATCCATCTACATATACATTCCCGGCAGGTATACGTCTAGATTGATTGGCAATCTGATTTTTTATATCGACAACATCACCATTACCAATAACATAGATATTCTCTTTTTTAACACCAACGGACTCTGCTAGTTGACTGTGATGATGTAACATTCTAAATTCGCCATGGATAGGAATAAAATATTGGGGTTTTATTAAAGTAAGCATTAATTTTAATTCCTCTTGATAGGCATGTCCAGAAACATGCATTCCTGTTGAACTTCCTGATCCATAAATAACATTGGCTCCCAATAGAAATAAGTTATCTATAATACGTGAAACATTACGCTCATTTCCTGGTATGGGAGTTGCAGATAAAATAACAGTATCATCAGGTAAGATATCAACTTGTCGATAGTTTCCACTGGCTAATCGAGACAGAGCAGCCATAGGTTCACCTTGACTACCAGTGCAAAGGATAGCTATTTTTTTGGGATCCATTTGGTTGATTTCACTTGCTTCAATTAACATTCCTTTAGGAATATTCAAATATCCTTGTTCTAAAGCAACAGAAACTACATTTACCATGCTTCTCCCAAGCAAAGCAAGCTTTCTATCTGTTTTTAAAGCGGCATCTACGATTTGTTGTACACGATTCACGTTAGAAGCAAAAGTAGAGATAATAACTTTTCTATGAGCCTTGATAAATGCTTCTTCAATCCGTTCACCTACTGATCGTTCCGATGGGGTAAATCCAGGCCGTTCGGCATTTGTGCTTTCAGAGAGTAGAGCTAAAACACCTTTGCTTCCAATATTGGCCATTTTATGAATGTCTGGATATTGATTATTTACGGGCGTCAAATCAAACTTGAAATCGCCTGTATGAACTACTGTACCTTCTGGGGTATGAAAAGCAATCCCGAGGCAATCAGGAATACTATGATTGGTTTTAAAAAAGGTTAGATTTATCTTTCCGAAATCAATTAACGAATCAGAATCAATAACAAACAACTGTGTTTGATTTTGAAGCCCATGTTCTTTTAATTTAATTTCTATTAATCCTAGAGTTAATTTCGTTGCATAAATTGGTACATTCAGTTGTTTTAAAAAATAAGGAATACCTCCAATATGATCCTCATGTCCATGTGTAACAACTAAACCACAAATTTTATTCTTATTTTCTTGCAAATATGTAATATCAGGTATAATCAAATCTATTCCTAATAAACTTTCATCTGGAAATTTAGAACCACAATCAATGATCACAATGTCATCTGAATATTGTATTACATACATGTTTTTTCCTATTTCATTAACGCCACCTAAAGCAAAAATAGATAGTGTATTTTCTACTGTACTCAAAATGAATACCTCCTTTTTGAAAACACCCAAATATGTCCGAATTAATATAGAAATTTTTAAATTGAGGTTCATGACCAATCATTTATAAATCGTTGATCATGATAGTCTCAACGCTCCATATCTTTTAATCCTGGACTATGTCATTAGCTTAAAATATAAGTATCGCGACATAGCTATTAACGTAGGTTTTTAATCTATTCCTAAAGAGGAAGAAGTAAATATCACGCACAAGGATTAGTTGCTTGATATATGGATTAACCAACAGATCGTAAGTACCAACAATCATGCAATTATTTAATAGAAGAAACTCATTCCAAATGGAAGAGTGGAGAAGTAACAGCTGTTATGCTTATGGAAATGTTAGAACTAAAGAAAAACACGTTTTATAAAATAATGAAGGAATATGAAGAAGCAAAGTAGCATCTTGCCTATTGGAAATGCCACTGTGCCTCCAGTTGTAGGAATGCTGGTACTACCTCTAAATGTGAAAAAAGTTGTTTTTTTAATGTTAATAATAGCTAACAAAAAGAAATTGGAGTTCGCTTACTGTTTTATAAAATATGGAAAATTTGCTGTTTCTCGGTTTATTACCTGAAGAAAAAGGATGATATTGAATCATCTCTTTTCAGTTAACCTAAAAAGTATAAATACTTTCTAGATATATAAATCCAAACATAATGCTGCTTATGCCAAAAGTCTAGTAATCACCCCATTTTATTGATTATATTGGGGTTCTTCTTGTTGAACTTCCTGAATGCGTGGGTCTAAAGAATCAATAATTGTCTGTGTTTGCTGAGCTGCATTTTGATACAGTTGTTTTGCTTGCTGATTGTCAGTATCAAGAACAAATCCTTCTAAACATGCTTGCGCACTTTTCAAACCAGAAATAGTTTGTTTGAGTTTAGTGATTACTGTCATAAATTGTTTCCTCCTTGAAAATATAACTTCAAAATTTAGGTTATCTATCTTTGTATCAAAGTATACAGTTCAATTTTAGAGGTTTTGAATGATTTTTATAAAATAAGCATAAAAAATTTTTTCTGTTTATCATAATATTTAAACCTTACTATTGAAAGTGTATCATTCACTAACTTGTTCATTTTAGGGTTTTGTTAGTGATTCAATAGTTGTGGACAATAAGATATAGGTTTATACGTATAATAAAAAAGTTCGTCACTATGAGACGAACTTTTTCAATATAGTTGACAATTATTGGTTTGGATTACTTTGTTTCTTTTGATTAATAGGGGCTATTTCTTTGGAAAATTCCATATTTGCCAAGTTTACTTTGGATGGAATAAATGTTCTTGTCGTATTTTGAACACCTTGGAACAAACGTTGGATAGGTCTTATCATATTTGAATTACGCGTTGCTACTACACCAAAAACGGTTCCTAACCCTAGTAAAGAAACCCAAATCCAACCTCTATTATTATTTCGTCTATTTCTAAACAGTTTAAACATTTGCTGAGTTCTTCTTCCAAAATTGAATAATGACATAAAGAAGTTAAGAGTGTTCATTTTTTGCCCCCTGTAAAAAAATTAGGAAAAAGAAGCACTATGTTCAATTTCACATACTTTATATTGCATTGTTTTATAGAAATTTATGATGCCAACTTATGCTAATACCTCATCATTTTTCTTTCCTAAAAAGCCTAAAATTCCCTAAATATTTTTTATTGAAGATATGCAAAATAATAGTAACAGAAATTCAAAGAGGTGATTACATACATGCCAATGTTGAATGTGGACGGTAGTAGTCTGTATTATATCGTTAAGGGAAAAGGAATTCCTATTGTTTTTATTCATCCTCCTGTACTCACTTGTGTAAATTTTGAGTACCAAATAGAGAAATTATCCAAAGAGTTTAAAGTGATTGCTTTTGATATTAGAGGACACGGAAGGAGTCAGTATTCAAGACAACCGATAACCTATTCGCTGATTGCCCAAGATATTAAACGTTTATTGGATCATTTGGAAGTTAAAAAAGCCTTTATATGCGGATATTCGACCGGAAGCTCTGTTGCATTAAAATTTTTGTTGACTTATGTCGAAAGTACCTTAGGGGGTATTCTAATCGGAGGAATGTCAGAAGTGAGGGATGGATACCTAAAGAATAAGATTTCACTAGGCGTGAAACTTGCGAAAACAGGGGCAATTTCATTTTTATCATGGTCTATTTCATGGGGCAATTCAAATACGTATAAATTGTTCAGAAAGATGTTTACAGAAGCTCGAAAAGGGAATGCCCAAAATATCGAGCAGTATTATCGTTATAGTTTGCACTATAATTGTACCAATCAGCTTAGAAATATTGAACTTCCGGTTTTGTTGGTTTATGGTAAGAAAGATAAATCATTTTATGATCATGCGAAACTACTGCATGGGAAATTGCCATATAATGAATTGAAATTCATTGATAATGTAAAGCATCAAATTCCTACAAAAGCAGCGAAGAGGTTAAATGAAATGATTAAGCAGTTTGTTTTTATCCATACCGAGATGAACAAGGAAGAAACTTTTTCTTTACCAGTAAAAAAGTAGATGTCTCGAGAATAAAATGAAACTTCCAATAGTGGGGATTCGCTCCTGTTGGCGTTCAGCACAAATAGGAGCAATGATGTTTGATTCCTCTGAATATTTAGATCAGGGTCTACTGCCTGTTAGAGCGGGGTAAAAGATTTTAATGATAATAGTGAGGATAGTAATAGGAATATAATCTTATAAAAGTTCGTTCACCAAAACCGTATTGACGTTTCTGTGGGAGTGCCGCGTCCTGCTCTTACACTTCCATTTCCTATGGTACTAGAATCGTTACTGCTCATTTACTTCTTCTATAATTCCGTCCATGAAATCACTATCTTTTGTTTGCATCAACACATGACAATGCTACACAGATTCCTCTATATTTACTCTTTTTTTAATTATCTTTTAATAGACGGTTATGTAGTGTTGAAAGAATGAGTAATGCCAGAATCGAACCAACTAAGGCAAGCGACATATCCCATTGTGCATCCCACATATCGCCTTGTGTACCTAAAAAGTCTTTAGCTGCTGTTCCTCCCTTTGTTATTTTAAAAGCTAACCATTCAATAATTTCGTATAATGCAGCGATAGCAAGCGAAATGCTTATACTGATCGTAACTAACCAAGGGCCTTTGGTTAGTTGAGTTTTCCGTAATAATATTTCTCTTATCACAATTATAAACAAGCCTTTTATCGAATGTCCAAATCGATCGTAGTGATTTCGATTTAAATCAAAAACATCTTTTATCCAATTAAAAAAAGGAACCTTTGAGTATGTGTAATGACCGCCGACGAACATTATAATAGCTAGTATTGCAATGATGATATAAGAGAGAGTGGTAAAGCGAAACTTATTGTACATTGCAATTATAACGATTAGACCGAGAACGGCAGGAATTGCTTCTGCTGCCCATGTCGAGTATCTTGCAGGCTTAATAACAGACCATATAAAAACTGCCGTAACAACCAATAATAAAAATAGATGAATCATTTTACTTTTGTTTCTTATCACTTTTTTCACTCCTATTGAAAGGCTTTCTGCTTAAAGTATTTGAAAAAATGTAGTTTCGTATACAGAGTACTTGAAACCGTTTTCCTTAATTTACACATAAGAACAGTTTTTTAATGAGGAAAGTGATCTTGCCTAGCAGATATTCATAATGAAAATAGATATATTCACAGTATGATTCGCTTGCTTTAACTATTATTTTTTAAGTGAGAATAATATTTGCAGTCCCCTTAAAATGCTCTAAAAGGTGTAGCTCTACATCAATGTCAAGTTAAGAGTGTCAAGAGAATATAAGGGAGTGTGATTTTTATAAATTTTTGTGACTAAACTAAAAATGTACATAACCAGTAGGAGGAGCATTATCACGTTAAACATGTTCAATTTGCAACTATATATTATTTATCTATTTAAACGGAGTAGAATAATAAGAAAGGGCATGCACACTACATATTTTTCTTTCGTGAGGGAATGATATTTATATAACAATTCAAAAATAAAGGAGAGCATCTGCATGAATTATAAGATGTTTAGGGCTATCAATCGTCTAGCTGGTCGTAACTCAACATTGGATACATTTATGATATTTATTTCACAAAAGACTCGATTCCTGTACATTTTCTTATTAGCCTTAATGTGGTTTAGAAACAATTCCTACAAAAAAAATATTTTATTTGCAGGGGTATCAGTAGGGTTCTCATTATGTATAAATCGTTTTATCCAGCTCTTTTATTTTAAACCTCGTCCATTTGTTATACATCGTGTGCGTTTACTTATCCCATCAAAGAATAATTCCTCATTCCCTAGTAAACATACAGCCGTAGCATTTGCCTTAGCAACCTCCGTCTTACTTCGTGAGCGTTTAATTGGCTCAATCATGTGGTTCTTAGCAATTTTGACAGGTTTTTCACGTATCTGGCTAGGGCATCATTATCCATTTGATATCATAGGAAGTGCCTTCATAGGAATCTTAACCAGTATAGCTATTGGCAATACTACATATTTATTTAATTCTTTTGTTACCTGGATTATAAATGTATATAGAAAATTAATTTTTGTGGATTTGAAACATTCCTGACGATACTTTTGATAAATCAAAGCACATAATTTTGCGGTAAACTCACAAATATCTAGGCAATCCCTTAATAATTGAATTTGATTCTAATTTGATATAAAGGAAAAAAACGTTAAAAAAACTATAGAATATTCTTTTTCTTTAAGTAGAAGATAATAGCATAAATATTTATCTGAAAGGAGCAATAATCACTTGAAGAAAAGAAAATATCTACTTGCTATCATGTCTACTATTTTATCTGTAGGTTTCTTGTGCGGTTGCACTGGTGTTGATGAAGATGAGCCAGATCCAACTGAAGAGCCTTCTGAAGAAATTCAAGAAAAGAATAATCAATAACAGGTTAATGTAAAGATTATCATTGGCTTACAGCGGATTCTTAAATATAGGAGAACCTAATTGAAGTAGAACAATATAGAGTAATCCAATAGAATAAAACAAGAAAAAACACCTCTTATACCTTATTTTATTAGATATGGTACAAGAGGTGTTTTCTGTTTATAGGTACATTTCAGAAATTTATACAGTTACTTCTTATTTTCTAACAATTGTCATTGTAACCATGCTACTTACCTTTTCAAAATACTCATGCTAAGCATCCTGATTTTAAAACAAAAAGTTTTTAAAATATAAAATGTGCAAAATAAAGAACCGGTAGCGGTTCTTTATTTTGCACATTTTCATTTTTTATCTATGTAGAAATATTTAAGTATAGAAAAGGCTTAGCTATAAAAATTAAAACATTTACTTTCTACATAAACTAATCCCGCAACCAACTAGGAAATCAAAATCTAACCGTTGTCTTCGTTAGTCAAGTAACCGTAATTAAAACTAGCTCTCTGTTTACTTATTATTGAGTAATAAGAATACTTAAGTAGTTTGAAGTAAATATTATAACTGTTACAAATCAAAAGGAGGTCATTATAATGAACAAACAAAGAGCACAAGAGATTGCCGCTTCACCAGTCATGGCTAATGTAACGTATAATGGAGTTCCAATTTATATTCAAAATGTGGCTGAAAATAATGAAACAGCTAGAATTTATCCTCTTAATGAACCCCAGAATGAACAAGAAATTCCTTTATCCAACTTAATAGAACATTAATTGGTTACATGTTACCTCAATAAATAATTACTCAAACATACAAGTACCACTTACAATGGTGTTTGTATGTTTGAGTAATCTTATTTTCTTCTAGCTAATTAGGTTAATAAGGATAAAAAACATTTTTGATTGGTGGTTACAATCCTCTTTAATAAAGCAGCAAAAAAACTACCAAAATTATGGTAGGATTTACTAAATAAATGACTTATTTAAATTAGTGATAACAATGTACCTCCAACGGCACCAGTAAAAATGTAAAAACATGCCTCGCTAGTTTAAGGGGCGCTCAAGCAAGCTTAAGTTCCCTTTCATTAAATTCAAAAGATGAAGAAGTAAAACGTGTTTTTCATGAATGTATGTTAGAAATGGACAGCGTCATTGCTGATTTAAAGGATAGAGTTTCCGTATTAGAACGTGAAGAACCCCCATATAAAGGGTTTTAAGTAGACTGGAGGAAATTACTATGTCTCACCTACCCGAATGGACGCTTGTCATTCTCCGCTCTGTATTCATATTAATTGTTTTATTTACTATCACAAAATGTTTAGGAAAAAGGCAAATCTCTCAACTTTCCTTTTTCGAGTACGTAGCTGGAATGACAATCGGTGGTATCGCCGCTCAAGTATCTACAGGGCTAGACCAAAAAATTTTCCATGGCGTCTTGGCCATACTTATTTTCGCTTCGGTACCTTTTTTCGTAGGAATTCTTTCCTTAAAAAACAAAGCCGCGAGAGATTTCTTTGAAGGTAAGTCTACAGTTTTAATAAAGGATGGCAAAATACTTGAGGATAATTTAAAGAAAGAAAAGTATACCAGTGATGAATTACTTGAACTTCTCAGAGGAAACGGAGCCTTTAGTATATCCGAAGTAGAATTTGCCGTCTTAGAACCAAGCGGAGGATTAAATGTATTATTAAAGAAAGAATCTCAACCACTTACAGCAAAAGATATTGGCTTGAAAGTACCAAATAAAAAGGAACCACAAACTGTTATTATGGATGGAAATATACTAGATGAACCTCTTTCAGCTAGTGGGCATAACCGCGCTTGGTTACATTCTGAACTAGAAAAACTCGGTGTTGTCATTGAAAATGTCTTTCTCGGTCAAGTTGATTCATACGGACAACTTACTATCGACATTTATAATGATAAACTTCAAATGCCTTCTCCTCAAAACAAACCTTTATTATTAGCATCTTTAAAAAAATGCCATGCTGATCTTGAACTATTTTCTTTAGAAACGAAATCAAAAACGGCAAGTGAAATGTATAGTAAAAATGCACAACAAATTGAAGCTATTTTAAACAAGGTAACCTACCTTCTAAAGGAATAAAAAAGGACGTTCTCACAAGCTTCCTTTTCTCAGAGTGTCGGAAAACCCTTTAGGGTTTCCCAACACTCTGACATCTTTGTAGATTTTAGCAAATGAAAACAATAAATGAGGATGGATTTGGGCTTCTTTACTAGGATTAGGAACCGTTTTTGGTGTATTAGCAACACGTAATTCAAATATGACGAGACCTATCCAACGTTTTTAAAATACAACAAGAACATTTATTCCATCCAAAGTAAACTTCGCAAATATGGAGTTTTCCGATGAAATTACGCCTAACAACCAAAAGAAACAAGGTAACAAAAACTAATAACTATTACCATTACAATACAAAAATTCCATCAAAAAACAGTGAAATAGATAGCCGGTTCCTTAACGTACAGGAAACCGGTTAACTTGTGTCTAAACGTACAATTTTCTTTTTTTGATATGGTGACCCCTCGTAGGTAATATGAATATAAAAGATTAGAATCTTAGCGGATTTGGCAGGGGTATTTATAAGCTTTATCACCTTTTATATAGACATATAATTATTTACTTATGTTATGATTTTAAAAAGGGCCTAAGAATTATATATTAAAAAGAACGGAGGGATAGGTTTGTTGGATCAATTGCTAATTGTAGGTATATATCTTTTAATAATTTACATGTGTACATATGTTACGCTCGAATATCAGAAAAATAAAATTAGTAAGCAGCACTTTCTGATATGGTTAGTTTTTATTTTTTTAACAGGACCTTTAGGATTTATCATTTATATCTTTTTGGATAAGAAAAAGAGTACAAACTTTAAATAAGAAAATCTAATGTGAATTTTATGTAAAGGTGAGACTTTTTCGTTGAATATATAAGTAAATAGTTATATACTTATTTCGAAAGAGAGAATAAAGTACTTTATTTTTACACAACATATAAGCGTATGCTTATGTAATTATAACAAGGTAGGTGTAGATATGAAAAAAACAATTGTAGAGGTAACAAGAGCATCCCAATTTCTGAAACTATTAGGAGACAAAACAAGGTTAACAATTGTATCAATCCTTAAACAACGTGAATGCTGTGTCTGTGAGCTTCTCGAAGTATTTGATATGAGCCAACCTTCTATCAGTCAGCATCTTCGAAAGTTGAAGGATTTAGGTTTAGTGCAAGAAGAGCGTAGAGGTCAGTGGATTTATTATTCTTTAAATCAAGCAAGTGATTTATATGCGCTTTTAGAAGATATTTTAGCGCATGTATCTGACCAAACAGAGAAAATTAAACAAATTGAGAAGAGCAATCCTACACTCCGGTGTGGTTGTTAATAAATAGTTAGAAAGGGAAGTGAGAAGGATGAGCAACACGGGGAAAAAACGTCTGTCTTTCCTAGATCGATATCTAACCCTATGGATTTTTCTTGCGATGGCAGTAGGGATTGGAGTTGGATATCTATCACCTGGATTCGTTGATGGAATGAATAGTTTACAGGTAGGAACAACGTCTATTCCACTTGCGATTGGCTTAATTTTAATGATGTACCCACCGCTCGCTAAGGTTCGCTACGAAGAGATGGGGCGCGTTTTTAAAGATGTAAAAGTATTGGTATTATCACTGGTACAAAACTGGATTATTGGTCCTGTTTTAATGTTTACTTTGGCTGTTATATTCTTACCAGATAAGCCAGAATATATGGTGGGCTTAATCATGATAGGTTTAGCTCGTTGTATTGCGATGGTTATCGTATGGAATGACTTAGCGAAAGGTGATACAGAATATGCGGCAGGATTAGTAGCATTTAACTCTGTATTCCAAATGTTATTTTTCTCAGTATATGCTTATGTGTTTGTAACAGTTATTCCAGAATGGTTAGGAATTGAAGGTGCTGTTGTAGATATAACAATGGCAGAGGTTGCAAAATCAGTGTTTATATATTTAGGAATTCCATTCATCGCAGGAATGCTAACACGCTTGATTTTTGTAAAAACGAAAGGACGAGAATGGTATGAAAAAGTATTCATTCCAAAGATTAGTCCAATTACTTTAATCGCATTACTATTTACAATCATTGTGATGTTCTCTCTAAAAGGAGAAGTGATTGTTAGCGTACCATTTGATGTTGTACGTATTGCAATTCCATTACTCATTTATTTTGTAATTATGTTCTTTGTCTCTTTCTTTATGGGCAAAAAAATCGGTGCAAGCTACGGAGTATCAACAACATTAGCGTTTACAGCTGGTAGTAATAACTTTGAATTAGCGATTGCAGTAGCTGTAGGTGTATTTGGAATTCAGTCAGGTGCAGCGTTTGCAGCAGTTATCGGACCTTTAGTCGAGGTTCCAGTTATGATAGCACTTGTAAATGTAGCACTTTGGTTCCAGCGTAAATACTTTCAAACACAACCCAAATAAATATTCATAATAAAGGTGGAATTATCATGGAAAACAAGAAAACAATTTACTTTTTATGCACAGGAAACTCATGTCGTAGCCAAATGGCAGAAGCTTGGGGTAAAAAATATTTAGGTGACAAATGGAATGTACTTTCTGCTGGTATTGAGGCACACGGAGTAAATCCGAATGCAATTAAAGCAATGAAAGAAGTAGACATTGATATTACGGACCAAACATCTGATATCATTGACCGTGACATTTTAGACAAAGCAGATTTAGTTGTAACACTTTGTGGTCACGCAAATGATGTATGTCCGACAACACCACCACATGTAAAACGAGTTCACTGGGGATTTGATGATCCAGCTGGTCAAGAGTGGGCTGTATTCCAAAAAGTTCGTGATGAGATTGGTGAACGTATTAAAAAGTTTGCTGAAACAGGAGAATAATTGAAAACAAAATAAGCCGAGAATTTTTTCTCGGCTTATTTTATAAAGAAGGGGAGAAATCAGAGATGAAAAAAATTGAAATTTTTGATCCTGCAATGTGTTGTTCTACTGGAGTTTGCGGTCCAAGTGTTGATCCAGAGTTAATTCGTATTTCAATTGCTGTTAACAACTTGAAGAATAAAGGAATTGATGTGACTCGTTATAATTTGGCAAGTGAACCAGATGCATTTGCCAATAATGTTGTTATCAGTCAACTATTAACAGATAAAGGACCAGACGTGTTGCCTGTAACTTTGGTAGATGGAAAAGTAGTAAAAGAAAAAAGTCACCTGACAAATGAAGAACTTGCACAATTAACAGATGTAACAAAAGAAGAGTTGAGTCAAAAGCCAGTCGTACGTTTAAAGTTAAACGTGAAAAAATAGAGAAAGAAGTGAAAGGCAATGACAAACTTATATAATCCAAAAACAATAGCATTCACACCATTTTTATTCTTTACTGGTAAAGGCGGAGTTGGAAAAACATCTACTGCATGTGCTACAGCTATTACGTTAGCTGATATGGGGAAACAAGTTTTATTAATAAGTACTGACCCAGCTTCTAATTTACAAGATGTGTTTGAAATAGAACTTACGAATAAACCGAAAGAAATTCCAAGTGTTCCGAACCTACAAGTAGCTAACTTGGATCCTGAAACAGCAGCACATGAATATAAAGAACGTGTTGTTGGTCCATACCGTGGAAAGCTCCCTGATACAGTTATTGCAACGATGGAAGAGCAATTATCTGGAGCTTGCACAGTAGAAATGGCCGCATTTGATGAATTCTCTACGTTACTTACAAATAAAGAATTAACATCGAAATTCGACCACATTATATTTGATACAGCGCCAACAGGTCATACGTTACGTCTTCTTCAACTTCCTACGGCTTGGAGTGGTTTCTTAGAAGAAAGTACTCATGGAGCTTCTTGTTTGGGACCATTAGCAGGTCTTGGAGATAAAAAAGAGTTATATAATCAAACGGTTCAGGCATTATCCAATCCGAATCAAACAATGCTATTGCTTGTCACACGACCAGATAGTTCTCCATTACAAGAAGCGGAACGAGCAGCTCATGAATTAAAAGAAATTGGTGTTAGTAATCAATTTCTACTTGTAAATGGGATCTTGAAAGACTATGTGCAAAATGATGATGTCTCAAATGCATTGTTTAAGAGACAATCACGTGCGTTAGAAAACATGGCAGAAGAATTAAAGAATCTTCCTACGTATGAAATTCCATTAGTACCGTTTAATGTTACAGGGATAGAGAATATGAGAAAACTGGTTCAACCAATGGAAAATCTCTCGATTTCGAATGAAAAAGCAAATACGGTCTCTATACCTTCACTCCAGATATTGATTACTAATCTTTCAGAATCAGGAAAACGAGTGATTTTTACAATGGGAAAAGGTGGTGTCGGAAAGACTACGGTAGCTTCTGCAATTGCAGTTGGTCTGGCTGAAAAAGGATACCATGTACACTTAACTACAACTGATCCCGCAGCACATATTGATTATGTTATGCATGGGGAACAAGGGAATATTACGATAAGTCGAATTGATCCAAAAGTAGAAGTTGAAAACTATCGTAAGGAAGTTATAGAGCAAGCAAAAGATACGGTTGACGAAGAAGGTTTAGCGTATTTAGAAGAAGATTTACGTTCTCCTTGTACAGAAGAAATCGCAGTTTTCCGAGCTTTAGCGGATATTGTTGAAAGAGCAAATGATGAAATTGTAGTTATTGATACAGCGCCAACGGGTCATACATTATTGTTACTAGATGCAGCACAAACGTATCATAAGGAAATTGCACGTTCTACGGGTGAAGTACCACAGTCTGTGAAAAACTTATTACCACGTCTTCGTAATCCAGAGGAAACAAGTGTTGTCATCGTAACATTAGCAGAGGCTACTCCAGTACACGAAGCAAGCCGTCTGCAAGGAGACTTAAAACGTGCGGATATTAATCCGAAATGGTGGGTTATCAATCAAAGTTTTTATGCAACACATACAAGTGATTCCGTGTTAAGAGGAAGAGCGCAGTCTGAAGTACAATGGATTCAAGCGGTTCAAAAGGAATCACAAAATAACTGTGTTATCATCCCTTGGCAATCGGATGATATTGTGGGATATGAGAAGCTTAAAGCTTTATTGAAATAAAACATTTTTAATTAGTTACTATGAAGGGGAGAAATGAAAATGAATATTACAGATAAAGCAAAAGAGTTTATTGAAACTGCTATGAAAGAAAACGGTGTTTCAACATTACGTTTTACATTTGATGGTGCTGGATGCTGTGGTCCTAGCTACGGTATTAATTTAGGCGAAGTACAAGAAAACGATGTCACAGAAACAGTAAATGGTATTCAAGTTGCTATGGATCCAAAGGTTGTTGAATTAGTAAGTACATTGACACTAGACTATGTAGAAGATCAACAAGGGGCAGGCCTTGTTATCAGTGGCGGATCTAACTGCTGCTAACTAACAGTTAAAGGAGCTTAACAAACATGACTAACTATCACGAACTAGTAAAAGGAAAAGTATATATTGGTGGAGTAGACGCTATACAAGACGCAGTAAAAAAGCATGGGATTACAGAGGTGTTTGATTTACGTGCTGGAGGAGAGGAACCAGAAGGATTTCCGGTTGGAACAAAACGTCATGCTTATCCAATCGTAGAAGGTGTAGAAGGGCAAGACGAATCAGTAAGAAATGCAATTGCAACGGTCAAGGAAGCTGTTGAACAAGATAAAAAAGTATTTTTCCATTGTTCTGGTGGACGTAATCGTACAGGTACAGTTGCAACTGGATTGTTATTAGAATTAGGTCATGCTTCTAGCATAGAAGAGGCTGAACTAAAAGCAAAAGAGATTCGTTCAATTATTAATATTAAGCCAGAAATGAAGAAAGTGTTAAAACGTTTATACGTATAATTCATCTAATCTCCAAAAACAAGAGTTTTTGGAGATTTTTCTTTAAAGGTGTTGTCTTCTGTTGGGTTTATTTGATTTAGCAGAAAATTAAATGGGTATAAACCTATAAAATTTTAGTTTAGACTATCTTGAATTTAATAATTTTGAAAAAACGTTATCCTTTCTAAATATGGAAATTAGAAAGGATAACGTTTTTGTATTTAAGGATATTAAAATTTCTTAAATTAAGGAGCGTATAGGCTGTACTTTATATTTTAGTTATAAATAAAATAATATTTAGAGTATAAATCAAAAAAGTTGTACTTATCAATCATTGCTGCTATTTTTCATGAACTCAGAGAAATTATGGAGAAACTTAGGATAAATTTCAATTCATCAGCATTTTTTTGATGAAGTAGGGAAGTAATGATACTAAGAAATTCCTCTCTTTATGGAAATTTCTTAATTACATATACAAATCTAATCGTTTAATTTTCTCCACTCATATTCAAGATTACTATAGGTAAAGAGCACATTGGAAGGGCTTAAAGCATTAAAGACTATTTCTTTTGCTACATAATTATGTCTATGTAAACGACTGTCTAAAATAGCAACTATCCCTTTATCATCTTCACGCCGAATTAAGCGCCCTATTGCTTGGTTTAATTGTATAGCCATTTTAGGTATCAACACTTTTTGCATTCTAAATTCACCAGCAGTTTTGATTTCTATTTCTAATACTGGATCTAAAACTGGATAGGGTAACTTTACTATTATTACATTCTGCAAGGAATCTCCAGGAACATCAAATCCTTCAAAGAATGATCCTGATGCTAGTAAACAAGAAGATTTATTATTTTTAAATTCTCTAATTAAGTTATCCGTTGGTTTATTTTGTGTTTGTTTTAATAACTTAAGTTCCAATTTCCCGTTTAAACGGGAATATATTTCATTTAAATCATTAAAATTTGTAAATAAGATTAGACTTCTACCTTCTGTAAGATTTAATAATCGAGCAATCTCTTTGGTTATTTCGGTATAATAATATTCATCTCGATTGGAAGGATTGGGAATTTCTTTAGGGATATATGCTAATCTATGCTTGGCATAATCGAAATTATTATTTAAATGATGTGGCAACATGAATTCATTTGTATATCCGACTTTTTCCATCATGTAATTAAAAGTATTATTTACTCTTAATGTCCCAGATACTAAAATAACAGATTGACGTAATTTCATTAATTGTTTATTTAGAATGTCTGAATAGGTTTTTCTCATTATGTTAAATATCCATTCTTCCCGTCGACTTTTTTCTATAAATGAAATATAATCCTTCTCACGATAAAAACCTTGAATAACCTCGATAAAAGTTTCAATGCTTAGCTTCAAAGTATATGGGATAGTACTTTCATAATAATTAATATTATCTATTACTTCTCCAATTTTGATTAACTGATTTAATAAACGATATAAAGTGTTTTGAGCTGCCTTTAAATTAACCTTATATTTTCTTCCATCTTTTTCTATAGAAATTTCATCTTTTTGTTCACCCTCTTCAAATTCCGCCGAAAGCAACCAGTGTGGTATTTCTTGTTTAATTTTATTTACAGAATATAAAAATTTTGTATTTAACTCTTCAAGGTTATTAAAATATCTATATAAAGTTTGGTCAGTATCAAATTTTTTTAATTGCGACTTCTTCTCTTTTACAGTTTCTTCAATTTTTTTATTTACCTCTAATAATTGAAGTGCTGTAAAAGAATTGGTAAATATAGTTTTAGCCGCATCTTCTAATTTGTGAGCTTCATCAACAATAAAAGTTGCTACATTTTCTAAACTCGGAAATATACCACCATTTTTTACTTCAAATTGATTCCTAAGATATGCCAATAACTGTTGATGATTACAAACAATTATCCCTTTATGAGTAGCGAGTTGTTCACGATAGCTGAGATATTTACAACTTCCTTTACAATTGCATTTATTTGCATTAATTTCCCGCCATATGGATTCATTTACTATGGTTGTATCTACATCATTTTTATCAAGGAATTTACTATGAATATAAAATGTAAGTAAGGCATCTTTTAAAATTATATTTTCGGCTTTATTTGGAGTATTATTTTTAATTTCTCTTTCTAAAAAATTAATATATGAACGAATTCTTTTAGAACATCCAAAATTTGATTTTCCTTTACCAATTATTGAAGGTGTTTCTTCTATTTGATAAAATTCTTTTAATAAATTATTTATTGCAGGAATATCCTTATTGATTAATTGGTCTTGTAATACAATAGAGGAAGTGCTAATGATTATAGCTTTTTTCTTTTGGCTTGTATTTCGTTGGAGTAATGCAGGTACTAAATAACCATAAGATTTTCCAATCCCTACTTCGGCTTCAATCATAATAGTGTTATTTGTACTTATTGCTTCATGTATTAAATCACTCATAAAAATTTGATTTTCTCTTTTCATAAACCCTTTAAATGTTGATAAATCCTTAAAAAATTCTTCAGGAAGAATAGTGAATTTTTTTGCACTCTCCATCAATGAATCAATAATTTCTGAGCTTTTAAAACGTTTACCTTGCTTTTTTAATTCAAAATATGTTTCATGGTATTGTTTTGCATTAAATAATGATTCAGCGGTAGACAGCTCTAGTAAACTTTCATATATATCTTCCTTATATTTATGTGGAAGTAGACCTTTATTTTTCACCTCTAATATAATATTGTGAAGTTCTTTAATTTTAAATTGGGCTATTAATTCTTTTTCTAATCTCTCTAAGTGTCCCTCAATTCTATAGCTATCTAAGTCTATTATGTCCATTGATAAAGCTATTCTTAACTCTGGCAAAGATTTTGGATTAGCTGTTATAGTATATAACTTTTGTTTTACCCATAGAATACCTGGAGTATATCTTAATTTCAGGTAGAGGTTTAAAGCTTCTAGATAATCTTCTTTATCTTCTAGTTCAATTGCTATTTTTAAATTCTTACTAAGATTGATATTATATGCCCCAAAGTTCTTGATTAGTGCTGTTAAAGATTCCCTATCTGTTGCGGTCCTAATGATATGATGTTTATAACTTTCTATATCATTACGTTCTTGTTTATACTCTGCAAGCCGTCTAAATATTTGGATGTATATTTCTAAATTCATTTTATGTGTTATTTTTTGAGCTTCTAGTGAGGCTACAATCTTTGAAAGGTGTTCAATATCTATAATATTGAAATTGTTTTCTATCCAGTTTATTGCAATATTAGGTTCAATAGACTTCTTAAGAATTGAATCACTTATTTTTTTACTATCCGATGTAATATTGATCAACCTTCATCCTCCGATTCTGTTATATCTTTAGCTAATAATGAATAACAAATAAATCAAAAAAATTAATAGAAGATATTTCCTTTCATAATCATAGTTTATATTTTAACATTTTTGAATAGTAGAACCAAAAAGAAAGTTCTTTATATTAAAATATACATACTCTCAGTAAAATAAACTAAATTCACTTAAAATAATAGTTCTTATCTTAACAACCCAATAAAGTATTATTACCTATTGAGAAAATGGTATAATTTAGCTGAGGAGGGGATTTTATATTATGGTAGATTTCAAAAAGAAACTTACAAAAAAGAAGATTGAAAAAAAAATTCGTCCTAATGAAATTTACGCTACTCTTGACAGAGAAAGTGATAAAGGGCCTTTACGTCCTGTACAAGAAAAAATTCTTCATAAATGGTTTGAGGAATTCCAGGGAAACAAAGATGTTATTTTAAAATTACATACAGGTCAGGGGAAAACATTAACTGGACTACTTATGTTACAATCTAAATTAAATCAAGACAAAGGTCCTGCTTTGTATCTTTGCCATAATAACCAACTTGTAGAACAAACCTGTCAGCAAGCAGAGAGTTTTGGGATTAATTATTCAACGGTAAACGGAGATATTCCAGATGATTTTATAGATGGAAAAAGTATACTCATAACATCTATACAAAAACTATTTAATGGTGAAACTAAATTTGGTTTAGGTGCTAAAGCCCTTTCTGTTTCCACAATATTAATGGATGATGCTCATGCATGTATAGAAGTAATTAAAAACGCATGTAAAATTCAACTAAAACAGGGTTCTAATCCATACCAAGAAATCTTTTCTCTTTTTTCTTCGGAATTACAAAATCAAGGTGCAGGAACGTATGCAGATATTACTCGTAAAAATTATGATGCATTAACAGCTGTTCCATATTGGGCATGGCAAGATATGCATCAAGAAGTATCTGATATTTTATCAAAATATAATGATCAAAAAGAAATCAGATTCACCTGGCCGATAATTAAAGATATGATTAAATACTGCCAATGTTTTATTTCTGGAACAAGCTTAGAAATTATTCCTTATGTAAATCCGTTATATATGTTTGGTTCTTATCATAAAGCGGATCATAGAATTTTTATGTCTGCGACAATTACAGATGATTCTTTCTTTATTAAAGGGTTAGGAATCCCTTCAAAAACTATCCGTAATCCGCTATGTTTGGAAGATGAAGGTTGGTCAGGTGAAAAAATGATATTAATACCATCATTAATAGATTCATCATTAAGTAGCCCAGAGGTAATCAAATTATTTGCACCTGTAAATGAAAGAAGAAAATTTGGTGCAGTGGCATTAGTACCTAGTTTTAATTCAACTACAGATTGGAAGAAATACGGTGCTACTGTAGCAACTAAAGAAACTATTGTTGATAAAATAGAAAATCTTAAGGATAAACAGTATTCAAAAACCTTAGTGATTGCAAATAGATATGATGGTATCGATTTACCTGACAATACCTGTAGAATCTTAATATTGGATTCCAGACCGTACTTTGAATCATTGTATGATAGATATTTAGAAGAGTGCCGTGGGAGTAGTGAGGTAATTTCAGTGAGATTAGCTCAAACAATTGAGCAAGGCCTCGGGAGAGCTGTACGTGGAGAAAAAGACTACTGTGCTATAGTCATTACTGGGACAGAGTTAGTACGCGCAATCCGTAGTAAAAAATCACGAGAGAATTTTTCGCTTCAAACTAGGACACAAATTGAACTTGGCCTTGAAATCGCACAGTTTATTAAAGAAGATATTAAAGAAGGTGCGGATCCAAAGGTTGAGTTATTAAAGCTTATACAGCAATCTATAACGCGTGATGAAGGTTGGAAAGAATTTTATACTGAAAATATGGATAAAATGAAAGCTGAAAAAGATGTATCAAAGATGTTAGAAATATTTGAATTAGAAAAGCGTGCCGAAGAACAATATTCAAAAGGAGAATATTCAAAGGCTGTTCAAACAGTTCAAAGATTGATTGATAACCATGTAACAACGGATGAAGAGAGAGGCTGGTATTTACAAGAAATGGCCAGGTATATATATCCTTCTTCAAAAGCTCAGTCTAATAAATACCAAATTAGTGCTCATAGGAAAAACACATTCCTACTCAAGCCTAAAGAAGGCATGGAAATTCAAAAAATGTCAAATATTAGTCTTAAGAGAATAGAAAATATAATTGAGTGGATTCATTCTTTTGATACCTTTGAAGATTTGCACCTAGAACTAGATGATATTTTAACAAGATTAAAATTCGGTGTGAATTCAGATCGCTTTGAACAAGCTTTTGATGAACTTGCAAAAATCTTAGGATTTCAAAGTCAAAGGCCAGATAAAGAATGGAAAGAAGGACCGGATAATTTATGGAGATTAGAAGATAATACTTATCTTTTAGTTGAGTGTAAGAATAATGTTGATGTTGAAAGAAATGAAATTAACAAAGAAGAAACTGGCCAAATGAATAATGCATGTGCATGGTTTGAAAAGGTAATTGGGAGTGTGCCTGTAAAAAATGTAATGATTATTTCAACTAAAAATGTGGCTAGAGCAGCTGGATTCAACAAACCTGTAGAAATAATGAGGGCAAACAAATTAAAGTCATTAACTCAAAACGTTAGAAATTTCTACTTAGAGTTTAAGGAATTAGATTTAAACAATTTATCTGAAAATAGAATTCAACAATTACTAAGTACATATAAACTAACAAGTGCAGATTTTCTTTCTGATATTTATTCTGAACAACCTAAGCATCATTAAGGTCAAAGAGGAAACTGCATAATTTAAATATGTCAGTGTACATGGTGCGTAGAAGCCATCTAAAATATAAAATATTTATTTTGGAAAGTTTTCAAAATCTTAGCTTCATAACGAATGTGGTGCTGAACCTCATTGAATATATTTGATAAAGTTAAATTAAATATTGACAACATAATAAATGAATTATTGAATGAAATTGAAGAATTAATAAGTTCGCACAATGGCGTTGTAGTTGAAGTTTTCCCGTTATCCAATGTACCTTTACTTAAATAAAGTTATTTAATTTTGATGTAAAAAATATAAGAGCCTTTCTACAATAAAATGTAGAAAGGCTCTTTAAATAGTTTAAATGTATCTTTGTAGACTATAGTCAACGGAAGGATTCTAGTTTATAATACAAATTGACAATTTTTATTTTAAAAGAGGATGAAATTCAAAACATGAATGTAACAATTAATGATACTTTAAGAAAAATCGAAATTCCCGAAATGTTAAGAGAGTATTTATTGAAAAGTAATAAAATGGTAGATTCTTTAAGTGCAGAAATGTTATTGGAAATTGAAGACATCTATGTTTTCTATAAATCTCTATATAAATTTGATGAAACAGAATTTAGTGTGAATGTTATTAAATCAATTGAAAGGTGTAAAGAGACTGCAGGATTTTATTTTTATTTAAAAAAAGTATTGGACAGTGGATTGCAGATATCTTCTAAAGGGAATGAAAATGAAGAAAGGGATAGGGTATTAGAAATATCACAAGACTATGTTAATGAGCAATTTAAGTGCATTACAAGAGAATATATTGAGTCGATTAATCAAATATACAAAAATGAAAAGCATATTAATCTAAAGAATGTATATAAGAATATAGGTAGGTTAGAAGTGTTAGGTGATATTTTAGAAGATAGATATCTGAAAGATTTACTTTCATCTGGAAATGAATTATTGAAAAATTATGAGGGGAATTTAAATTAAATTATAAGGTGATTGATAATATATAAAGGTATTTTATAAAAGAGTCCATTTTGAAAAAAATGGACTCTTTTTGTTTGGTGCATGTTTTCTACTATTTTTCATTGAAAAAATCAGGAAACATCTCTTGTAGTTTATTAATAGGTTCCTCTAAATCACTTTTTTCTGAGGGTTCTATTGAGTCTTTAGAAGCTTTGAATAGGGTTTTAAAATTTGTTAAGCTACTGTTTTTATCAATGCTAGCGTTGAAATCTAACAAATTGTCTTTGAGTCCTGTTTTTTCTTGTAAGTGAGGGAAAGAACTAGAAATAGTTAATTGATCGTAAAGGTTTTTATAATGTTCAACTTGTACTTTAAGCTTCTTAATTTGTAAATCTTTTTCAGCAGCAATTTGCTTTATATGGATAACTTTTTGTTCATCTTTTTTTAGGATATGGAGTTCTTCATACAATTTAATAAACATTGTCTCAAATCCATGAAGTGCATTAATAATTTTAGGGGTATTACCCTTATAAATTTCGAAAATCTGTTCAATATTCGGAAAATATACCTCATCATCTTCGCTTAAACCAATTGTTCGATAAATAGGTTTATTTAATTCAGCTATAGTTTTTTCTAATCTTCTCTTCCAGGTGTTTCTTCCAATGCCAGTCTCTTTTTCAAGAAGAGAATAAGTTAGATGTACGTGCCCTAATCTATTTTTAACTTCTAATGCAAGTTCTTTTAATTCCTGATCAGTAAAAATTTTAGGCCGCCCTGAGTTTTTTTGTCTTCCTTTTAGCATCAGTTCTTTCACTCCTCTATAAACTTTGCATCAACAATAGCCTTGTGGTCCATATACTTTAATAGTTGTCTAGAATGTTTAGTTAGAAGAGACTCGTGATAGTTCACTCGTTCATGTGACTTCGATAAACTAAATTCTTTAATATATTCAAGATGATCATTGATTCTATTTTCTAAATCCCTTGAGTAGGATTCTAACCACTTAATCGCCTCGTCATATTCATCGATAGATGGACTGAAAAAGTAATGATTAACACATATTCTACAATCCTCAACGCAATTATTAGGAAAATTTTTATCAGTGCAGTAGCCATAATCAACTTTTTGGTACTGGTCTGAGTTTTTAGGTGAATATAATATTCTGTTATCAAAAATTTTTCTTTTAGTTCCCAAAAAGCCACCAGACATTTTGTTTTGAGCTTGTTTTTCAACTATAGTTTGAGTAAGTCTGTATACATATGATTGAGCAAATAATTTGGCGTGAGAATAATAGTTTGACGCATGTTGTATAGTTGTTTGCCCAGCTAATCTGGCGATGGATAAAACATTAAATCCTTGTAAGAACATATTAATGATTGCAAAATGCCTTGTATCACCTGGAGAAATCTTATCTAAAGAGTACTGTGAATACATCTGTTCAACTATTTCTGTATAAAAGTTATTCAGTAAAGTTTGAAATTGATGTTTTATAATTCTATTTGAGGGTCTCTTAATACTTCTAGAAAAAAACTGACAATAAAATTCTTGTGGGAATAGATTATCCGAATGAATGTTATACGTGTCCAAAACATATTGAAAATCTTTAATCGCCTTATATATATCATCAGTAATAAGAATATGTTGAAAATATTCTTGTTGTTCGGGGCTATCAAACTTTTGTTTTGATCTAGGAATAACAATCCATGTTTTACCATCAGTTGTTTCAGGTAGACAATTATATTTCATCCTTAAAAATTCATTGGGTCTCATGGGAATAATATTTGTAATAGTCCACCATAAAATTACAGGGTAATATTTATGATATTTAGGTAGAACCACCTTATATTTAAAATCATTAATTATTTCATCAAAAAGCAGGACATGATAAAAATTGGGTAGATCTCTATTTTTCCATTTAGGTGAAGGGAATGAATCGCATATTTCTATGTATTTTTCATGTCCTGGCAGCTGTGAAAATTTTAAAAATTCTTTAAGTACAAGTGCTAATGTTGAAGCCCAAGGTTTGCTGAAACTAGAAAGTAATTTTTCGAATTGATCTGTGGAGGTTATTCCCTCGGTTGCTAAAATTATTTTCCTAAGTATATTGAATTCAGTTTCTATAGTTGATGGCGAGATACCTGAAGCACGCCTTAATAAAAGATAGCATTTAATAATGGTACGTAATTTTTTATATGAAAATAATTTTTGAAATGGCAGCTTAAAAGGTGTATTTTGGATATTACATGGAATAAGCCATTCATCATCATCAAAAGATTTTGCCATTATATATCCATTGCTAAGTAAATCGTTAAATATATTTTCGAATTTGGATACGTTAATATCATTGTAAGTTATAGATTCAGTAACGGCTATTGGCGTGTTCCCCATATTTATTATCTTTTTTAATTGCATAATATATATCCCTTTACATAGTATTTTTTATAACAGTAAGTGTTGTTTAACTTTCTCTAATATTATTGTTTTTTCTTTTAAAGGAAGAAAAGAATTGACGACATCAATACCAAAAGCTTTAATTGCTTCGTCAATTAACAAAATAATATTGAGAAGAAAAAACGAATCCCTTTTTCTAATAGCATCATATTTGGTGTTCTCTAATGAACTTGTTAATCTTTTAAGTTCACTAATGGCTTCAATTAACACCATTTTTTCAGGAATAAAATACTCACAAGAATAACATGTTTTTAGATTTTTTCTTTTACAATTAGGGTATACAAGGCATTGGCCCGTTTTTTCTTTTGAGGGCATTTGATTTGTAAATAATTTTATTGCGAGTGTTTTCAGTTCTTCTATTGGAAGATGCTTGATTTCATCTATAACACGGTTCTTGTTAGTATGAATATTCTGTAAAAATATCGCCCATTTTTCTAGTTCGATAGGTGAAATAGAATTACGTAGCTCTTTAATAGTATCGGTTCGTTCTTCAATTGTTTGTCCATTTTGGATATCTTCTTTTAATCTAAGTAAAATATAGTTGTATAACCATCCAAACATACCACGATTTAACAAGTTTACTGACACTCTATTTATGCTGCCATCTTTATTTTTGGCTTGAATGTAAATAGCAGTTGTATCTGAATTTTTGTGTGATCTAGTGTTTTTTGTAATTTCTAGGGCTAAATCAGCATCTTCACCATCTTCTTCTAAGATTGAATAAAAAAGATAAGTCATGGTACTTCTATTCATGACTAAACAGTCAAAATCTTTTAATTGAGGAGAGGGATTAAAAAAGTTTAAATGCTGATCCTTTCCAGATACTCGGGCTGATACAATTTTTTTGCCAAAAAAGAAAGTACCAAGTATAAGAGAGCTTTCCGGAAGGGCAGTGTGATTTTGTATATTTCTTTTATGAAGTTCAGAAATTACAAGTGAATGCGCTAAGCTTTCTATTAAATTTGGAGATACATAGAAGTTATAAAGTACAGAAACTTTGTTTGCTACGGCGTTTCGAAGTTTAATATAAAGTTGATTAATAATACTTTGTGATTCTTCCATGGTTAATTTATTGGTTTTGAACCAAGATAACTTGTCTGCTCTTATAGAATCCAGTTCTATAGAAGGGAATTCATGAACGATATCTATTCCTCTCCAATTATTGGTGAGAAGAATTGTTGTGTATGCCCACATATTGGCATAGTATCTACATGTAGTAGCGTGAGTAATATGCATTTCAATGTTTTGAACATGAGTATAATACTGGTGATAAATTTCAAATGAGTATATTTTTTTTTCTGAATAAATACTCTCTTTTTTTGCGTAGTAGTACAAATATTTTTTTTCTCTATTTATTCCATTTTGATTATCACAATATGTTAAGAATTGAACGAAAATTTTTTTAAGTTCATTAGATAAGGATCTATTAGAAAGAAAAAGCTCTATTTTAGCATCCGAAACGGTCCATATTTCCCCATGGAAATTAGAAAGCATTTTATCATATAAGTTAATAAAGTTTAATATATAGCCTCTTAAGGAGAATGGTCTTGCATTGCTGGAATTAATCTTGATTTCCACCCATTTTTTATAAAAAGATGATGTTTTTATAAAATCACTGGAAGGGGGATGGTTATTATAATGTTTTAATAAGTCTTCTAAAGCTTTATGTGTATCGTAAACAGTATCTAATACATATTGTAGACTTTCTAAATACTTATTTGCATTTTGGATAGGGATAAAGAGCCTATTATTTATTTTTATAGCACCTGTCAATAGGCCTTTTTTTATATCTAAACGTAGTTTATCGAATGTAAATCCTGAAATAGAGCGTAGGGTATTCAAATCGTAATGATCAATTAAATGTAGCATTCTTGTTTTATGATTGTAGTAGTATTCTTTTTGGAAATTATCTATATCAGTTTTTGATACTAGCCAATGGTATCCACCAGATGCAGGAACTTTTTTTGAATTAGGGAAGTAGTCTTTTAACAGCCCTCTTAGCCAAATTGGTGGAGCTTGTAGTTTTTCTGATGCTTGTTTAACAGTTAAGAAATTTGTCGTAGGTTTGTTTTTTTCTTGTTTTTGTTTTTTTTCTTTTTCTTGTTTTTGTTCCCGTGTTTCTGTATGGGTAGTATGTCCGTAATTTCCTTTTTTGGAAAAATAATTTAAAAACTGGCTGAGTTCGTTTTTATGAAAATAGTATTTATTTAGATGCATTACATAATTTGGTATTCTCTTTCTATATATTAGGTATCGGATTGAGCTGTCATTCACATGAATTTTATGTTTTTCAAGTTGACTTATTAGTTCTTGGATGGAAAGAAATTCTTTAGGGTTATATTTATCTATATAGCCGATCTTTTCTTTGATTAGTGATAAATGAGACTTTAGAAAAAATATACTTCCTTTAGCATGAAGGAATTTAAAAGCGTTGATTTTATTTTCATATATGTATTTATGAATTTGTTTTTTTGATATTCCTAGTTCTAGGCTAAGTTCATTAATTGTATAGTAATCCTCAATTTTCTGTGATGGAATATTCGAATTATAATGTTCGAAATAGTAATCCTTTAGTGTTTTTATTTCTTCTTTATGAATATAAAGTTTATTTTTGAATTTCATATATCTTTTTATTAATCCACTGGAAACCTTTTTTTGAATCCATGATATTCCTCGTATACACAAACCGTCTTTTTTTAAAACTTCAAATACTTCATACGTTGTTAGGTAGGAGTTTCTATCGTCAACAGGATTCAGGTTAGCTTTTTCTTTTGTTTTTTCTATCTCGTCTATATGGATATATATATGTCCTTTAATGTTTTTTATATTTGAAATAAGCCCTCTTTTAATATATCTATAAGCTGTAGCTTCGTGAATTCCTAATGACTTACTAAATTCCGGTACAGTTATGTATTGGAGTTCACTATTATTTTCAGTAGACATTTGTTCACCTCTTTTGTGAAGGGAATATGATATTAATTAAATTTATTTCTATCAATAAGGCGGGGGAGATAATTTTCATGCATATTATCGAATTTATCTTCGATTTTTTTTCTCATTCTATCGGTCTTAACCATATATGTTAAAGATGATAATAAATTGTCATCACCACGATGAAAAGCTAGTTCTAGAGGATTATCTGTATTTTCGGCAATAAGGTTAGTGAAAGTCCCTCGTCCTATATGAGTAGACCAATCTGCAAGGAGTAAATGATTCGCTAGGATTTTTTCTTCTGAGTTACCGTATGTTTTTAAGAAATTTATAAAATTATGTTTTAGTTTATTAAAATATTGACTGTAACTTTTTCCTGACATAGCTTTTCCGTCCCTATTTATAAAAAGAGCACCTGAGTCAGTATGATCTTTATATAAATTAATATGATCTGCAAAAAGAACTTTTCCCCAGTCAAATATTTGTAGAACGGCCTGATCTCTAGGCTTTTTTACGCTACTGGATCCAGAATGATCTTTAATATCCTTTCTGAAATTTTGATTTTTTAGAGTGAGTAGAAAATCTCCAGTATTTAATTTTCTTTTTAAGTTTGAACGTTTCAAATTGACGACCTCACCTCTTCTCAAGCCACCGAATATTTGTAGATAAACTCCTAATGCTATTGGCTTTGTTTTTAGGGTAGCGATTTCTAATAATAGTGGAATGTATTTTGCTGGTAACATATGTTCTTTCTTTGAGACTGTTTTGGTGGGATAGATGACTTCAAAAGGGGATTGGAAATAATATTTTCCTTGATAAGTCTCTTTTTTTATAAAAAGGGTTTCATTTACTTTTGGTAAGCATCCTTTCTTTTGAAGCCATATATAAAATAATGTTAGTGTTCTTTCAACATCTTTAACCGTACCTACTGTTCTTTCTTTGCGAGATAGATTATTAAGAAAATCATTTCCATGTGCTAGTTTTAATTCTTTTAGATTATTAATCCCTAACTGTTTCTTGTTAGTTAATAAGTAGTTTAGAAAAGAAACCATATTATTACAATGTTTTCTTTGGGTATTGTAAGCATTATATTTCCAATTGCTTAGTATAAAGTCGCTTAATGGATGTACAATGTGTATGTCATTTGAATTTTCTTTAAGTCCAATAATTGAGAATTTCTTATTTGTTATATCACCTTTACTTGAAGTATTCCATTCTAGCCAAACAGGAATAGAGAAAAACTTATAATTTTCTAATTGTAGAGTAATCATTTTTTACCGTCCCCCCAATCACATTATTTTGTACATTATCTTTACGGATTTGGTCGAAAGATATGTGTATAAATCTATAATATATTGTCGCTTTTTTGTGTACAACAATAATTTCTTAAAATTTAGAATTTACTTGTTTTTAGAGTGTTGGATAAGTATAAATATGTACATGAAGTTTAAGTACATATTTATGGAGATATGTTGTATGGAGAAGGTCGGCTGAAAATGTAACAGAATATTGTACGAAAGGCTCACTTGTTGGGATTACAGGGCGTATTCATACGAGTAATTACGATGATGAACAAGGAAAGAGAGTATATAGAACTGAAGTTCTGATTGAGAATATTACATTTTTAGAGAGAAGGCGGGAGAGTGCATCGCAATAATATTAGAATTTTAATGATAGTTTCGGATTAATTAGGTGGAAAGAGAAAGTATGATGATGGGAAGAAATCAATAAAATTAAGCATCCGAGTAGGAGTATAAAGGGGTAACATGTTACAATACAGCTAAGAACACGCAATAAAGGAGAGTTTTTTACGTGAAGATTAAAGCAATTGAACCGACGCCAAGTCCAAATACAATGAAAGTTATTTTGAATGAAGTATTACCATCAGGAGCGCGTAATAATTATACAAATGAAAATAAAGAACAAGCACCAGTGCAAGTGCAAGAAATTTTGAAGATTGAAGGCATTAAAGGTGTGTATCATGTTGCAGACTTTTTAGCAGTGGAGCGAAATGCGAAGTATGACTGGAAAGTTTTATTACAACAAGTTCGTGCTGTTTTCGGTGAAGAAATAGTGGAAGAAAGCGAAGAACAACAACTTTCTCATTTTGGAGAAGTGAAAGTGTTTGTTCAAATGTTCTTTACAATTCCGATGCAAGTGAAGTTAACAGATGGAACCTCAGAAGAGCGTGTTGGTTTACCTGATCGTTTTAAAGAATCAATTATGAAAGTGCAAATGTCTGCACCTAACGTTGTGAAAGAGCGTAAGTGGGTAGAGCAAAGTACACGTTACGGTAATTTTGAAGAAATCGGGAAAGAAGTAGTAGAAGAAATTATTGCTGCTTATTCAGAAGAACGGGTAAATGAAACGGTTAAAGAATTATTAGATCAAGCAGGTGCTGTTGAAGTAACGATTCAAAAGCGTGAGCCATATAAAGTAACAGAAGAGATGATGAAAGATTCTGACTGGAAAAACCGTTTTGCAGCTTTAGAACAAATGGATCCAACGGAAGAAGATATGGTGGTATTGAAAATGGCATTAGATGATGAGAAAGTATCTATCCGCCGTTTAGCAACAGCTTATTTAGGTATGGTAAAAGGTGAAGGAGTATTGCCGTTATTATATAAAGCGTTATTAGATCGTTCAGTAAGCGTTCGTCGTACAGCAGGAGATTGCTTATCAGACGTAGGTGATCCAGCAGCGATGTTCGTTATGATTAAATCTCTGAAAGATTCAAGTAAATTAGTACGCTGGCGTGCAGCAATGTTCTTATTTGAACTTGGTGATGAAAGTGCAATTCCGGCACTAAAAGCAGCAGAAGATGATCCGGAGTTTGAAGTGGCGATGCAAGCACGTTTAGCTTTAGAACGTATTGAAGGCGGCGAAGAAGCAAAAGGATCAGTATGGAAGCAAATGACGGAGTCTCGTAAAGGGGAATAGTTTATGATTGTTTTCTATGATAGTTGGTGCCCGATGTGTACGGCGGTTGCAGAACGTACGAAAAGATTAGATAAAAAGGGTAAGATGAAATTTGTTTCATTTCGAGATGAAGATGTAGTTGAGAAGTATGAACTTTCTCAAGAATTACAAAGTAAGATGGAACAAAGATTGTATATTTTAAAAAATAATAAGTGGTATGACGGAATTCATAGCATTAACGTATTAGCAAAGGCCGTTCCATCTTATTGGTTTGCAGTACCTTTTATAAAACTATCTATCGTACTTGGATTTGGAAGTAAAGTATACGATTATATTGCCAACAATAGAAAACTTGTCCCAGTTGGACACTGTCGTGAAGGGGTTTGTGAAATCCCTACAAAAAAATGAAATCATCGTTATCTTTCTTTTGCACCTATTAATAGAGCGTGATATGATAAATTTGGAATGAAAGTTGAAGGAGAGATACAAGATGTCAAATGCATATGAAGAATACATGCGTCAAATGGTAATTCCAATGCGCCAAGAGTTAGTGCGTTCTGGATTTGAAGAGTTAACTACAGAAGAAGCTGTAACAGAATTTATGGAGAATGCATCAGGTACAACTTTAGTAGTTGTAAACTCTGTTTGTGGTTGTGCAGCTGGTTTAGCACGCCCATCAGCAGGTCAAGCGGTTGTACGTGCTGAAAAACAACCTGATCATCTTGTAACTGTATTTGCAGGTCAAGATAAAGATGCTACTGTAAAAATGCGTGAATACTTCGGAGAAATTCCTCCATCTTCACCATCTATGGCATTACTAAAAGGAAAAGAAGTTGTTCACTTCATTCACCGTCATGAAATTGAAGGCGCAACAATGGACGAAATTATTACAAACTTAGAACAAGCTTTCGAAAAGAATTGCTAAAGTAGGGGGAGAGTGAATCTCCCTCTTTTCTTTATATAGAGGTGAAAAAATGATAGTAACAACAGCAGGAAGAACAAATAAAGAAATGAAAGATTATGCAAACAAGGTAGCAGCAGAATTAAATCTTTCTTTCGTTAAACGTAATGACATACCAGTACATAAACTGCATGAGCAGTATGAACAAGATGTACTTGTCGTAGGGAAAAATCGATTAGCCATTTATCCAAAAGGTACGGAAGAGTCGTTTTTCTTTCATCCAAACTCAGCGATGTTTCGTGTGAAAAGGTTAATGCGCGGAGAACATGATCCATTTATACAAGCTGCTAAATTAGAGAGCGGAATGACAGTATTAGATTGTACGCTCGGTATGGCATCAGATAGTATTGTAGCTAGTTATGTTGTTGGTGAAAGTGGAAAAGTAACAGGGCTTGAAGGAAACGAATATATGTCTTACATCATGGGAAAAGGCTTGCAAACATGGTCTTCATCCGTTTCTGAAATCGATGAAGCAATGCAAAGAATCGATGTAAAGCAAACAGAGCATTTTGCATTTTTAAAACAATGTGAAGATAATAGTTATGACGTTGTTTACCTTGATCCAATGTTTGAAGAAACTGTCATAGAATCAGATGGAATTAAAGGATTAAAACACTTCGCTTTGTATCATGATATTACTGACGAAACAATTGCGGAAGCGAAGCGTGTGGCGAGAAAGCGTGTCGTTCTGAAAGATCATTTTCGTAGTTCTAGATTTGAAAAACATAATTTTCACGTATACAAAAGAAAAAGTGCTAAGTTTCACTTTGGTGTAATTGACCCTTGCTAATTGTTTGAAAAGATGTATAATAAGCAATAATTAATTAAATATACTGTCTGTGATGAAGAGAGTAATCTTTTTCAGAAGGAAAGCGAGCTAGGGATGGTGTGAGCCTAGTGCAGAAGAAAAAGATGAAGCGCACTTCGGAGACGCTTCTTGAACGAATAGTAGAGTAAGCCGAGGCCCCCTGTCCTCGTTATAAACGGGAAAGTGGTTCGAAATGAACAACAAGGGTGGTACCACGGGTTAAAACTCGTCTCTTTTTTAGAGACGAGTTTTTTGTGTTTTAAAAAATAAGGAGGTTATAGTATGAATTATAAAACGCAGTTTGCGAAAAGTTTATCGAATATTTTTACGAATGAATTAACAAAAAATCAAATTTTAGATTTAATCGAAACACCAAAACAAGATGAATTCGGAGATGCAGCGTTCCCATGCTTTTCACTAGCGAAGCAATATAAAAAATCACCAGCTATTATAGCGAAGGAATTGGCGGAGAAATTAAATGATCCGTTCTTTACGAAAGTAGAGGCTGTGGGTCCTTATGTAAATGTATTTTTTAATCGTGAAACAGTAAGTGATAAAGTATTAAAAACGATTTTAGCGGAGAAAGAAGAGTACGGTCAAAATCACTTTGGATGTGAAAAAACGGTAGTTATCGATTATTCCTCTCCTAATATCGCGAAACCTTTTTCAATGGGGCATTTACGTTCTACAATGATTGGTAATTCGCTGAAACATATCGCCGAAAAATGTGGGTATGAAGTTGTCGGAATCAATTATATTGGCGATTGGGGCACGCAGTTTGGAAAGTTAATTACTGCATATAAAAAATGGGGAAATGAAGAAGTTGTTAAAGAGGATCCAATTCGTGAGTTATTTAAGTTATATGTTCAGTTTCATGAAGAAGCAAAAGAGAACAAAGAACTAGAAGAAGAAGGACGCTCATGGTTTAAAAAACTAGAAGAAGGAAATGAAGAAGCAGTCGAACTTTGGAATTGGTTCCGTCATGAGTCTTTAAAAGAATTTTCTCGTATTTATGAACTTCTCGGTGTGGAATTTACAAACTTTCAAGGAGAAGCTTTCTATAACGATAAAATGGAAGACTTTATTGGGATTTTAGAAGAGTACGACTTACTGGAAGAATCAGAAGGGGCATTAGTCGTTAATTTAGAAGAAGAAGGTATGCCGCCATGTTTAATTAGAAAATCAGATGGTGCTACCATTTACGCAACACGTGATTTAACAGCGGCATTGTATCGTCAAAACACATACGAATTTGATAAAGCGTTATATGTTGTAGGCCCAGAACAAAGCTTACATTTCAATCAATTTTTCACTGTATTAAAAAAGCTTGGTTATGACTGGGTCGATGGTATGGAACATGTACCGTTCGGGTTCATATTAAAAGATGGTAAGAAAATGTCGACACGTAAGGGCAGAATTATTTTATTGGAAGAAGTGTTAGAAGAAGCTGTTGCGCTTGCGGAACAAAATATTGAAGAGAAAAATCAGAATTTAAAACAAAAAGAAGAAGTGGCAAAACAAGTCGGTATTGGAGCAGTTATCTTCCACGATTTAAAAAATGAGCGTATGCATAATATCGAATTCTCATTAGAAAATATGTTGAAATTTGAAGGAGAAACAGGACCATATGTGCAGTACACACATGCGCGTGCCTGCTCTATTTTAAGAAAAGAAAGTGTAGAATTTGAAACGTGTACTTTTGAATTAAAAGACGATTACAGCTGGAGTGTAGTAAAATTACTCAATAAATTCCCGCAAGCAATTGAAGCGGCCTTCAACAAAAATGAGCCATCTATTATTTCAAAATACGTATTAGATGTAGCGCAAGCGTTCAATAAATATTATGGAAATGTTCGTATATTAGAAGAGAGCGAAGAGAAAGAGAGTAGACTCGCATTAGCTTATGCTGTGACGGTTGTATTAAAAGAGGGATTACGTTTACTTGGGGTAGGGGCACCTGAGGAGATGTAAAATAAAAATTTTGTAACAAAAAGGCAAATCAGACGGTCATTAACCTGATTTGTCTTTTTGTATTTTCTTAAATAAATTCTTATTTATAAAGTGTTATACGCTACGAAGTGTAAGAATTCTATAATTTTGTTACGAAATCAATTAAAATATTTGTAGAGAGGATGGTTCGTATTGATTCGAAGTTTTATTTTAAATATTCCTTGTCATAGACTACCGGAAAGGAGTTTTCTTAAACTACAAAAATACATGCCTTTATGTGCGCGATGCACAGGTATGTTTATTGGTTTATGTATGTTTCCAATTTACTTTTTAATAACACCTTCGTTTAGTCTCTCATTAATGCTATCCTTTTTTGCTCAAATTCCATTATTAATTGATGGATTCACCCAAAAGTGGAAATGGCGAAGCAGCACAAATTTGCTAAGAGTAACTACTGGCTTATTAAGCGGTAATGGTATGGGACTATTTATTGCATCTAGTATTATATGGATTCCATCTTAAACCACATATCAACGGAGGTAGCTACTTACATGTTTTGGATTTACATAATTCTAATTTTTATAGCAGGTGGAAGTGGAATTGGTTTTATCATTCATGAAAAATATATAGAAGCAACAATAGCTTTTGTTATTTGCGTATTATTTATGGTGCTACTATATTTTTATTTAAAAAGAAGCAAAAAAAAGAGAAATTTAGATTGTGACGTAATAGATTGTACCGATTGCTCAGATTGTGATTGTACTATCTAAACTTCTATGTATTTCTTTTTTATGAAAAGGATTATATATCGTTTCAGGTATGTAATCCTTTTTATTTTTTTAAAAAAATTAGTTTGTCAAATAGGTGGAGAGTAAAGAACATGTACGATTTAACGCAATAATTAGAACTAAACATCTCTAAAAATATTAGAAACATAGGAATACGTTTATTGAATGGAGAACTTTAGTTTTGTATATAAAAGGAGGTGTTGGACTTGGAAGAGTATGATTGGAATAGTAAGCTAGCGTATTTAAGAAATACGAGAGATTTATATTATAACGATGATTATTTAAGTTTTTTAGTAAATACAGTTTGGAAGATTTCTGAGCCAGTACATATTGTTGATTACGGTTGTGGGTATGGCTACTTAGGTTTAATTTTGTTGCCGTTACTTCCAAATGGATCAAAGTATATAGGTATTGATAGCGGGGAAGCATTAATAGCTGAAGCGAGAGAGTTGTTTCGTTCGCTTCCATATGAATCAGAATTTATTGAAGGAGATGCTACAGAAATTGAATTGGAAAATAAATATGATATAGCAATCTGTCATGCCTTCTTATTACATATGAATTCACCCAAAGCAATGTTGCAAAAAATGATAAATTTGATTAAGGAGGGCGGACATGTTATTTGTTTTGAACCACATTGGATTTCTAATATGTCCTCATACACGCTAGACGGATTAATTCAATCGGAAATTATCCAGCTTGGTGTTTTGCAGAAGTTATTTGAAGAAGATGTACACAGAAGTGGTAGAGATGGCAATATTGGCATGAAAATACCAATGTATTTAAGTGAATTAGGTGTTAAAAATATTGAATGTAGAGTAAGTGATAAAGTGAATTATTTAGATTCTAATTTAAATCAAAATGATAAGCAAGGATTATATAATTCTCTAAAAGAAGAGGGGATTGCTAGTAATCCAGGTGAAAAACAACAATTTATAGACCGTTTAATGAGTCGGGGCTTAACATTTGCTGATGCACTCGCTCAATATGAAGCAGAACTACGATTTTTTGAAATGTTTCATATACATGCATCTTTAGTATATGCTCCGAATATGAAAATTACATTTGGTGAAATAAAGAAGTAAATATCATATTAGAAAAGTAAGGGAGAAGGAGAATTGCTACATTTCTAATATGGATAGGTTATCATTATTATCAAGATTTTTCGGTGAATCGATATATCTTATCAAATCGTTAATATAATTTCATCCACTGAATGAAGGCTCAAAAAAGAAGATAAAACCCATCTTCGAATAATACATGTTATTTCATCAAATTAAACAAAATAACGAGAAAAAGTATCGTTTTTAAGATATTTAGTTATAAACTTGAATAATATTAAATAATATCGTTCATTATATGAGGTTTTAGTTGAATGCATACTATATGATGTGTAAAATCTAAGCAAGTAGGTTAGAATACTGCTTGCAAATGGCAGTATAAATAATAATTTGAGGTGAATGCATGCTAGATTTTAAGCAATTAGAGATTTGTTTGAAAGAAAAGAGATTCGTAGATGGATTACATGAGATAAATAATGAAATTGCGCATATAAAAGAAACGAATAAGTTATCATACGTGAAGAACTGGCTTTCTAACGTCTCGTCACCTAAGGAGTTTGATACATTAATTCGTCTTGCTGATGAAGGTTTGATGCATCAATATAGCTCCTTTTTAATTCGTTATACTTATAAAAAATTCCCAAATATGAGAACGCTCTCTTTATATTGTGATGAATTAATTGATGAGCGTAAAATCCTTGATGCTGAACAATTGTTAAAAGCTTCTTTGGAAAAGGTAAATGAAGAGGAAACTGATGCGGATGTTTTAACGAAAGCATACTTTACGTTAGTTAGATGTTTGCTAGATATGAAGCGAAATGAAGAGGCCTATGCCTATATGCAAAAGGCGGAAAAATATAGTACGTGTGCAGTTTTTGATAAATGGGGTTACTTATATATACAGACTGGTGAGTGGGAGAAGGCAGAGGAACAACTTTTATTCGGTCAGCAGCATAAAGATTGTGAAGAGTTAGCTACGTACTTATTGGCGCAATTATATGCATATAAAGGTGAACAGCAGCGAGCGTTACAACTCATTAATGATGCGATTGCAAAGTTCCCTCAAGTACCATATTTCTATTTTGAAAAAGTAAAATATTTATTAGATTTAGAGCGCTATGAAGAAATGTTAGCGGTAATAGATAAAATCAATCATATGCTTCCGCATCATGCATATACAACTTATTTTATACATTTACGTGCAGAAGCATTTTATAAAATGAATAATATTCACGATTTGCAAGCACTATTGAAAAGTGAAAAGAGTTTGAAAAATTCTCTATATCATCATATAGAAAAAAATCCTGATGGAAAAAAGGTTCGTTTACCGATAGTTCCGGTTGTACAAAAGGATAACTATTGCGTTCCGACAAGTTTGGAAATGATGTTAGGGGTATGGGGAGAAAAACGTACGCAAGATGAAATTGCTCAACATATTTTTGATGTAACAGGTTCTAAGTTTTCAGATACAGTTACATATATAGAAGAGCAAGGTTACGAATATCGTTATTTTCAAGGGAATGAGGAAAATTATAAGAGATTACTCAATCAAGGTATTCCCGTTTTATTAAGTATAGATATTGAGCACGCTTCCCATGTACAAGTGCTTTCTGGTTATGACGATGTACTGCAAGCTTTTTATATTCAAGATCCGAATTTCTTGGAACCGATTCTTGTGGAATATGATAAGTTGCAAGAAAAATATCGTTATACAGATTGTTTAGCTATTACGTTTATACCAAAAGATAGAATGGAACAACTTTCATTTTTAAATGAGGAAGAACACACTTATTATAAAACAATCTTTTCTCTTACAGATCATTTAGGTGAGCAAGATAAAGAGGGAATTGAAAAATTAGTACTATTTTTAAAAGAAACAAGTGAAAATCCAAACACTTGGTTATATACGATTAAACATTTAGATGCTGAAGTAGATAAAGATTTTATTCAGTTTTGTATAGAAAAATTAATGAAAAAGTTTCCGAGCTCTGACTTTGTGAAATTGCATAGTGCACAGTGTTTTATTCGTCTGCAGGATATGGAAAAAGCAGGACAGATGCTTCAAAGTGTGGAGAAGAAAAGCAATCAAGCGTTGTATCATTTTATAAATGGACGTTATTCTTTTGAGCAAGATAATTATGCAGAATCGATTGCTAGTTTTCGTTCATCATTACAATTGGATGCAGATCAACCAGTTGCGTGGAGTTTCTTAGCATTATCATACATGTATATGGATCAATCCGAAAAGGGGCTAGAGTATTCTCTAACAGCTATAGAACGTAGTCCAGAAAGGTTTACACTTGTAAATCACGGTTTAATTTTAATAGATTTAGAACGATATGAAGAAGCATATGGATTCTTTAATGATTTATTAAAAGAATATAAATATGAAGCGCACATATGGTATGAACGTGCAAGATGTGCTCAGTATTTAGGGAAAGTGTATTTGGCGGTAAAAGGACTTAAAGTGGCGATTCAATTAGATAAAACAGCAGCCTATTTATATACGAAGCTTTCGGAAATCTATGAATCGGATTTGGATGATGAGAAAAATACGAAGGAAATTCTATTACAAGGAATTCAAAATTGTGAAGATCAGGCGTCTTTATATGTTCGTTTAGGAGATTTTCATTTTCAAAATGATGAACTTGAAGAAGCGGAAACTATATATAAGCGTTCTTTAGAAGAAAATAATGAAGATGTATATTCTCATTTCGGTTTAATTCAAGTTTATATGGCAAAGGAACAATATAAGGATGCAAAAAACTATATTGTCAGTATTAATAAGCAATTTGAAGACAATCAAGATTTCCTTATGAATGCTGGTATGGTGTTATGGGATGCTGAAATGGCATTAGGTGAGGATGAAAAAGAGTTAAAACTTGCACTTTCTAAATTAGAGAACGGTATACGAAGCGTATACGCTAATATAGCGAGCGTGTTGGATGAGTATGTAAATCGAATAAAAGACACAGCTTTTGTGCAACGAGGCATAGCATTTTTAAGAACGTTAGAAAAAGAAAAAGAGGATGTAATTGAATACGGTTGTTACGCAGGTGTTTTATATGAATCTATTGGACAGTATGATCAGGCGATAAATCGGTATAATGATGCACTTAAGAAAAAACAAGATTCATTGCCGTATTTCCGTATCGGTGAAACATTCATGGCGTTAGGGCAATTTCAAGAAGCGAAGCATGCGTATGAAACATGTTTAGAAATGGATAAGAACTTCTTAGGTGTACATTTGCAGCTTGCTGAAATATACGAAAAAGAAGAGAATCGTTCCAAAGAACAAAAGCATATGGTCCAGGCGATGAAAGAAGAACCAATGCATATAAATATGGAATATTTAGCGCAGCTTTCAGTAGAAATGAATCTTCAGGAAGAATTGCTAGTTGAACTAGAAAAATTGGAGGAAGAAGTTCCTGAAACATGGCGTTTAGATGCGATTGCATACGTGTTTGGCGCGATGAATGACATAGATAAAGAAAAAGAATATATCGAATGCGCAATGAAAAGAGATGAAGCGCATGTGGAAGTACTATATCATTATGCGAAATTGCTAGTTAAAAAGCAGAATGCAGAAGCAATCGAAGTTGCGCTGAAAGTAATGCATAAAGATTTGGAAAGTGAACGTATTTTTGGTGTGTACGTAAAAGCAATGGAACAACATAAAAAATTATCCCAAATACGAGACGTACTTCATACGCTAAAGGTGAAAAAAGCAGAAAGAAGTACAGCGTTTATGTATGCAGCTACTGCGGTTGCCGAAAGATTAGTAGAAAGGCAACAAAATGAGCAACCGAAAAAATCTATATTTACAAGAGCATTTTATCGTATGAAAAATCGTGCGAAGGAAATTTCAATGATTACAGTTATTATTGATTTATTTGAAATCTCCTTAAAGTTAAATCCGAAAAATAGTATGGCAGCGCAGCGTTTCGCAATATTTTATGAGAATGCGGCGATGAATAAAGAAGCTATAGAGGTTTTACAAACATCGTTAGAAAATAAGTGGGATTATGATGTAGCGAAGCAACTTGTAAATCTTTTCATTGAGTGTGAAGAAGAAGATATGTTACGAGACGCTTTTGAATTAACGAAACAAATGGTCCGAGAGCTACCGGATGATTATGATACTCTTCTTTTACAAGCGAATGTATTATGTAAGCTAGGCGAAGAAAGAAAAGCCGAAAAAATTTACTTGCAATTAATTGAGAAAACACCATTTGTAAGTAGAGGATTCCTTGCTTTAGCAGAAATATATCAAAGTCAAGAGAGAATTGAGGACGCGATTCAGTTATTAGAAGACGCTTCTGTATATCATCCGAATGAAACGGCAATTCTTCTTGCTTTAGCATCTTCGTATCATAGAGCTGGGCAAACGACAAAGGCAGAAAAAATAACAAGTGAAATATTAGCAATTGATGCTACTGACTTGTTAGCAAGATACGATCATGCTTGTTATTTAACATCATTAAACAGAAATGAAGAGGCAAGAGATGAACTTGAAATTGTGCTTCGTGAAGATGAAACAGGATTTTTCGCTGAACTTGCAGAGGAAGATGAAGATTTAGCAGGATTGCGAGAATTTGAAAAGTAATTGTATAAGAATAGAGAAAAAGGGTATAAATAAAAATATATTTCGAATTAGTTGACAATTAATTGTTTAATGGCATAAAATAACTTTTAATAAAGTATACAAATCTGAAGACGAGAAAGAGTAAAATAGTGAGCTGTTCTCCAGAGAGCCGGTGTATTGCTGAAAGCCGGTGTGCAGACGTTATTTGAAAATCATCTCCGAGGAGCCGTGGCTGAATAAAGTAAGCTCGGACGGATGTCTACCGTTACAAAGAACGCGTATATTAGTACGTTGCTAAGTGCTATTAGTGAAAAGCTAATAGAATTAGGGTGGTAACGCGGGTAAACCCGTCCCTACTTCATAGGGGCGGGTTTTTTGTGTGCTTTTAAAACATTCAAAGGAGTGATTGTAGATGAAGAAAGTAGATGTAAAAGAGTCGGCTGTAGGGAGAGAAACACGTATTCGTAAGCAGTGGAACGAACAGGGCATTTTTGAACAATCAATTCAGAATAGAGAAGGCGCACAATCGTTTGTGTTTTATGAAGGACCACCAACGGCGAACGGTTTACCACACGTCGGCCATGCACTTGGTCGGGCAATTAAAGATTTAGTAGCAAGATATAAAACGATGGCTGGATATAAAGTGTTAAGAAAAGCTGGCTGGGATACACATGGATTACCTGTAGAATTAGGCGTCGAAAAACAACTTGGTATTTCAGGTAAGCATGAGATTGAAGAGTACGGCATTGAGCCATTTATTCAAAAGTGTAAAGAGAGTGTATTCACGTATGAGAAGCAGTGGCGTGAATTTACGGAGAGCATTGGATATTGGGTAGATATGGATGATCCATACGTTACTCTAGAGAATCCATATATCGAAAGTGTATGGAATATTTTAGGGACGATTCATGAAAAAGGTTTGTTATATAAAGGACATAGAGTTTCTCCATACTGTCCAAGCTGTCAAACATCGCTTAGTTCACATGAAGTTGCACAAGGATATAAAACAGTGAAAGATTTAAGCGCAACGGTTAAGTTTAAAGTAAAAGATAGTGAAAATGAATATTTCCTTGGATGGACGACAACGCCGTGGACACTTCCAGCGAATGTTGCACTTGCCGTACATCCAAATATGGAATACGTTAAAGCGAAACAAGAAGGGTATGTATACATTGTTGCGAAAGAGCGTGTACAAGAAGTATTAAAAGAAAACTATGAAGTATTATCTGTTCACAAAGGCGAAGAATTAGTAAACATATCTTATACAGCACCGTTTCCGATGAAGGAAGTTACAAATGGGTACCACGTAATTGCAGCAGATTTTGTAACAGCAGATAGTGGTACAGGACTCGTTCATATCGCTCCAGCATATGGGGAGGACGATTATAAAGTCGTTCAAAGTGAAGGATTGTCGTTCTTACATGTTGTAGATGAGAAAGGTGAGTATACGGATGCAGTACCATTTCTTAAAGGTAAGTTTGTAAAAGATTGTGACGTTGATATCGTTCGTTATTTAGCGAAAGAAGGTTTGCTATATCATAAAGAAAAATATGAACATAGCTATCCGCATTGCTGGCGCTGTGATTCACCATTACTTTATTATGCAGGAGAAAGCTGGTTAATCCGAACAACTGAGATTAAAGAAACATTTTTACGAAATAATGATTCTGTTAAGTGGTATCCAGACCATATGAAGCATGGACGGTTTGGTAAGTTTTTAGAAAACATGGTGGACTGGAATATTAGCCGGAATAGATATTGGGGAACACCTTTAAACGTATGGGAATGTGAAAGCTGCGATCATCAATTCGCACCGAAAAGCATTGCCGAATTAAGAAAGCATAGTACGAAAGAAACACCTGAAGATTTAGAATTGCATAAGCCGTATGTAGATGAAGTGCAAGTTTGCTGCGAAAAATGCGGAAGTACAATGAATCGCACACCAGAAGTAATCGATGTTTGGTTTGATAGTGGTTCCATGCCGTTTGCACAATATCATTATCCATTTGAAAATAAAGAGTTATTTGAAGAACAGTTTCCAGCAGATGTTATTGCAGAAGGCATTGATCAAACACGCGGATGGTTTTATAGTTTATTAGCCGTATCAGCGCTATATACAGGGAAAGTACCATATAAACGAGTGTTATCACTAGGGCATGTTCTAGACGAGGAAGGACAGAAAATGTCTAAAAGTAAAGGAAATGCACTAGATCCAGTTGATTTAGTAAATCAGTTTGGTGCAGATGCTTTAAGATGGGCTCTACTTGTTGACAGTGCTCCGTGGAATGCAAAGCGTTTTTCTGAAAGAACAGTACTGGAAGCAAAATCTAAATTTGTAGATACGTTAGTCAATGTATATAGCTTCTACGTTTTATATGCAAAGTTAGATGAGTATAATCCGAAAGAAAAGTATGAAGTTAAACGTACGAAATTAGATGAATGGGTATTATCAAGATTGCATAGCACAACGAAAAAAGTGAGAACAGCACTTGATGATTATCAATTTACGAATGCAGCTCGTGAAATCGCGGCGCTTGTAGATGAAGTCAGTAACTGGTACGTAAGACGATCACGTAATCGTTTCTGGGAATCTGGTATGAATCCTGAAAAAGCAGCTGCGTATGAAACGCTTCATGAAGTGCTTGTAACAATTAGTAAATTAATCGCACCATTTACACCGTTTGTAGCTGAGGATATTCATCTGAATTTAGAAGGAAGAAGCGTTCATTTAGCAGATTATCCGGTTGTAAACGAATCACTTATCCAGCCTGAGTTAGAAGCAGAAATGGATGCTGTTTTACAAGTTGTTGAACTTGGAAGAAGTAACCGTAATCAACATTCATTAAAAGTAAAACAGCCGTTAGCAGAACTTGTATTACTAGCGCATAATGAAAATGATATGGATTGGGAATCTTATCGTGATATCATCATGGATGAGCTAAATGTAAAAGCGTTCCATGTTGAACTCGATGAAACGAAATACACGTCCTATCAATTAAAGCTGAATTTTAAAACGGCTGGGCCGAAGTTTGGTAAAAGTGTGAATGCAGTAAATGGCTGGCTAAAACAATTATCAAAAGAAGAAGTACAACACTTTGTATCTACAGAAAGAGCAGTTTACGAAGTAGCACCAGGAGAAGAAGTAGTTGTAACAGCTGAAGATGTATTAGTAGAGAAAGTTGCGAAATCAGGATTCTCAAATACGACTAACGGTCAATATACGGTAATGTTAGATACGAATGTAACGGAAGAATTGTTACAAGAAGGAGTAGCACGTGAATTTATTCGTGCAGTTCAAGAATATCGTAAGCAGTTGAATTTACCAGTTAATTTACGAGTGGATGTAATTCTTGATACAGAAGAAGAACTACAGCAAACGTTAACGAATCATAAAGATTTATTGGAAGAAAACTTACTCGTCAAGCAATTTACATTTGGTCACTTAACGAATGAGGACGATGAACTTTCTTTAGGTGAGACAAAGATCCGAATTAAATTAAACGCGGCTAATTAAAGAAAAAAGGAAGATGGAATCATTCCAACTTCCTTTTTTGTATGAAGATAAATTAATCAGTTATTTTCCGCATAATCCATTCGATAGGTCCTCTAGAAAAGTTCCTTCGCCATAATACGCTAAATAAAATACTGAAAATGAAAAATGCAGTAGCAAATAATAAAACGAAAAGTAGTGTTTGATGTTCCATACGATTTAATACAATCAATGCGCCAATACCGATAAATACATGACTTACATAATGCGTTAATGTTAATTGTCCTGTTTGTATAATGGAAGTAACAAACCAATTATTTTCATATTTTTCAGCAATGTAGAGGCAAATTATTAATATAGCAATAGCAGATCCTGTAGCGGATGCGACGTATAATATATTGGGCAAAATGGGTCCTGTGTTAAACAAAAATGTAGCTGCCTCTTTGCCGATGTATGGAATAAAGAAGTGTGTAAGTCCTTTTGATAAAAGTTCTGTCAGTATTGTGATTGTAATACTGAGTAAGAGTAATCTTTCTCTAATATTTTTATTATGAAGATCTAATCTGCCAATTATCATACCGATTAAGAAGAAAGAAAACCATGGGAAAATAGGGTGATAGCCATTAAAAAATAAGTTGCGAAGAAAACCTGTTAAGGTCCAAAAGTCTATATAGTTTATAAATGGGATTGTGCCTCCCCATCCTTCGAAGGCGTTGAAAGTAAGTTGGAGATATTGTGCAGCAAGTAAAATAATGATAGAAAGCCATATTAGTATAGTTCTTCGTACAGTAATTAGTAATGCAGCGATGAAAAGGTAAACGCCGTAGTAGTGTAAAATATCACCCGTCCATTCCATTACATACAATAATAATCCTAAAATAAATAAGAATAGTGATCGTTTCCAAATCAATATTCGGCTGGTATTGATTTTTATTTTCTCTTGGCTAGCAACAGATGATTTAGTCATTAAAGTTATGCCAATCCCAGCAAGTATAACAAACAAGGCAGAAGCTCTACCTTCAAAAAGTGTTATAAAGGTTTTTAACAGAGGAGGTCCATTTCCTTCCGCCCCTGTTATCACCATGAAATTAACTAGTAACATTCCAAACATTGCCCACGCTCTAGCAAAATCTAAGCCGATAATGCGCTTTTTTGTATTCACTTCAATCCCTGCTTTCAAAAATGCTATTTACAGCTTCAATCCATATTTGTTTATAATCCATATCTAAATGTAACATCATAAAATTCCCAATATTATCAAGAACTAATGTTAACATATGAGCTTTTGAAACTAGATTTTTATTTTGAATGAGTTGAAGTTCATTTGCTTTTGTTAGGAGTGATTCAAATCCGTTTAAATATTCTGTTTGTACAGTTAGTAATCGATCTTTGTACATATCGTTTCTTGAAGATAGTAATACATATTCTTGTAATACACGATTAAAATAAGGATCTTTCTGTTGTTCGTCTATCATTTTAAAGCCAATTTCAACACATTTCTCAATGAAATTCTCTTTCGTAAATTCTTCTGTATGAAAGAATGAGGAGAACTGCATCGCTGCACATAATTCATTAAAAATACTTTCAATTAATGCATCTTTAGATTTAAAGTAATAATAAATAGATGGCTTGGCAATACCAACTTCTTCAGCAATCATTGTATAGGTCGTTTTGGCAATGCCGTGACCGGCAAATAGTCGATAACTTGCTTCGACTATGGAAGAGAGTGTTTCTTCACTTTTGCTCATGATAAGTCCTCCTAATAAAAAAGGTTACATAAATCGTATCATTCATTAATATTATTTTCAACCTACCGTTAGGTAAAAAATAACTTATTTTTTACACATTACTTTAAAAAGCATAAGGTAAAGAAATTTACAAAAGAAATATATTTCTACAGTATTTTTCTCGTTTTACACATAAATATTGAGAAAATTTCACTTACCCAAAATGTAAAGGTAATAGAATTGTTTGTATAGAATTACTCGTAGATTCACTTTATTTCGTTACTTGTGGACAGGAATAGCCTTATAGGAATGGGGTAAAGTTTTCAATTTATTAGGGGGAGTGGTTTTATGTTAAACAAAAAAATGGTGGCAATGGCAATGACTGTGCCATTAGTAATGGGGACAATTTCTACTGTTTCAGCACTGGAAAAACAACAGCAAGTAAAGCTAGAAGCTTATTCACCACAGAAAAAAGCAATTGAATATTTAAAAGGACATGCTACGGAATATGGATTGAAGGCAGACCTTTCAGACTTGCAATATATTTCTACAACAGAAACATCAGTAGCTTCATATGTTAGGTTCCAACAAGTGGTCAATGGTGCGCCTGTATTTTCAAAACAAATTACAGTTACTCTTAACGGAGAGGGAAAAGGCTTACTTGCGGTTTCTGATTATCAGCCTGTTACAGGTGTGAAGGAAGTTACGAAAAAAATTAGTGAAAAAGATGCAGAACAAAAATCGATGGCGTATGTTGGAGGAGAAAGTGAGCAAAACTTATGGGCTCCTACAGAAAAAGAATTCGGATATATTGTTGAAGAGGGAGTCGCTATTCCTGTATATAAAGTGGTAGTCCATTCTAATAATCCATTCGGTGCATGGGAAACATTCATTGATGCGGAAAATGGAAAGTTAATTAAAAAAGTTGATATAAACCGAAAAGCAGAAGGAACAGGAAAAGTATTTTTACCTAACCCTGTCGTATCTAGTGGAAGTTTAGCAGGGTTAAAAGATAATAATGATGCAGATTCAACAGCATTAACGAATCAATTGAAAACTGTTACGTTAAAAGGTTTAGATGGTACAGGATTTTTAATTGGTGAGTATGTTACGATTTCTTCAAAAGCGAAGACGAAATCTACAAACTTACAATTTAACTATACACGTGCAAATGATAGTTTTGAAGATGTTATGTCATATTATCATATTGATACATTACAGCGTTACATTCAAGGATTAGGCTTTCAAAATATTAATAAACGTTCGATTAAAGTGAATGTAAATGGTACAACTGACGATAATTCATTCTATTCTCCATCAACGAAAGCTTTAACCTTCGGTACTGGCGGAGTAGATGATGCAGAAGATGCTGGCATTATTGCGCATGAATATGGTCATTCTATTCAAGATAATCAAGTGCCAGGCTTCGGAAGTTCACCAGAAGGTGGAGCGATGGGAGAAGGATTTGGAGACTTCTTAGGTGCTACTTATGAAGATGCAGTTTCGACAACAGGATACGGGAAAGCATGTATTGGAGAATGGGATGCGGCTGCTTATTCTAGTTCAGATCCGACGTGCTTACGCCGATTAGATACGAATAAAGTATACCCGAAAGATATAACGAATGAAGTGCATAATGATGGGGAAATTTGGGCTCAAGGTCAATACGAAATGGCGCAATCTTTTGGACGTGATGTAGCAACAAAAATTATTTTACAATCACATTGGTCATTAACGCCAAATGCGAAATTCCGTGATGGAGCGAAAGCAATTAAGCAAGCGGATGCTCTTTTATACGGCGGACAACATGCCGCGGAAATCGATCGAATTTGGACAGCGAGAGGAATTAGTACGAATTAATATAAAAAGTCGTGGCGTTTAAAAGCCACGACTTTTTTATTTGCTTAAGAACTGGTACTGGAAAATTTATTGGTAGCGGTAATAATATACATATACCGATAAGTTCACTTTACTGCTTCTTTAAAAACAAAATGCTCTTTAAATTTTCTAGATTCAACTTTTTGACCGTTTCTCATGGAGCGGAAAGGATGTTCTTGCCACGTAATGATCACATCAACCTTATCCACTTTTGTAGAAACTGGAAAATTAGCGTGTTCAAATCCAGTTTTTCCGCCCGCTAGACGACTTTCTTTTAGGGAAAAGAGTTCATATTTTGTTTTCGTATTTGGTTCATTGCGGAAGACTTCAACTTGTACATTATACACTTCACTTTTCCCAAGATTTTTTACAGAGAAATGATATGTTTGAAATACACCTTTTTTTGGTTGTAACAATTTTTCACTCGTTCTTTTTACTTCATCAATATTTACTTGCCATTGATCAGAATTTTGAGAGATTGGTAAAGATTTTGGTGAATAGGCATATGCTTCATTAACTACAACTAAGCATAATAATAGGAGAAAGAAACTAATTGTTTTTTTCATATGTACACCTCCGATAAAACTTTAATAATAATATGCGTGGGAAATGCGCAAAATATGTAATAAAATGGAAAGAAATTCAATTGAAAGAATTTGAGAAGGATAAAACATTTCTAAGCTGTCAAATGATAATTGTATAGAGTTCAATGTTCATATTACATACCTTTAGAAGGGGTCTGTTTAGTGAGAAATCGCAATATTTTTCTAAAAAGGCTTGCGTTTTATAAAATAAAAAGATAGAATACTCTGTAAATATAAAAAGTGATGATTAGGAAAAGTACATGATGCAAGGGTCTACAGAGAGCAATCGATTGCTGGGAAGATTGCGATACCGCATGATGGAAAGACACCTGTGAGTGTTGCTTTGAACGTGATAATTAGTAAAAGCAAACGGTACCTACCGTTATCAGGGCTAAGATGGTCATTATGACAATTTGGGTGGTACCGCGGAAAAATCCGTCCCTATTTATAGGGGCGGATTTTTGTATTCTTTGAAAGGAGGTGAGTGACCGTGGATGACGACGATGACAACAATAATGTAAATAAAAATAAAACTATTGGAGGGAAATGTAATGGATCAAATAATGAAGCGTTCACTCACACGAGAATGTACGGAACATGGCGGGAAGGTTGTATTACTACAAGGATGGGTAAAAAAGATTCGTCATCTAGGGAATGTTAGTTTTTTATTATTAAGGGACCGAACGGGAGTTATTCAATGTGTATTAGAAAACGAGTTAGCCGGATACAAAGTTGATGTTGAAAGTGTGGTCCAAATAATTGGAGAAATAGTAGAGACATCGAAAACAGAATTAGGTGTTGAAATACTTGCACATGAAGTGAAAGTATTAAATGGAGCAGAATCACTTCCATTTGAAATAAATAAAAAAAAGTTACAAGTTGGCCTAGATCAATTATTGAATGAGCGAGTATTGTCGTTAAGACATGAGCGAATCGCGGCGATATTTAAAGTGAAATCTACACTCGTTCAAAGTTTTAGTGAGTTTCTAATAGAGAACGATTTCACACGTATATTTACTCCGAAAATTGTCTCGCAAGGCGCAGAAGGAGGAGCGAATGTTTTTAAGCTTCCATATTTCCAAAAAGAAGCGTATTTAGCTCAATCACCACAGTTTTATAAACAAATGATGGTAGCGGGAGGACTCGAACGTGTTTTTGAAATTGCTCCTGTGTACCGGGCTGAACATCATAACTCGTCACGACATTTAAATGAATATATATCGTTAGACGTAGAACTTGGATTTATTCATGATTTTCATGAAGTGATGCAATTAGAAACGGATGTTTTACGATATATGTTTCAACAAGTAGCAAAAAACTGTGAAAAAGAATTACAGCTACTACAAATAGAAGTACCTGTCATTATAGAAATTCCTAAAATCACATTGGCAGAAGCGCAAGAAATTTTGAAAATGAAGTATCGGAAAGAATCTCCTGAAGGGGATTTAGATACAGAAGGTGAAAAGTTATTAGGGAAATATGTGAAGGAAACATATAATAGTGAATTTGTATTCATTACACATTATCCGAAAGAAGCGCGACCGATGTATACGATACCGAATAAAGAAAATCCAACTATTACTGATTCATTCGATTTATTATATAAAGGATTAGAAATTACATCAGGTGCACAGCGAATTCATAACTATGACATGTTACTTGCTTCTTTTAAAGAAAAAGGATTACATCCAGAGAAATTTCAATCTTATTTAAATACATTCCGATACGGTTGTCCACCACATGGTGGTTTTGGGATAGGATTAGAGAGAGTTGTATATAAACTTTTAGAATTAACAAACGTACGAGAGGCGAGTGCTTTTCCGAGAGATTGTACACGTCTTATACCATAAAAAAGCATCTTCGCGATTATCGCGAAGATGCTTTTTTACTGTTCTTTCATTTTTACATTGAAAGTTTATAAAAATCCTTTTCGACAAAAAAATAATATATCCCTTGACAGTTATAAATATAACCGATATACTTCATATTAATTTCAAAAGAAAATATATTCTAAATATTAAAATGTGTTGAATAGGAGTAGTAAGGTCATGTATTTGTACAGAGAGCTATGGGTTGGTGCGACATAGTCAAATGACATCCTGAACTCGCCTAGGAGCAGTAAGGTGGAACGGAATCACATTCTTAGTAAATCTTAACGGTTAACCTTCGATATTAGGTTTGTAATCAAACGATTACTACTAAGGTGGATTCATAATGGAATCAATAAGGGTGGTACCGCGTTAAGTAAATGGCTTAGCGTCTCTTTATATAGAGACGTTGGGCCATTTTTTTATTTTATAGAAAAAGAAATGGAGGTTTTATTCAGATTGATCAATAATATTTATTTATTAATATAAAATGATTTTAACAGGAGGAAAATAGGATGAAACAGACGGAGCAATGGACTTCGAAATTAGGTTTTATAATGGCAGCAGCAGGATCAGCAATTGGACTTGGCGCAATATGGAAATTCCCTTATATCGCTGGGAAGAGCGGAGGAGGAGCATTCTTTTTAATCTTTATATTATTTACTGTATTAATTGGACTACCGCTACTTATAGCTGAATTTATGATTGGACGCAGTACACAGAAACAAGCAGTTGGAGCATTTAAAAGTATCGCACCAAATACAGGATGGCACTGGATAGGACGTCTTGGCGTTGGAACTTGTTTTATACTACTTTCATTTTATAGCGTTGTAGGTGGATGGGTTTTAATATATTTTTTCAGGGGAGTAACAGGACAGCTTATTACTCCGGAACAAAATTACGGTTCGTTATTTACTGAAACAATTGGAAATCCGCTTTGGGCTATTACTGGACATTTCGCTTTTATGTTCATTACGATATGGGTTGTATCAAAAGGTGTACAAAACGGAATTGAAAAAGCAAGTAAATATATGCTACCAGCATTGTTCGTTTTATTTGTCGCCCTTATTATTCGTTCATTAACATTGGATAATGCAATGCAAGGTGTAAAGTTTTTCTTACAACCAGATTTCTCAAAGATTACTTCAGAAAGTATTTTGTTCGCAATGGGCCAATCATTCTTTGCGATTAGTATAGGGATTTCGATTATGGTTACGTATAGCTCGTATTTAAATAAAAAAGAAAGTTTACCAAAATCAGCAATAACAATTGTTGGATTGAATTTATTCGTCTCTTTATTTGCAGGTCTTGCCATTTTTCCAGCAGTATTTTCGTTAGGCATGGAGCCGACAGAAGGGCCAGGCTTACTATTTATCGTATTACCATCTGTATTTAGTCAAATTCCATTAGGAGGATTGTTCTTAACGGTATTTCTTGCGCTATTTACATTTGCGACATTAACATCGGCATTTTCTCTACTAGAGACGGTTGTTTCAGCATTAGCAAATGGTGAACAAGAAAGAAGAACTAGACTATCATGGATCATTGGTTTCTGCATTTTCTTAGTAGGTATACCATCTGCGTTATCATTTGGAGTATGGAGTGATATTACGATTTTTGGAAAGAATATTTTTGATGCAGTAGATTTCTTATCTAGTAATATATTAATGCCACTTGGAGCGCTATTTATTAGTATTTTCGTTTCATTCAAAATGGAAAAGAAAGTACTAGAAGCAGAATTTTTTGTAGGTGGAAATTACGGAAAGATAGTATTTACTATCTGGGCATTTTTACTTCGATTTGTAGCACCACTTGCGATAGTTATCGTATTTTTAAATGTAATAGGGATTATTTAATATTAAATGTTATAATATTCGGTAAAAAAGAAGGTGATGATCATAAAAACGAATTTGATTGAAGTTGGGAAATATATGAACATGAGAGGGAAAAAGCTATACGTTGAAACACATGGAAGTCCTAAAAATAAACCAGTATTATTTTTACACGGTAGTCCAGGTGAAAGCTGTTATGATTTTTCATTTCATCAAGCGGAACGATTAAAAGATTCCTTATATGTAATTATGATAGATCAAAGAGGAGTTTGTCGATCAGAAGGAATTACTGAGGAAGAATCTTTTGGATTAAATGATTTAGTTGAAGACTGTGAGGAAATAAGAAAACTACTACAAATTGAGAAATGGTCTGTAATCGGGCACTCTTTCGGTGGATATGTAGCATTGTTATATGCAAGGGCATATCCAAATTCAATAGAGAAAATAATATTTGAAGGTCCGACTTTCGATTTTGCATTAACAAGTAGGGCTCTATTACAAAAGACAGGAACGTTATTATAAAAGTATGGAAAAGAAGCGGCAGCAGAAGACTGCTTTGCTTATTCATCTAATAATGCTAGTTCAGAAGAGTTGTTAGAAGCTTATATAAGATTAAGTGCTGAATTAGAAGAAAAAAGAATGGAGATTTACAATTATAAAATAGATGAGACAGACGATAGTTTATATAGTGATGAAGAGTGGGAAGTATTTTCAAATCGCTCCAAAATTCATTTTGATAGATTAAAATTAGAGGGAGCATGTCATACGTCATTATTATCTAAAATAAAAGATATACAAAATCCAATGTTATTAATTGTAGGAAAATACGATGTAGTAACGTGTGAAAAACAAATTGAAATATTTAATAATGATGCTTCAAATGGGAAGCATATCATATTCGAAGAGAGTGGCCATACACCACATTATGAGGAAGCTGATCGATTTGCTGAAACAGTCATTCATTTTTTGAACTAAAAAAGAAAGAGCGCTTCGTATAATGCGAAGCGCTCTATTTTAAATTTCTGGATAAGTGATTGTAATATTAGGCCATTTACTTTGCCATTTCTTTTGATTAACTCTTTTGTTGTACATATGTATTCGTTCTTTCGTTTCAAGAAAATGAGGTGTAGGTTTCACTTGTAATGAAAGTACATCTTCTATTCCGCATGGGGATGTTAATATGACTTTGTTTTGTTCGTCCAAAGAAACACCAAGAGCGGTTGCTGTTTCAGGAAATTTAGAAATAGCATCAACAGAAGAAGAGTATGGCGGCATTCCATTCACTACATGCATGCGAGTTTGATTTTTTACTGACCAAGGGATAGAGGCATCCATAATCATTAGTTTCTGTTCTAATGATTGTTCGTACACTTCATCTTTATGTAATGGATCATAATAAATGACATCGACATCTGGCGTAGCCGTTCTTACTTCGTAGTTATGTAAGGTATCCCAAATTTTAGAACGGACAAACCCAGCGCAAATCCACCAATCAGGTAGCTCTAGTGATTTTGCCATTTGTAATACATTCATCATCCACGGATCATTTTGGATCAATTGAATAATATCTTGTTCGGTTTTAATAGTCATTTGATAGTACACCTACTTTTTTTAGAGAGTGAATTAATTCATAAGCTTAATAATCCATGTAATCCAGTAAGCACCTGGTATGAATAATAGTTGCGCTAATAATGTACCGAGAAGTCTAGAAATCATGAGCCAACCATACATCTTACTCATTGCTTCAGCACCTTCTTCTGATTGAAGAGCCCGTTCTGTTAAAAGTGCGATACGTGGATCTAGTAAAACTGTTAATAAAATAGTAGCAAAACCATTAACAAGACCAGAAGCTGTAGTAGCCTTTGTTGCATAAGTCGGATTTAAAAAAGAAGCATATAGTGCGGAAAGAACACCAGCTGTATAAATGGCAGTGGCAAACATATTAATAAGCATAATTCGCTTCGGAATTCCGCCAATACGCATTCGATGAATCATCTCAAACTTTGGAAAGCGTACATATTTTTTTGTGTACTTTAATTTTTGAATGTTATTCGTCTTCATCATTCGAATGAATGAACCATCTGTTTCAAAGTTTTGAATGACGTATCCAAATAGCTTTGTCAAAGTTGGATAGAGTATAATCGCGAGCAATGTACCGACAGAAGCAGATAATAGAACGAGCCGTATAATATGCTCTAAATCAATAGAAGAATCTAGCTTTGCTTCATCGACAATACCACCAATTAAAAAAGCTTGTAGTAAGTTAGATGTTCTTGAAATAAGTAGTACCATTCCTACGATGGATAAGGCAACGACAATCTTTTTTAAACGGACACCAGCTAATCGAATACTATAAGAGCTAGTTTCAACTGCGTGGATAACAATTGTGAAAGCCATTATAAAAATTAACGTAATTGACATGTGATTCACCAGTTTCTATTAAATTAAGTATAACTTTTTTACTTTATCATATCTTTTGTGATTTTGTAACTGAAAGTATAAGGGTTAGAAAAAGTAATTTTCTGAAAAGTTAGATGGTGATAGTATAGTAAAGGGGTAAGTAGGAGAATGGCCTTAATGGGGTACATATAAAATCAGTGGGGGAATTAAATATGTATACAACATTTCTATTTGATTTAGATGGAACATTAACTGATCCGAAAGAAGGGATAATCAATGCTGTTCTATACGTGTTAGAAAAAATGGGGATTGAAGAAGTGAATATAATTGAGTTAGATTCATTTATCGGTCCACCAATACAACAATCTTTTGCAGATAGATATAATATGAATGAAATAGAAGTAGAACGAGCGGTGTTTTACTTTCGGGAATATTTAAAGCAAAGTGGTTTATTAGAGAATAAAGTATACGATGGAATTACAGCCCTATTGCAAGAATTAAAGGATGCTGGCAATCGTTTGTTTGTAGCAACTTCAAAGCCTACTGTATTTGCGAAACAAGTAATAGAGCACTTTCAGTTAACATCTTTTTTTGAAGAGATTGTTGGGAGTAATTTAGATGGGACAAGAATAAAAAAGGAAGAAATAATTGCTCATATTTTACAAACAAATGAAGAACTTCAAAAAGAAGAAATGGTGATGATTGGTGATAGAAAGCATGACGTAATCGGTGCGAACAGTAACGGAATTGCTTCAATAGGTGTATTGTATGGATATGGTAGTGAGATTGAATTGGGTGATGCTGGGGCGATTCATATAGTGAAAGATGTCGAAGAGTTACAAAGCTTTTGTATAGAGAATAGTACGATAAAACTATAGAAATAGAACCTAGAAATCCCTTTATAACATATGACGATGAAATCGTTTTGTTTAAAGGGATTTTACATATGTAATCGAATACTATAATTAGACAATTTTAGCATGAAAAATTTGTAATAAAGTAAAACTTTAATTAGTGGAAGTTCTGTCCATCCAGCACTGATTAACAGCCCTGATCAATCGGGCTGTTACGAGCAGTTGATATCCCGCCTAGCTTCTGCACATTTGCTGAATTTTAAGGTGGGAGTCTTACTGCCCGCAAATAGCGGGATAAAAAGAGGAGGAATGTCATGAAATAAAAGGGTTCGAAATACGAGTAAAAGTTCGTTGTTAAAAGATTGAATTTTCAGTTTAAAAGGAGGGTTATAATTGGAGCTAGTTATTATTTTATTAGCACTTAGTTTACTCATGTTTGTAGCATATAAAGGATTTTCTGTAATATTATTCGCACCGATTTTTGCATTATTTGCGGTATTTTTGACAGAGCCTAGTTTTGTATTACCTTTCTTTTCAAATATTTTTATGGAGAAAATGGTAGGATTTATTAAATTATATTTCCCTGTGTTTTTACTTGGAGCAATATTTGGGAAAGTAGTAGAAATGTCAGGAATCGCTGATTCCATCGCAAAGACGATTGTAGAGTTAGTTGGAGAAAAACGTACCATTTTAGCGATTGTTTTAATGGGAGCTATTTTAACGTATAGCGGTGTTAGTGTGTATGTAGTGGTGTTCGCTATATTTCCGTTTGCGGCTAAGTTGTTTCGACAAGCGGATATTCCAAAACGTTTAATCCCTGGCACAATCGTTCTTGGAGCAGCGACATTTACAATGGATGCGCTTCCTGGATCACCACAAATTCAAAATGTAATACCTACAACTTTTTTTAAAACTGATATTTATGCAGCACCGATACTTGGTATTTTAGGCGCAATTTTTGTTTTAACGTTAGGTTTACTTTATTTAGAGAGTAAGCGTAAGAAGGCAAAAGCAGCAGGAGAAGGGTATTTTGGTTTTAACGATGGGAATTCTGAAATGGCAGCATCTTTGCAGTTAGAACAAAAAGATATGCCGATATTAAGCAGTATTGAAATTACAAGAGTACAGCAAGTAATTGCGTTTGTACCACTTATTTTAGTAGGTGTAATGAATAAAGTTTTCACAATCATGATACCAAAGTGGTATCCAGATGGTTTTGATTTCTCAGCTATTGGTATGAAAGCATTTGGAAAAGTTGAATTAAGTGCGGTAGTTGGGATTTGGTCTGTAGAATTGGCACTTATTATAGGGATTTTATCAACGCTTTTATTATATTGGAAACGAGTAGTAACTGGATTTCAAGCTGGATTGAATACAAGTATTGGTGGAGCGCTACTTGCAACAATGAATACAGGCGCGGAGTTTGGATTTGGTGGTGTTATTGCAGCACTTCCAGGCTTTGCAATTATGAGAGATAGCATCTCTGCAACTTTCACGAATCCATTAGTAAATGGGGCAGTAACGACGAATATTTTAGCTGGAATTACAGGTTCAGCATCAGGCGGAATGGGAATTGTGTTAAGTGCGATGGGGGATAAATTTATTGCAGCGGCCAATCAATATGATATTCCATTAGAAGTTATGCACCGCATTGTATCAATGGCATCAGGCGGAATGGATACATTACCACATAATGGTGCAATTATTACTATTCTAACGGTAACAGGATTAACACATAAACAGTCGTATAAAGATATATTCGCTATTACAATTTTGAAAACGATTGCTGTATTTGCAGTCATCGCATTCTATACTTTAACAGGGATCTATTAATACTAGTTAATATACGAAAAGAAAATATTTATTAGATTGATATTTTACATAATAAAATATTTATTGTAACTACTCAGTCACTCTATGAAAAATCGGCAGAAAAGTTTTTTAAGTTGGTCGAGAGAGGACCTGGCTATTTATAGGAGCGGTCAGGGCCTTTCCTGCCACGCACAAAGTTTTAAAACAAAGTATAGTTAATAAGGGGGCTTATTTTAACTGGAATAATAGACTTTATCAAACTTCTGAATGAAATGCATGGCTGAGTAGTTGCAAATATTTATTATAGATAGAAGGGGTGGAGTACTTGCAAGAAGTTGCTGAGTTTCGTATGCCGAAGTCTGTATTATATGGAAGAAATTCGTTTGAAAAACTAGGGGATCAATCAAGAAAGTTAGGGAAAAGGGCTTTTATTGTAAGTGATACAATTATGGAGAGTTTGGGTTATGTTGAAAGATGTGTGGATCACTTAAATGCGAAAGGGATTACTGTTATTACGTACAATGAAGTAAACACTGAGCCTACAAATTTACACGTATTGGAAGCGTTATCTATTTGTAAAGAAGGAAAATGCGATTTTATCATAGGTATTGGAGGAGGAAGCTGTATTGATGCTGCGAAAGCAGTAGCAGTGTTATATACAAATGGTGGAGAAATTGAAGATTACGTCCAAAAGGATATAGAAATAGAATACAATCCACTACCGCTAATCGCAATCCCGACGACTTCTGGTACTGGATCGGAAGTAACAAGTGTAGCAGTAATTACAAATAAAAAAACAGATGTGAAAATGATGATAAAACATCCAAGCTTTATCCCTCATGTTGCTATAATAGACCCGATTTTTACAAGTTCGGTACCACCTCATATTACTGCAGCAACGGGAGTAGACGCATTATGCCATGCAATTGAAGCTTATATTTCTAAAGCTTCACAACCTCTTACAGATGTTCTTGCTCTTTCAGCTATTGAAAGCATTATGAAATATTTACGTATCGCATATGAAGATGGAGATAATATGGAAGCAAGGGAAGCAATGATGATTGCTTCATTACAAGCTGGGATTGCTTTTTCAAATGCATCTGTTACATTAGTGCATGGTATGTCCCGTCCAGTGGGAGCAATATTCCATGTACCACATGGAATATCGAATGCAATACTATTACCTACAGTTTTAGAGTTTACAAAAATGAGTGCAATAAAAAGGTTAGCAGAAGTAGGACGTAGCTTAAACAAAGATTTGTATTCTCATTCTGATGAAGAAGTAGCGAACTACACGATTGCTGAAATTAAGAAACTTTGTTTTGATCTTCGTATTCCTAATTTAAGAGAATACGGAATTGACGAAGTTGAATTTGAAAATGCTATTTTTAAAATGGCGAAAGATGCAATTGCAAGTGGTAGCCCAGGAAATAATCCACGAGTTCCTTCTTATGATGAAATCAAACAGTTGTATCGAGAGTGTTTTAATTATCAATATGAAGATTCTATAAAAACATCAGGGCTTTAATTTCAGAATATTATAATAAAATTTCCTTGGAAATAGTTAAAACAAGACTTTATATTATAAATTTAAAGTCTTGTTTTATTGTGTATAATATACATAATAAAATATTGTTATTAGTTTTATAAAAATAGTTTAGGTAGGTGTTTTACTATGAAAACGATAGGTCTTATAGGTGGTATGAGTTGGGAATCAACTTCTGAATACTATCGAATTTTAAATGAAGAAATAAAAAGTAGATTAGGTGGATTACATTCAGTAAAATGTCTGATTAATAGTGTGAATTTTGAAGAGATTGAACGATTCCAGTCTAGCGGAGATTGGGAGGGAGCAGGAGAAGTATTAGGGAATACGGCGTATTCATTGCAGAAAGGAGGAGCAGACTTTATAATCATTTGCACAAATACAATGCATAAAGTAGTTGAGAAAATAAAGGAGAATATTAACATTCCAGTATTACATATTGCGGATGCAACTGCAAAAGAAATAAATAGAAAAGGTATTCAATCGGTTGGTCTGCTTGGAACAAAATATACGATGGAGCAAGATTTCTATAAATCACGTATAGAAGAGAATGATATAAAAGTAATAGTACCATTAGGAAAAGATAGAGAAAAAATAAATGAAGTAATATACAAAGAATTATGTTTAGGAAAGATAACATCTCAATCTAGAGAGTATTATAAAAGAGTTATAGAAGAGTTAGTGCAAAAAGGGGCGCAAGGAATAATATTAGGGTGTACAGAAATAGGGTTATTAATAAAGCAGGAAGACATATCAATTCCGATATTTGATACAACGCATATACATGCGATTGAAGCAGTCAATTTCGCTTTAGATAATAGATTATAATTATATTATGTAAACTTAACTCATTTGTCTGGAAAACATTCAGAAAATATTTTATAATGTAAGTGGTTACATTTAAGGGGGAATGCGGATGTTTTCAGTTCAGCCAATCGCATTTGTACATAATGAAAGAAAGGAAATAAAAGATGATGAGTGGGGAGAAGTAAGATCCTATATTACTTTAACTGATATGTATACAGAGGAAAGTATACAAGGGATTGAAGATTTTTCTCATGTTGAAGTTGTCTTTTATTTTCATAAAGTAACTGATGAACAAATTCAATATTTTGCTAGACATCCTAGAAATAATAATGATTATCCTAAAGTAGGCATTTTTGCACAGCGCGGGAAAAATCGTCCGAATCGCATAGGAGCTACAATTGTAAAGGTGATCAAAAGAGAAGGTAAATCAATTATTGTTGAGGGGTTAGATGCTATTGATGGCACCCCTATATTGGATATAAAGCCGATAATGAAAGAGTTTATGCCGAAAGAAGAAATTCTACAGCCTAAATGGGTAACGGATATTATGAAACAATATTGGAAGGGGAATAAAACAAAATGAGAATATATGAGGCAACAATTGCAGATTTAGATGGACTAGCATCTGTTTTTAATAACTATCGCGTATTTTATCGACAAGATTCCGATATTGAAGGAGCAAAAGTATTTTTACGAAATCGAATCGAGAGAAAAGAATCCATTATTTTCGTGGCAGTTGAAGATGGAGAATATATCGGATTCACGCAACTATATCCATCATTTTCTTCTATTTCGATGAAAGAGTTATGGATTTTAAATGATCTGTTTGTACAAAAGGCGAAGCGCGGAGCCGGAACAGGTAAAAAATTGTTAGAAGCTGCTAAAGAATTCGCCTTAGAAAATGGCGCAAAAGGTGTGAAATTACAAACAGAGATTGATAATTTATCAGCTCAGCGATTATACGCTGAAAATGGATACTTGAGAGATAATCGTTATTTCCATTATGAATTAACTTTTTGAAATATATATAGTTAAATGAGACGTTTTCAATGTGAAGACGTCTCATTTGATTTTTTTATTGATGATTTAAAATCCAATTTGTAGCATCTTCAAAGTTTTCTGCGATGTAGTTTGGTTCAATATGTGCCCATTTATCTCGGAATGTATGTAAAGCATCATATCCAGCGCCAGTTTGAACCAATATAGTCGTTGCATTTACTTTTGCCCCAGCAACAATATCCGTCCAGCGATCACCGATTACAGCGCATTTTGTTAAATCAAGCCTATGTTTTTCCGCTGCTTGCAGGAGCATACCTGCGCTCGGTTTGCGGCATTCACATCCATCACCATGTTTATGAGGACATAGATAAATATCATCAAAACCAAACTCTTTTAATTCTTTCGTAAAATCATTCGCAGTTGCTTTTCCATCCGCGATACCTGGCTGATTCGTAAAAGAGAATAGTTTAATATTTTGAGCTTTTAACTTTTGTAAAGATTCCTTTGTAAAAGGAAATAACGTGAAAGAACCTGGATAATGTATTGTAGTATCACCGCCAATTGTTCCGTCACGATCAATGAATATTGCTTCAATGTTTGTCATAGTTATAGTCCTTTCAATTTAAATTAAAATCCACAAACATTAAGTATTCTCTTGAAATATGCTTTTTCCTGCTACAGAAATAAATATATCAGAAGTGATATAATACTATATTAAGAGGGATATGTTATCATTTTCCTTGATTGTAATGTAAATGGAAAGAAGGTAAGTATTATGTTAGAGGTGAATATCCGCTCAGCCGGATATGAAATTGGTGAAAAGACAGTTCATGATATTGCAATTGCAATTGAAAAAGGAGAGTTAGTGGCTCTTATTGGTGCAAATGGCGCAGGAAAGAGTACGACAATTAAGTCGATACTCGGTTTGCTTGTCAATATGGATGGTGAAATCTCGTTTGGTGAAAAGAAAAATCCATATGCATATGTACCTGAGCATCCCACTTATTATGATTATTTAACTTTATGGGAGCATATTGAATTGTTAATGGCTGCCCGTGGAAATGAAGAGGGAAATTGGGAGGACAAAGCAAGGGAATTATTACATACGTTTCGAATGGAAAAACATATACACGAATACATATCAAAATTTTCAAAAGGTATGAAACAAAAATCGATGCTAATATTAGCATTTTTAACAGAGCCAGATTTTTATATTATTGATGAGCCTTTTATCGGTTTAGATCCAGTAGCCACGAAAGACTTTTTGAATTATTTATATAAAGAAAAAGAGCGAGGAGCAGGTATATTACTTTGTACGCACGTGCTGGATACAGCTGAAAGAATTTGTGAAAGATTTTTACTCATTTCGCAAGGTACATTAGTAGCAGATGGGCATTTAGAGGCGATCCAATCGTTAGCAGAAATGCCAGGAAGTACACTGTTAGATTGTTTCGATGCAATTGTAAGGCGGGAACAAAATGATTAAACAACAGTTTAATAAAAGGTTACGTCATGAATTGCAAAGAAAATGGAAAGCGATTCGTTCTGTAACAGATTGGACAGTAGCATTATATATTATTATTCCAGCACTTATATTTGCGGGGATCTATTATCGTTCACTATGGATGAAAGAATTATCGATGGAAGAGACCATTTATTTTGGGTTAGGTTTACTTGCGTTTTATTTTGTCACATTTTCAAGAGGAGTTCGCTCATTTTTTGAACAAGCAGATAGTTTATTTTTAATTTCGTACCCAAATCATATGCGAAAATTAATGAAGCTTGGAATTATATATACGTTAATTCGGATTGCAATAACGAACGCAATTGTAGTATTCATTATGCTGCCTATATTGATGAAAAGTATGGGAGCGACAATTATACAAATCGTACTGTTCTGGATGTTCTTTACTGTTTTTCGATTTATGCTATCGTTGTTGACGAGATTCATAAATGTACGTGTGGGAAAACGATGGGTTTTATTGATTATAAAAGATGTTATATTTTCTTTAAGTTTAGTCTATTTTGGAATCAGTGTATTTTTTATTTTTAAAAATCCATTGTATTTCATATTATTTACCGGCCTAGTAGCTGTACTTACTGTAGTCTTAGTAAAAGAAAAGATGAATTATAAAAATTTCTTTTTTAAAGAAGTTGAGAAAGAAAAAGAAGAAAGTATGCGCTGGACTGTAGGGATTATGCAAGTTGGTGGTCATGCAGCTAAGCCAAGTAGTTCGAATAAAAAACCGTGGATGTTCCCTCGGTCTAAAAAGATATTAGGAAAAAATTCTGATTCGCGTATTGTAGAAGCTTTTTTAAAAGAATTTTTGCGTACAAGTAGTGCTTTAATGTTTTATGTTCAAATTGTATGTATAAGTACTGTAGGTATTATCGTGACTCCGCAGTGGATAACAGCTATTATTCTTGTATTTGCTATAGTTGCTATTTCTCGCTATGCGCGTGATTATTGGAATGAATTTACGAAGAAAATGTTTCTACATTTATATTGTGATGAAGGAGAATTACTATTATTAAGGTGGAAGGCGGATCGTTATTTGCTACTTCCAGTCGTATTCATATACGGGACGGTCATCCTTTCTCAGTTTTATTTATTACCAGCAGTAATTATTGGAGTTATTTTTATAGTATTCATTGGTTGGATTGTATTTTTACCATAGAAAAAGAGCCGGAAGCGGCTCTTTTTCTAGTCTGTAACACACTGGTAAATAAAATATACTAAAAGGAGTATGCTTGCGGCTGAGTACACGACATCTAAAGTCATCTGATTGCCCCCCTCATTGTTGTTGTATTTATAGTGTATGAAATCTTACAATTTCATATTCAAGTGAAAAATATGTGAACGTTAACAAAATTGTAAAGTGCAAAAATTACAATCATTTTGTATAATAGAAGAAACAACCGTTATATAAAATATAATGAGTGAAAGGGGAGGGAACATAAATGCCAAATTGGTTTAGAAAAACCTTAGTCGCATTAATTACCGTATTTACGTTTGGTTTAGTGACGCCTCCTTCCATATTACTTGATAATGCCAAAGCTGCGGACAAGCCTACGAGCACAGCTGGGCAACAAAATTTGGAGAGTACGTCCTATACATATGAAGAAACAAATGATAGGTTAACCACCGATACTTTTGTTAACTATGCGATGCAAGAAGCAGAGAAGCAATCTATGCAAAAATTCGGCTCTAAAATTGGGCCTGTAATTGAAGATGAATTTAAAGATGTTGTATTACCTAAAATTGAAGAGGCAATTGCGGAACTTGCAAATGATGTGCCAGAAGAATCGTTACAATCATTAGCGATTTCTCAAAAACCAGCTGGTGGAAATAATGAAAAGATTTTTCATGTTTATGACACGAAATCAGGAAATGACTTACTGCGATTTCATGTGAGGAGAGATCATCCACCGCAAGATGGATATTATTTTAATTTCCACTATCATCGTTTTGATGATGGATATTCAGGACACCATGAGTTAGGAAATATTTATTGGAATACGAATGTACCGCCGAAATGGTTGTCTTAAAAAGAACGAGAGAAAATCTTGTTCTTTTTTTATGTGTATGAAAGGGTAAGACATTTATGTTGTTGAATAACATAGGTTTAGGAAAAAAGAAAAGGGAGTATGGGGATGCAAAAATATATCGTTTTTGACTTTGATGGCACATTAGTAGATTCACAAAATATATTTGTATCAATTTATAATCAACTTGCTGAAAAGCATGGATATAAGACAGTTAGTGAGGAAGAAATTGAGCCTTTACGAAAATTGACTATTTCTGAAAGATGTAAAAAACTCGATGTACCACTTTATAAACTTCCTATATTGGCGTTAGAGTTTTATAAATTATATCAACCTGCCATAAAAGATCTCGTTTTATTCCATGGGATGAAAGATGTATTAGATGAATTACATAAAAAAGACTACGGGATTGCGATTATATCTTCGAACTCAGAAGAGCATATTAGGGCATTTTTACATAGTAATGGCATAGAAAATATTCAAGAAGTGTATTGTTCTAAAAATTTGTTTGGTAAAGATAAAATGATTAAAAGATTTTTAAAGTCGAAAAAGCTAACAGAACAAGATATGTTGTATGTCGGTGATGAACAACGTGATATTACAGCTTGTAAAAAAGCTGGTGTGAATGTCATTTGGGTTTCTTGGGGGTATGACGTAATTGAGACAGTAAAAGGAGACGCGCCAGATTATATGGTTAATACGCCAGGGGAAATTGTGCAAGTAGTACAGGCGGCACATTCTTAATATAAATAAACTTCGAGCAGTTATTCATCATATTGAATTTTGGGTAGCGAAGTTTCTTACTGGCAATAAGGTGAAGGTTATACGTGGTCCAATTGAAATGAATCATTATTCGGATGTTACTATACAATAGACTTTTATGACCCGAAGGGCTTTATTGTAGAGGTTGCGTATACAGCGAATACAGAAATGTAAGGAGAATAGACATGAAGATAATTACAACGTGGAAAAACAATATACAAATAGTAAAAGATGCTGCAAATATTGAAGAAATCTCTAAAGGTTTCTCTCCTGATAAAAAATATATTATTACGACTACTGATGATGAAAAATATTTATTACGGACAGGTGATATAAAAGAGTATGATAGGAAAAAAATAGAGTTTCAAATTTTAAATGAAATGGTAAAGCGTAACGTGCAGGGTCAAAGACCAATTGAACTCGGTATATTGGAGGAAGAAGATTTATGTTATAGTATTTTTTCATATTTAGAAGGAGAAGATGCTAAGAAGCTATTGCCTACATATACGCCAAGAGAACAATATGATATTGGTATAGCAGCAGGAAAAGACTTAGCAAAAATGCATACACATGAAGCTCCTAAGGATATACTCCCATGGTATGAAAGAGCAATGAAAAAACATCGAAAATATGTAGAGGCATATAAAACATGCGGAATACGAATTAAAAATGATGATAAAATCATAAAGTTTATAGATGAAAATGAAAAATATTTAAAGAACCGCCCAAATCGATTTCAACACGATGATTTTCATTTAGAAAATATAATTGTACGTGATGCGAAATATGTAGGTGTTGTTGATTTTAATGGCTACGACTGGGGCGACCCACTTCATGATTTCGTAAAAATAGCACTATTTGCAAGGGACATTAGTATTCCATATTCAATCGGACAAATAGAAGGATACTTTAATGGGAGAATACCAGAGGAGTTCTGGAAATTATATGCGGTGTACGTTGGCATGACAGTTTTCTCATCAGTTGTCTGGTCCTTACGAGCAGCACCGCATATGTTAGATGATACGTTAGAACGTCTTACTATAGTTTTAGAGGATCATAAAAACTTTGAATTATCAAAGCCAATCTGGTTTGATAGTGAAATAATGAATAGAAAATAAGGATAGCAGGTGGGAAATCTCACACCTGCTATTTGTAAATAACTCATGAGATAATCTCTTTACATACTATATATGTAGTTTTTTTATGAAGGAATGAAAACCTTGACGCCTACTTTATAATATAAAAAGGGGGTGGGAAATTGAAAATCAGGCAAGGTAAATATGAAGAAATAAAAGTACGCGATAGAATTCCGGGAATGGTTGAATATATAGATGATACGATGTTGCCTACTGGTTTTCACTATTATATTCCTCCTCACTGGCATAGAAGTATTGAAATTAGCCTAGTCGTATATGGAGAGGTTTTCTTGTATGTGAATGGGCAAAAAAAGAAAGTATCCGCTGGCGAATTTATTTTTGTGAATAGTGGCGATGTTCACGAATTCGAAAAAGTTAAAAATACAAGTTGTGCAGTAATGATGTTAATTATTTCTTATGAATTTCTTAAAGAGGTAAATGGAGATTTTGATAAATATAGATTTAATATAAAAGAATCAGTTGTTCAGAAAACTAACCTCCAGCAAATATTTTATGAATTAAAGGAGTTAGTCACAAATTCTGATGATTTAAGTTACATAAAAATTAATAGTTTAATTTATGAAATTGTTTATATTCTATTGCGATATTGCAAAGAAGGAGAGAGTATAGACAATAATTATCAACTTGGAAATAAACAGAAAGAAATGATTACGTATATTTATAAACATTATGATGAAGAACTTAAACTGAAAGATGTAGCTAAACATTTTTTTGTAAGTGAAGAACATTTTTCCCGTATGTTCAAAAAATCGTTCGGATCAAATTTCACCACTTTTTTAACGAGATACAGGCTCTATAAAGCGTATGAAGATATTATTAATAGTACAAATTCTATACAAGATATAGCAGTGAAACACGGATTTCCAAATGTAAAATCATTTATTTCACAGTTTAAAGAAAAATACGGATATACACCATTACAGTATAGGAAAAATATCATATCAAAAAATGACAATAATCGAATCAAATATGAACAACAATAAAAAAACGTTTCATGTTACATTTTGTACATGGAACGTTTTTTATTTAGTAATAGTAAATGAAGTGAGATTCAATAGAGATTTATCTAATCTGAAGAAATGAAAGCGTTTAAAACAAGGGAGGATGAATACTAGATGACTAGAAAATATGACTTAAACCTATTAGAAAAAATTCAAGAAAAACAAGAAATCATTAATGTACAGGGGGCGAAAGTTTTAGTAAAAAACATACCAGATTGTGATGAAAAAGGAGCGATGGATCCACGTTTTTATAAGGACACGAAGGTTCAAATGAATGTAATGAGGTTTATGCCTAAAAATATGATGAAAATGGACGCTTCTGAAAAATCGGTAAGGAATATGCGAAAACAATTTAATGGAATTAAGAGTGTTCCAATTGTCACTAAAGACGTTAATATTACGCATAAAACAGTGAAAGCGGAAGATGGATATGATATTCCGATAAGAATTTATAACAGTGTTTCTAAACAAGAGAATGCGCCAGTTTTATACTTTATTCATGGTGGTGGATTTATGGCAGGATCACCAGATGTAGTAGAAGAACTTGTGAAATTGATAGTAGAAAAAACGGATATACTAGCCGTTTCTGTGGATTATCGATTAGCTCCGGAAAATCCTTTTCCAACTGGGCATACAGATTGCTACACTACTTTAAAGTGGATTTATGAAAATGCTGATACATTAGGCGGGGATAAGAATAATATCTTTGTGGCAGGTGATAGTGCAGGAGGGAACTTAACACAGTATTGTACAACTAAAGATATGGAAGATGGTAGGAAGTACGTGAAGGGACAGTTGCTTCTGTATCCTACACTTAATATGTGTGACTATGAAGATGAATTTTATTCTTGGAGTATAGATAAATATGAAATTGCTCCTAAGTATAAAAAAGGATTAGAAAAAATGCTTAATATAATGCATTCAATGGTTGGAGGTATGTCAGAAGTACTTGGTACGAAAGAAATTCATTCGAAGTATTTAAGTCCATATGTTGATGTATCCCCAGACTATCCAAGTACATTTATTACGGTAGGAGAGCATGATTTTTTAATGATAGAATGTTTAGCGTATGCAGCTAAATTGACTAAAAAAGGAGTGGATACTGAAACAGTTCTTTATCGTGGTTTAGGGCACGCTTATGGAGATAATGTAGGTGTTTATCCCCAAAGTGAAGATTTAGCAATTGAGATGGGGAATTTTATATTAAAGCATAGTGGAAAGTAGGAGAAATGATGGGAAATAGAAAAGTGATATTAATTTCCAGCTTCGCTATTTTACTATGTATCTTTGCATTTACAGACTTACAAATATCCAATAGTTTATATGAACCAACTAATAAGATTGCTCTTTTTTTACAAGCTATAGGAGAAATTCCAGCTATGCTTATTGCCTTATTTTCTAGTATGTATTTATTTAAAACTAGAAAGAATAAAGGTTCAAGAGGGTATTATCTATCTGGAATTGGCCATGGAGTAATCATTCTTTTGTTCGCTTTTATAGCTTCATTTATGCTAGTACATTATTTAACCATTTCAAAATATTTAATTCTAATTTTTATGCTTTGCTTTATAGTAGCTTGTTATATGATTTCTAAATCATGGAGTAGATACGATGATGCAAGATTGAGAGACATTGCATTAATTGGATTATTAAGTGTAGTTATTGTGTTAATTACATTTAATCTAATAAAACTAGGTTGGGGTAGAGAACGCTATCGTCATATGATTTCTATTGGATCATTTGAAGGGTTTTCAAAATGGTTTATACCTCAAGGAATTGCTAAAAGTGATGAGTTTATGTCATTCCCTTCAGGCCATAGTGCTAATGCAGCGTTAGTCATTTGGTTTAGTTTATTACCAGAATACTTTGCTTCGTTAAAAAGAAAAAAATAGGTGTTTGGATTCTCATTCTTTTATGGATGATAATAGTACCAATGAGTCGTATTGTGGTAGGAGCCCATTTTGCTTCAGATGCTACAGTTGGAGTCGCTATTTCAGTTACTGTTTTTATGTGTTTGAAAAAATTTATATGGAGAGATAAGAAAAATAAACGCACCAATAATAATGATGTTCTTCCACATTCATTGAATCGGTAATAAGAAAGTCTTTTCCTTTAAGGGAATATAATAATTAATGCATGGCTTGTTCATTAAGCTGTTTTGATAAATAAGTTAGCATTTGGGTTATCCTCATTTTATTTGTTAAATTCAATAATAGGATTATAGGTTGCAAGGTAAATTTCTGATTGCAAAATAATAGAGGGAAGAGTAATCTTCCCTCTATTATTTTGTTATTTAATTTTCGTAAATGTAAGAGGCTGAGTACTTAAAGTTGCAGGTACGTGTAATTGAAGAGTCGGGAATTCACCATTTACATTCATATCATAAGCGAATAAAAGCCCCATTTTCATTTGGAACAAACTAATTGATGCTGAGAAGATGTTGTAATGATGATGTTTTAGCTGAAATTCCATATCCATAAATTGTACATGTAGGAAATCATCTTGTTTGTATACTTTCAGTGTTCCATAAGCGGGATGCTCAAAAGTTCCAGTGTAGTCATCTAATGCATGAGAAGGGGTAGTCCCTTTTATTGGTTCGGGAAGTGATGTAGTTGCCTCTTTCATCATTTCTTTCATTTTTTCACTATCTTCTACAGCGCGTTCATGCCAGTCGATATATTCTAGTCCGAGAAGTTCGTCGTAAATATGTTTTGTAATATAAGTAGGGAGTACAGTTTGCCCTGAATTTGTTAATACGATAATACCGATATTTTCGTTGGGCATAAATGACGCAAGTGCAGAAAATCCATCAATATTACCACCATGATGAATAAGTTTATAACCGCGGTAAGCACTAATAAACCAACCTAGTCCATAGCTATTTAATGGTGATTCACTTGTTGATAACATTGGCTGATCCGGGATTGGAGTGTGTGGTGTATACATTTCTTGGAGTAGTTCAGTAGAAATCAAATCATGATTTTCTGTTTTTCCTTCGTTTAAATGAAGCAAAACCCATTTTGCCATATCTTCAATGGTAGAATTAATACATCCAGCCGCTCCAACTGTATCAATATTTCGGAATGGAATTTCTTTCATTTCACCATTATCTTCAGTGTAAGGTAATGCGTAATCATCTGTATTTTGTGAGTCTGTAACAGATAAGTTTGTATGCCTCATATTTAAAGGTTCTAAAATATGTTCTGCAACGTATTGCTCCCACGTTTGATTCGTAATGTTTTCTACAATATAACTAATTGTCGCATACATTAAGTTGTTATAAAGAAATGCTGTGCGGAACGGTGCATCAAGTGATAAATGTTTTATTTTTTCAACAAGATCTTTTCGAGTTAAGGAAGAACTGTACCAAAGAGCATCGTGACGACTTACCCCAGTACGATGAGAAGCTAAATCTCGTCCTGTAACTTGCGAGTTAGCGAGCATATCGGATAGAGAGAAGTTAGGTACGTAAGTTTGGACAGGAGTATCCCAATTAAACTTTTTTTGCTGTGCTAATAAGCTTAATGAAAGCGTACCGAATGCTTTCGTCGCAGAACCGATTGCGAATCGTGTCTGCGGAGTAACAGCCTCTTTTTTCTCTATGTTACGATAGCCGAAACCTTCTGAAATAATGACCTCACCATCTTTTATAACAGCTACAGCCGCTCCAGGAACGTGTAAATCCTTCATCATCTTCTCAACCTTATGTTGTAACGTACTTAAAACAGGAGTTTTGATTTTAGACATGCTTCCAACCTCCAAATATAATTTTTATGTTCCGCACTATACTTTCTGTAATAGAAAAGTGAAAACCTTTTTTAATATTGAAAGTTAATAATTTTGTAAGAAATATTGAAAGAATTTTTATTAATTTGGATTATTAAATTCGCTGTTTTTCATGTTATGATAAATCTCATATAAGATTGAAAGAAGGTTTTCTTACATATGAAACATGCTGAATATGAATACTTAAATTTATGCCGTCATGTAATGGAGCACGGTACGAAGAAAGAAGATCGTACAGGGACAGGTACTGTCTCTGTATTTGGATATCAAATGCGTTTCGATCTAAGTAAAGGATTTCCTTTATTAACGACAAAGAGAGTGCCATTTCGCCTAGTAGCAAGTGAACTGCTTTGGTTTATGAAAGGTGATACAAACATTCGCTATTTATTGCAACATAATAATAATATTTGGAATGAATGGGCGTTTAAGAGCTGGGTAGAAAGCGATGAGTATACTGGTCCTGATATGACTGATTTCGGTCTTCGCTCACAACAAGATGAGGAATTTAAAGTGCAGTACGATGAGCAAATGGAATTGTTTAAAAAGAACGTTTTAGAAGATGATGATTTCTCGAATAAATATGGTTATTTAGGAGATGTATACGGAAAGCAGTGGCGTGCCTGGAAAACGACAGCTGGTGAGACGCTTGATCAATTAAAAGATGTAATTGAAATGATTAAAAAAACGCCAGACTCCCGTCGCTTAATTGTTTCTGCCTGGAATCCTGAAGATGTACCAAGTATGGCATTACCACCTTGTCATACGCTATTCCAGTTTTATGTAGCGGATGGCAAACTTTCTTGTCAGTTATATCAAAGAAGTGGTGACATATTCCTTGGAATTCCATTTAACATTGCAAGTTACTCATTACTAACACATTTAATCGCACATGAATGTGGTCTTGAAGTGGGAGAATTTGTTCATACAATTGGAGATGCACACATTTATACGAATCATTTTGAACAAGTAGAAAAGCAATTGGCACGTGAACCACGTCCATTCCCGAAACTTACATTAAATCCAGATGTGAAATCTGTGTTTGATTTTGAAATGGAAGATTTAACGATTGAAGGATATGATCCACACCCAGCAATTAAAGCACCGGTTGCAGTATAATTGTAGAGGAGATGAAAAAATGATTGTTTCATTTATGGTCGCAATGGACGAGAATAGAGTAATTGGCAAAGATAATAATTTACCTTGGCGTTTACCAAGTGAATTGCAGTATGTAAAGAAAACAACGATGGGCCATTCACTTATTATGGGCAGAAAGAACTACGAAGCGATTGGTAGACCACTGCCTGGAAGACGTAATATTATTGTAACACGTAATGAAGGGTATCGTGTTGAAGGTTGTGAAGTAGCACATTCTGTAGAAGAAGTGTTTGAACTATGCAAAAATGAAGAGGAAATCTTTATTTTCGGCGGAGCACAAATTTATGATCTCTTTTTACCTTACGTAGACAAGTTATATATAACAAAAATCCATCATGCATTTGAAGGAGATACATTCTTCCCAGAAATGGATATGACAAATTGGAAAGAAGTTTTTGTTGAAAAAGGTTTAACGGATGAAAAGAATCCGTATACGTACTATTATCATGTATATGAGAAGCAACAATAATAAGAAGGATTGATGTGAAATTCACATCAATCTTTTTATTTGTATTCATTAATATAAGTTTATAGATGATATTCAATAGTGCTATAATGAAATCTAGCATGTAAAAATGCTAAAATTTTCAAAAGAATTCATATAGAAAGAGGAGGAGAATCGATTGAAAAAGATATGGGGGATTCTTTTTCTTTGCTTAACGTTCATGTTAGTTGGATGCGGTAAAGAAGAAAAACCACAAGAAGCGTTTGATACATATACAAAAGCATGGAATAAACAAAAATTTGCAGAAATGTATGATCAATTATCAGAAAAGGCAAAAAAAGATATTTCAAAGAAAGAGTTCACTGAGAAATATGAAAAAATTTATTCTGGCATTGAAGTGAAAAACTTAAAAGTAGAAGCAGGAGAAGTAAAAGAAGATAAAAAAGATGAAGGTCCTGTTCCTTTTAAAGTAAGTATGGATACAGTTGGTGGTAATATCTCTTTTGGCCATGAAGCAAAAATGGTGAAAGAAAAAGATGGAGATAAAGAATCTTGGAAAATAGATTGGACTCCTGATTTCATTTTCCCTGGCATGACAAAAGATAGTAAAGTGCGTATGCAGGCAACACAACCAAAACGTGGTGAAGTTTACGATCGTAATGGAAAAGGTCTTGCGACGAATGGGAAAGCTTCTGAGATTGGAATTATTCCAGAAAAATTAGATGAAACTGCTCCGCAAACGAAAGAAGCAGTAGCGAAGTTGTTAAATATGTCTGTAGAAGAGATTGATCAAAAACTAGCTGCGAAATGGGTAAAACCAGGGTATCTCGTACCAATTGGAATTTTGCCTGAGGGAGCAACGCAAAATACGTACATCGATTTACCTGGTGTTGCAGCAAAACCTGTAAATGTTCGTACATATCCGTTAGGGGAAGCAGCAGCGCATCTTACTGGTTATATCGGAAAAGTAAATGCAGAAGATTTAAAAACGCTTCAAAAGAAAGGCTATCAAGCCGATGATCCAGTTGGTAAAGCTGGATTAGAGCAAGTATTGGAAGAACAGCTACGCGGGAAAAAAGGTGGCCGTGTCTTCATGGAGGATGCACAAGGAAAAGAAATTAAAAATTTAGCGAAAACAGATGCTGTTGATGGAGAAAATGTAACTTTAACTATCGATAGTGTTGTTCAAGAAAAAACGTATAATGAAATGAAAGGAGAAGCTGGTTCAAGTGCGGCAATTAATCCGAAAAGTGGAGAAACAATTGCTCTTGTAAGTAGTCCAGCTTATAATCCTAATTTAATTGCACGAGGAACATCAAAAGCACAGCGCGAGGCTTGGAATAATGACCCGAAAAAACCGATGACGAATCGATTTACACAATTATCGGTACCAGGTTCTGTATTTAAGCCAATTACAGCTGCAATCGGTCTTGAAACGAAAACAATCGATCCGAAAGAAGAGTTGAAAATTGAAGGATTGAAATGGACGAAAGATTCTTCTTGGGGTAATTATTATGTAACGCGTGTAAAAGATGCAAATCCGATTGATTTTGATAAAGCGATGAAATACTCGGATAATATTTATTTCGCACAAGAAGCTTTGAAAATCGGAAAAGATAAATTTATGAGTGAATCGAAAAAATTCGGATTCGATGAGAAATTACCAATTGAATATGGATTCCCAGCTTCTAAAATCGCAAATGATGGCATAAAAAATGATATTCAAATGGCAGATACAGGATATGGACAAGGACAAGTCTTAATGACTCCTCTTCATTTAGCTTTAACGTATGCACCGATTGTAAATGATGGAACGATTCCATCGCCATATCTTATTAAAACAGATAAACAACCAAAAGCTTGGAAAGAGAACGTGATTTCTAAAGAAAATCAAGATATATTGAAAACGGCTTTAACGAAAGTAATTAACGATCCAGATGGTACGGGGAAAATTGCGAAAATTGATGGTATGACCCTTGCTGGTAAAACAGGAACAGCAGAATTAAAAGTATCAAAAGAGGCAGAAGGAAAAGAACTAGGTTGGTTCGCTGCGTTTGATTTAAATTCACCTGATATGGTTATTACAATGATGATTGAAGATGTAAAAGGTAGAGGTGGAAGTAATATTCCAGCTGAAAAAGTGAAACATGTTTTTCAAAAGTAGTAATTGAAGAAGACTATCTCCATGAAATATGGAGATAGTTTTTTATTTGATTAAAACCTTAATATGTATATACAAAAACTAACTGAAATAATATAACTTATTAACTTACGAAAAAAAGTAGCTATTTTTATTGACATCCATTAAAACTTTTTGTATTATACTTACATAAGGTAAGTTATTTACTATAAAATAATAAATCTCGAATTAAAGATAAATTAGAAAAAGGGAGATAATACAATGACAAAAGTACTATTTATTACAGCAAATCCAAATTCAGCAGAAGGTTCTTTCGGTATGGCAGTAGGGGAAGCTTTCATCGAAGCATATAAAAACGAACATCCACAAGACGAAGTTGTAACAATTGATTTATTCAATACAACTGTACCAGCAATCGATGCAGACGTATTCGCTGCTTGGGGTAAATTTGCAGCAGGCGAAGGATTCGAAGCTTTAAGTGAAAATCAACAACAAAAAGTTGCAGCAATGAACAATAACTTAGAAACATTTATGCATGCAGATCGTTATGTATTCGTGACTCCAATGTGGAACTTCAGCTACCCAGCAGTAGTGAAAGCATACTTAGATAACTTATCAATCGCAGGTAAAACATTTAAATATACTGAAAATGGTCCAGTTGGCTTACTAGAAGGAAAAAAAGCACTTCATATTCAAGCTACAGGCGGCGTTTACTCTGAAGGAGCATACGCATCTATGGACTTCGGTCGCAATCATTTAAATGCAGTATTAGGATTCATGGGTGTATCAGACACTGAATATATTGCAGTTGAAGGAATGAATGCAAATCCTGAAAAAGCACAAGACATTAAAGAAGCAGCAATTGCAAGTGCACGCGAATTAGCAAAACGTTTCTAATATAGAAAACTTCAAAATGTCCAAACACTTGTTGTTTGGACATTTTTTCTTCTTTTTCCTTCGTTTGTCTAGTATAATGAAGGTCGGAATGATAATAGGTGGGGGTTCTGTATGATTCAAACGTTTTTTAAAATCTTTTATTTAATTTTAATCGTAATTGCGATTACACCAAGGTTGTGGCGTATAAAAAGAAAAGCAAATGCGATGTCACCGCAAGAAAAAGATAGTGTTGTGTATAAAACAACAAACTGGTTTGGTAAGAAAATGGTGCGTGTAACTGGATCGACTGTAGAAGTAAAGGGACTTGAAAATGTTCCGAAAGACAAGCCAGTGCTAGTTGTAAGTAATCATCAAAGTAATATGGATATTCCTGTGTTACTAGGTTACTTAAATAAGCCAATTGGATTCGTTTCAAAAGCGGAAATTAAAAAGTTTCCGGTTGTGCCAACATGGATGGAACTAATGAATTGTGTGTTTATGGACCGCAGCGATCGTCGTCAATCTCTTAAGGCAATTAAAGATGGAATTGAACTGTTAAAGAGCGGGCATTCTATCGTGATTTTTCCAGAGGGAACGAGAAGTAAGGGTGGCGAAATCGGTGAGTTTAAAGCAGGGAGTTTTCACCTTGCTGTAAAATCTGGCGTATCTATATTACCAGTAACTTTAGATGGTACATATAAGATGTTTGAGGCTAATGGAAATCGTATGAAACCAGCTCATGCAACATTAACAATTTCTAAGCCAATTACACCTGAAGAATATGCAAGTATGGATGCTAAAGAGTTAACCCAGCATACAAAAGATATTATTGCATCTCAATTACATAAGTAATAAAAAAAGTTTCAGCTTAAACAAGCTGAAACTTTTTTTATGCTGCGGGTAAGACATAAAACAGTACGCAGAAAAACATCATTGTACTACCGCCTAGTACGAAGAGATGCCAAATGGCATGATTGAACGGAAGCTTTTCCCAAAGGAAGAATATAGCTCCGACAGAATACAAAATGCCGCCTATTAATAGTAGTGAGAAGCCGTGACCGGTTAAATTTTCATAAAGGGGTTTAATGGCAACGATGATGAGCCAACCCATAATGATATAACATAATGTTGATGTTTTAATAAAGCGACGAACAAAGAAGATTTTGAAAATAATGCCACCAATCGCAAGGGTCCAAATAATTGCGAGTAAAGTCCAACCGAGCGGGCCACGCAGTGTAATGAGTAGAAATGGTGTATACGTGCCGGCAATTAATAAATATATGGCGGAGTGATCTAAAATGGTAAATAACTTTTCTACTTTTGGATGATGGATGCTATGTAGCAGTGTAGAAAATAAGTATAGTAAGAACATGCTTACGCCATAAACGGTAAAGCCAACAACAGCAGATGCTGTGCCATGTTTGGAAGCATGAATAATTAATATGATTAAGGCAGGGATGCTTAAAATGGCACCGATACCATGGGTAATTGCATTCGCAATTTCTTCTTTTACAAATTGGGTCATTCTTTTAATTTTTTGCGTCATAATGTTAATCCCTTTCACTGTATTGAGATAAGTTATATTTTCCTTAACCATATCATATACAAAAGGAATAGAAAATGATATTTAATTGATTATATTTTTGAATTTTTTTGACAAAAGACAACGGATACATTGACGTTTACGAAATTTTTTGACAAAATGAACTTATGGAATAGTAGGACAAGGAATCTACTTATGAAGGGGATGGGGAAATGTTTTCAAATATCGGCTTTCCAGGGTTAATTTTAATTTTAGTAGCAGTGTTAATTTTATTTGGCCCAAAAAAGTTACCGGAAATTGGGAAAGCTTTAGGGGAAACGTTAAAAGAATTTAAAAAATCAACAAAAGAATTGACTGATGAGGCATTTCAAGAGAAAGAAAAAAATAAATAAAAGAATATGCTGAAGTTTTTCTCGGAATGGATAAATAAAGTGTGGTGAACGAGATGGAAGATCGGGAAATGAGCGTAGTAGAACATATTGTTGAGCTTCGCAAACGAGTAATATATACAGTATTATCCTTTGTATTATTTTTAATTATTGGATTTACTTTTACGAAGGATATTTATTTTTGGCTTGTAAAAGATTTACCAATGAAATTAACTGTTCTCGGTCCAAGTGATGTGTTGTGGATTTTTTTCTCGATTGCTACAGTATTTGCTATCGTTTGTACAATTCCTTTTGCTGCGATACAAATTTGGTTATTTGTAAAACCAGGTTTACATCCCAATGAACAAAAAATGACATTAATGTATATACCGGTATTGTCTATATTATTTATAGCAGGCCTATCTTTCGGTTATTTTATCGTCATGCCATTTTTATTTCATTTCCTAACTACAATTGGTAATGAGATGTTTAATACGATGTTTACAACGGAAAAATATTTTCATTTCGTATTAAATTTAACAGTTCCGTTTGCTGTTATATTTGAATTACCTGTAGTTGTTATGTTTTTAACGAGTATAGGTCTTCTAACGGCAGAATTTCTTCAGAAAATAAGAAGATATGCTTATGTCGTGTTGATTATAATTGCATCATGTATATCGCCGCCAGATTTTTTATCACATAGTTTAGTAGCGGTACCGCTTATTTGTATTTATGAAATTAGTATCGCTTTATCAAAGATAGTTAGTAAACGAAAACAGAAAAGAGAAGAAGAAATACAGTCGAAAAGTGCCTCGTTATAAAGGCACTTTTTAATTTATTTGTTATACTCTAGCTATAATTGTATACAATATATAGAAGGAAAAAATTATAGAATCTCCAAAATTTAGACAAACTTTTCATTTTTATAAGTTTATACTGAAGTTATCAAGCTATATATGGGTAATAAGACTCCCGTCTCAAAGGATATATAGGACAGGGTTCGAATTAGGTGGATATAAATGAAGTATTAACTTCTAAATGGGGCAGCTTAAGGATATTTTAGTATTCATAGGAAACCTACACTAAAAAACGTGTTAAAGAATAAAGTGGAGGAAGTTCAAAAATCCAACGAAAAAGAGGATTGATATTGTGATTACGAAAAGTTTTTATTTCACTCATGCAACAGGGAATTGTATTAAAATATTTGAAATCCCTGTCCTACAAACACAGCATCCATTAGCGTTTCTAATTCAGTCTCGTCTTCAATTGTTTATTGCAAAAATTCAAAAACATAAAAACCCAAGATTCTCGTACTCTTTCCGTGAATATTTACAAAGTTGTTTGAAGTGGAATGATTATTCAAATGTATATAAGACAAATACTCTTGAAAAGAATGCATAATACACAGCAGGGACAGAGTTAGGTAGGCTCTGTCTTTTTCATTTTAGGTATAAAAATATAATTAATTTGGTGAAATTCATTCGAAATTGTTGAAAGCCTCGGGAATACTAGTATAATAACAGGGAGAGCGTATTGGAAAGGGAAGAATATAATATGCAAAAAATTAAAATTGTAACAGATTCAACGGCAGATTTATCTCAAGAAGTGATTGAGAAGTATGATGTTCATGTTCTACCATTATCTATTTCTGTAAATGGACAAACATACTTAGATCGTGTAGATTTGCAACCGGATGAATTTATTGAAGAAATGATTAAATCCGAAGAATTACCAAAAACATCACAACCGGCTATGGGTACATTTGTAGAAATGTATGACAAGCTAGGCGAAGACGGAAGCCAAGTGCTTTCTATTCATATGACAGGTGGAATGAGCGGTACTGTCGCAACAGCGAATAGTGCTGCATCAATGACAGATACGAAAGTAACAGTTGTTGATTCTCAATTTATTACACATGCTTTAGCATATCAAGTAATTGAAGCTGCAAAAATGGCAAAAGAAGAATGCTCACTAGAAGATATTTTAAAACGTATTGATGAAGTAAGAAAGAATACTCGTTTATATGTTGTCGTAGATACATTAGAGAACTTAGTGAAGGGTGGACGTATCGGTAAAGGGAAAGCTTTTATCGGTTCATTACTTAATATTAAACCTATTGCAAGTTTAGAAGGCGGCGTATATAATCCGGTAACGAAAGTACGTAGCCAAGGGCAGATTGTAAAAACGTTGGCTAAACTATTCGAGGAAGATACTGCTGGAAAAGTGGTGAAAGCTGTTGCGATTCCACATGCTAAAGCAATTCCTTTAGCAGAAAGTGTAAAAGCTGCTGTTGAAAAAGTGAATGGATTCACTCAATCAGAGATTTTCTTTACAACACCAGTTATCAGTACTCATACAGGACCAGGAGCAATTGGTTTTATGTATTTAGCAGAGTAATAAAAAAGCTACTTGAAATGAATTTTCAAGTAGCTTTTTTATTATTTCAGGACAGAAAATAAGAAATGAGAAGGGCAATACAGGCGCTACCGCTAATTATATAGCGAGTCTGTAAATAATCTTTCATGGAAAACACCCTTTTCAATTTTTTAAAGTATATGATAAATTACTCGCAAAAATTAGTACTATTATACATGAGAAGTTTCTGTGATTTTTACTGGTTCTTTAACTGGGACAATAGGGCTATAAGTGAAAGTTTGACCTAAAAAGAGAACATGTAGTTGTTCCCACGGTAGCATTCGTAAATTCCAGTTATTTCGTAGTCGTGTTACTGCTTCCCTTGGTGTTTCATCTGCTAAAGCAAAAGTACCGTAGTGCATGGGAATGAAATGTGTAGCTTTTATATCTAGATACGCTTGCACAGCTTCTTCTGGTGAAACGTGAGACACTTTCATAAACCATTCTGGTTCATAGGCACCAATTGGCATAAGTGCAATATCGATTGAAAAACGTTTGCCGATCTCTTTAAATCCTTGGAAATAACCACTATCACCACAAAAATAAATGGTTTCTGAAGAAGTCATATTATCAATGATCCATCCTCCCCAGTGAGAGGTGTTCATATCAAATAATGTTCTTCTTGTCCAGTGTTGGGCAGGTACGAAGTGAAAAGAGACTTCATCAATTGTTGTACTTTCCCACCAGTTGTATTCTTCTACATTGGTGAATTTTTTACGAGTAAATAATTTTTTTAGCCCAATAGGAACAAGGTATAAGGCATCATCATTTAGTTGACGAAGAGATGAAAAGTCTAAATGATCGTAATGACCGTGTGAAATAAGAACGATATCGATTTTAGGTAGTTCTTTTATAGTGAGCCCTGGCTCAGTAAGTCGTGGAACTAACTTTAATTTATTAGCCCATACTGGATCTGTTAAAATATTTAAGCCGTTCGTTTGAATGAGAAAAGTTGAATGACCAATCCATGTGACAGTCGTTTTTTCAAAGTTATTTAGTAGAAATTTACTTTGTTTAACAGGTGATTGTTCTACTAGAAAAGAAAAGTCTTTTTTGTTTTGCTTTCTCTCTTTACGCCAACGTAAGAAGGAGCGAATTGATTTTTTTGTACTTGCATTATCCATATTTTCATAGCGCTTTGCCATGAACATCACCTCATTTAAAATCGTTGTAGTTGTATTGTACCGAAATGTTGTTAAGGAATACAGTGTTTAACATGGATTAATGTTTAAGCAATTGTAAAAAAATAGGGGGATTTATTTACAAATTTAACAATGAACTTCGTTTCGCAAATAATGGTTAGAGAAATAATAGTAGTAAAATATATTTTGTCTAGTAATTCGCTTGAAATAAAGAAGTAACATACGTAAATTCGTACGATTTCGTGAACAAATGATGTAAACAATTTTCTCATAGTGTTTACTTTTGTTATGATATACATAACTTACATAAATTAAGGATAGAGAAAAGAGGTTTAATAATGAAGCGTTATCAAAAGTTAATTGGTCTTATGGTTGTATTTTGTCTCTTTGTACTTGCAGGTTGTAGCAGTTCAGGGGCAAAACTCCGTAAACCGTTAAACTGGGATTTAGAAACTTTCCAATTTACAAATCAAGAAGGAAAGCCGTTTGGTACAAAAGATTTAAAAGGGAAAGTTTGGGTAGCTGATTTCATGTTTACAAACTGTCAAACAGTTTGTCCGCCAATGACTGCTAATATGGCGAAATTACAGAAAATGGCTAAGGAAGAGAAATTAGACGTTCAGTTTGTTTCGTTTAGTGTAGACCCTGAACTTGATAAACCAGAAAATTTGAAAGCATTCATTCAAAAGTTTACAGAGGATACAAGTAACTGGAACTTGTTAACTGGTTATTCACTGGAGGATATTACAAAGTTTTCAAAAGATAACTTCCAGTCGCTTGTAGATAAACCAGAGAATGGGCAAGTAATACACGGTACATCATTTTTCTTAGTCGATCAAAATGGAAAAGTAATGAAAAAATATAGCGGCATTAGCAATACGCCATACGAAGATATTATACGTGATATGAAGCGATTAGCTGATTAAAAAGAAGGGTGCTTAGCACCCTTCTTTTATTAGTATTCAGTCTATGGATAATATGTCATGCTGTTGTGGTAATTTCGGTGCGCGAATTTCTAATACACCGTTTTGATAAGAAGCTTTCGTTGCTTTTTTATTAATTAAATATGGTAACTTAATAATTCTTGACGCTTCTGAAATGGAACGTTCTCGGCGATAATAGTTATGAGATGTCTGTTCTTCTTCCGTCTCTTCAAGTATATCTTCTTTTACAGAGACTTTTAAGTATTCGCTTTGTATTTCAATTTGAATTTGTTCTTTTTGTATACCTGGTAGTTCGGCTGTAACGACGAGTTCGTCACCAACTTCGTATAAATCTACTGGGAATGTTAATAAACGGTTTCCTTTTTGGAAAAAATGATTTAAATCAGCAATTACGCCACGAAGAGGTGTTTGTTCGAAAAAATCATCAATTTGTTTTAAATAATTACGAACTGGTGGGCGAGAAGAATCTTTTTTTTCTTCACTCATGGTATTACCTCCTAGAAATCAATTTGCAATATCATATGACAAAAGCGGAGAAAGGTGAGTGCCTAGTTTTCATGTTTTCATAAAAAAATGTTAAAAATGTGAAATGGAGTGAGTTTTTTATAGTTTTTGGTCGCCATATTCAGTTGATTATGCTAGTATAAATAGGGTTGATATAGTAGTATTGAGACAGAATGAAAACTGAAAGAGGGTAAGAAGTATGTGTGGTTTTGTAGGATGTTTATGTGAAAACCCTAGAGAGTTTTCAGAAACAGAAAAACATCAATTTGAAAATATGAACACGATGATTTTCCACCGCGGTCCAGATGACGAAGGATATTTTCGTGATGAACATGTACAATTTGGCTTCCGCCGTTTAAGTATCATTGACTTAGAGGCAGGACATCAGCCGTTAACTTATGAAAATGATCGATATGTAATTATTTTTAATGGTGAAATTTACAATTATGTAGAACTACGTGAAATGTTACTTGAAAAAGGTGCAACTTTTGCTACACAATCTGATACAGAAGTTATCATTGCATTGTATGCACATATGAAAGAAAAATGTGTAGACTACCTTCGTGGTATGTTCGCATTTATGATTTGGGATCGTGAAGAAAAGACACTTTTCGGTGCACGTGACCACTTCGGTATTAAGCCTTTATACATCGCACAACAAGGTGATACTACATTCTTCGCATCTGAGAAGAAAAGTATTATGCATGTAATGGAAGACAAAGGGGTAAACCCAAAGTCACTACAACACTACTTTACGTACCAATATGGTCCAGAGCCAGAAACATTAACAATTGATGTTAACAAAATTGAGCCTGGTCATTACTTCGTAAAAGAAATCGGTAAAGAGATGGAAATCCATCGCTACTGGAATCCTTATTTCAACGCTTCAAGCGCAACGAAAGAGGAGCATATCCAAGCAATTCGTGATGTATTATACGATTCTGTAAAAGTACATATGCGTAGTGATGTACCAGTAGGTTCTTTCTTATCTGGTGGTATCGATTCATCTATTATTGCTTCTATCGCAAGAGAAATGAATCCAAATCTATTAACATTCTCTATTGGTTTCGAACAACGTGGTTTCAGTGAAGTTGATGTTGCGAAAGAAACTGCTGAGAAATTAGGAGTTAAAAACCATAACGTATTCATTACAGCGCAAGAATTTATGGATGAGTTCCCAAAAATCATTTGGCATATGGATGATCCTTTAGCGGATCCAGCAGCTGTACCATTGTATTTCGTTGCGAAAGAAGCGCGTAAACATGTAACGGTTGTTCTTTCTGGTGAAGGTGCAGACGAGTTATTTGGTGGATATAACATTTATCGTGAGCCAAACTCGTTAAAAATGTTCTCTTACATTCCTAGCCCAGGAAAGAGTGTTCTAAAGGCATTAAGTGGTGCTCTTAAAGAAGGGTTTAAAGGAAAAAGCTTCTTAGAGCGTGGATGTACGCCAATCGAAGAGCGTTACTATGGAAATGCGAAAATCTTCCGTGAAGAAGAGAAAGCTGAATTAATGAAGTATTACGATGAAAGTGTTAACTATATGGATATCACGAAACCATTGTATAACGAAATTAAAGATTATGATGATGTAAGTAAAATGCAGTACATTGATATGTTCACATGGTTACGCGGCGATATTTTATTAAAAGCTGATAAAATGACGATGGCAAATTCATTAGAACTTCGTGTACCGTTCTTAGATAAAGAAGTATTTGACGTTGCATCTAAAATTCCGACAGAATTTAAAATTGCAAACGGAACAACGAAAGCTATATTACGTGAAGCTGCTCGTGGAATTGTTCCGGATCACGTGTTAGATCGTAAAAAGCTTGGATTCCCAGTACCAATTCGTCACTGGTTAAAAGATGAAATGCACGATTGGGCTGTAAATATTATTAAAGAAAGCAAAACTGAGCATTTAATCGAAAAACAGTATGTATTAAACTTACTGGAAGCACATTGTGCAGATAAAGGCGATTATAGCCGTAAAATTTGGACTGTACTTGCGTTTATGGTATGGCATCAAATTTATGTTGAGCATAAATACGATACGAATAAGTTCCACGAAGAAACAAAGCGTGCGTATAGCTTAGTTTAATAAAAAACCTTAAGGTCGCATTCGATCTTAAGGTTTTTTTCATAAATTGCATTTATTATTGATACAATAATAGTAAAAGGATGGACAACATATGATTACGTTTGAGAAAGTAAATACAGAAAATGAAAGCGCTGTAAAAGAAATGTTTCACTCACACAGCTTAGATGAGAAAAAGGTTCAGTATTGTGTAAAGGTTGATGATACATATATTGGTGTAATAAATTATAGCGTTCAAGAAGAGAGTGCTATTTTGTCACAGTTAATTATTCATTTTGATTATCAAGGTTATGGATACGGGACAAATACGTATTTTACATTTGAAGAAATGATGAAACAGAGAAATGTGAAAGAAATAAAAGTATTGCAAGAAATGTTTACGGAACAAGCTAAATCTTTCATAGAGGGATCTGGTTTTATTGAGGAAAATGAAATATATGTAAAGAAAATATAGTGAATATTGATTAGGTGATGATATGAATATAAGGTAGGTGGACGTATGACGATAACTTCTGGTCTTGTATTAGTTGGAGGTTGTTTTATAGTAGCAGAACTATGCCAGACTTTTATTCGGAAAAGAATGTATAAGAAGAGAAGACCATATGAATTACAATATATACCCGTGTTTGTAATTTTGTTTTGTATGCTATTTGTATTGCAAAACATAACGTATTTCCCACCTCTTTTGAACATTTTTTTGAAGTTTGGGTTGCTATATAGCGGCGGTGGGATATTTCTTTTATTTCTTTTATTTTGCATACGTTACATCCATTATCAATCGTATATATTCATTTTAAATTGGCTAAAGCAAAGCGATAGAAACCGCCTTACATAAGGGGGTTTTTTTATTTGTACTTGTAACGGAACTTGTACACTTAACATAAAATAGGACGAGTAGGAATGAAAGCTTATTACAATAAAGAAAGGAATGAAAAAGATATATGAAACTTGTTATAGACGCAGGGCATGGTGGATATGATTCTGGTGCTGTTGGTAATGGGTTAGTGGAAAAAGAGTTAACACTTCAAATTGCTAGACGTGTGCGAGATATTTTATCTGCAAATTATCCAATCAATATTAAAATGACACGTGATAGTGATGTGTTTATCTCTTTATCAGAACGTGCTAATATTGCTAATTCATTTGGTGCAGATTATTTTATCTCATTTCACATTAATAGTGGCGGTGGAACTGGATTTGAAAGTTATATTTACAACGCGCTATCTAATAGTAGTTCCGCATATGAAAAGCAACAAAAGATGCATGCAGCAGTCAATCCTGTATTAACAAAATATGGTCTTCGTGATCGAGGGGCAAAAAAAGCAAATTATGCGGTACTAAGAGAGACTTCAATGGATGCAATTTTAACTGAGACTGCTTTTATTGATACAACGTTTGATGCTAATTTATTGAAAAACCCACAATTTATTGAAGATTTAAGTCAAGCATATGCAAACGGAATAGCAGCTATTTTTGGAGTAGCTCCAAATCCGAATCCTCCAAATCCACAACCTCCAAATCCTCAGCCAACACCACAAACGAAGGGGATTGCTTATATCCTTGGGAAAAATGTGAATTTAAGAAGTGGTCCATCAACGTCTTCTTCAGTTATTCGTCAACTAAACTCCCCAGAATCGTATGTCGTATATCAGGAAAGTAACGGATGGTTAGACTTAGGAAATGGACAATGGGTGTATAATGACCCTTCGTACATTAATTTTGTAAAGACGAGCAATAGTGATGGAAGTCCAATTGGTGTCGCTTATATAAAAGGAACGAATGTGAACTTAAGAAGTGGTCCATCAACATCTTCTTCAGTTATTCGTAAATTAAATAATCCTGAATCGTATTTAGTGTATATTAATCAAAACGGTTGGTTGAACCTTGGTGGAAATCAATGGGTGTATAATGATCCATCATATATTAAATATAATCAATATTAGGAAATGAGTTTATAATGTAATATGAATGCGTATTTATGTATAACGTAGATACGCATTTTAAGAACGTTTATTATTTTCATACTTATACACTTTATTTTAAAAATAAACATTTGAACAGCGGATAGAATCTAAAATGTATATATTGAAAAAGTTTTCTGATATACATTGACAATGTATGTAATATACATTAATCTTTAATTGTTAATGATAATCGATTTCATCTAGGGAGGACATATGGTACATAGTAAAAAAATATTTATGTTCTGCATTATGATACTTATGGTAATAATCGCAGGGTGTAGCAAAGAAGAGAAAAAAGAAAATGATCCATCGGCTAAAGCAAAAGATTCGTATACTGTAAAGCATGCAATGGGTGAAACAACAGTAAATGGTATACCTAAAAAAGTAGTTGTTTTAACAAATGAGGGTGCGGAGGCGCTTTTAGCTGTCGGAGTAACACCAGTTGGAACTACAAAACCACGTGCTGGTGATGAATGGTATCCTCATTTAGCGAAAGATTTAAAAGATACGAAAGTTGTAGGTACTGAGCGTGATATTAATTTAGAGGCAGTTATGAAGCTTAAGCCAGATTTAATTATCGGTAATAAAATGCGTCATGAAAAAATATATGAGCAATTGAACGAAATAGCGCCAACTGTGTACGCTGAAACATTGCGCGGGGATTGGAAAGAAAACTTTACACTCTATACAAAAGCTGTAAATAAAGAAAAAGAAGGGCAAAAGGCTCTTGAAGATTATAAAAAACGTATTGAAGGAATGAAAGAGAAGTTAGGAGATAAATTGAATTCTAAAGTTTCTATTATTCGCTTCGTACCAGGTGACGTTCGTATTTATCAGAAAAACTCATTCTCAGGTGCTGTTTTAAATGATATTGGATTTAAGCGACCACCACTACAAGATAAAGATGAGTTTGCGATAAAAGGAATTACAAAAGAGCAAATTCCGAATATGGATGGGGACTACATATTCTACTTCACATCTGATAAAGATGCAGATAAGAATAACGAAGGAACCACGTTAGCAAAAGAATGGACAGAAGACGCACTCTTTAAGCAGCTGCAGGCTTCTAAAGACAATAAAGTATTCCAAGTGGATGAAGTAATTTGGAATACAGCAGGCGGTATTAAAGCTGCAAACTTAATGCTAGATGATATTGAAAAATATTTTTTGAAATAAATGAATGGTTGAGTGCATCACTTTAAATAGGTGATGTACTTTTTTTGTTTAGTTAAATACAGAAAATTCCTTCTTTTAAGTGTGGATAAGTTGTACAATAAAACCAATCATGGAATAAAGGAGTGGAAAGGAATGAAAGCTACTCATAAAGATTGGATTTTGTTTAACGGAAGAATTGTGAATACGAAGGAAGAACAGCCGATGGTCCCATTAGAGGAGAGGGGCTTTCAATTTGGTGATGGCATATATGAAGTATTTAGGCTATACGATGGGAAGCCTCATTTATTAGACTTACATTTGGAACGCTTTTTTAAATCTATGAGGGAAATAAATATTGTTCCGCCGTTTACAAAGGAAGAGTTAGTTGAAGAACTTCATCAAATGATTGAAAGAAATCAATTTCAAGAGGATGGGAATGTGTATCTTCAAATATCACGTGGAGCTCAAGCTCGAAATCATGTGTATGAAAAAGATTTACAGCCAACATATTTTGCGAATATTGTTTTGTTTCCAAGACCTACCGCTACTATGGAACAAGGAATAAAGGTTACTGTAGAAGAGGATATACGCTGGAAGTTCTGTCATATAAAATCTTTAAACCTTCTACCTAATATCATGATTAAAAATAAAATAAACGAGCAAGGGTATCAAGAAGCGATATTAGTACGAGATGGAGTTGTAACAGAAGGGTGTCATTCGAATTTCTTTATGGTGAAAAATGATAAATTAATTACACATCCGGCCGATAATTTCATTCTACACGGCATTACTCGTCACTACGTTATTACATTAGCGAAAGCTTTACATATTGAAGTAGAAGAGCGTGAATTCTCATTGCAAGAAGTATACGAGGCTGACGAATGTTTCTTTACAGCGACACCACTTGAAATATTCCCTGTTGTTCAAATTGGTGATGAGAAGTTTGGAAGCGGCGAAAGAGGACCAATTACGAAAAAACTACAAGCTGCATATGAAGAAAGTATTAGTTTGTTTAAAGTGACAAATTAATAATGAGGAAAAAAGCTGGTATTCCCCCAGCTTTTTTTCATGATATAATTCAACCATAGGACAAGTTTTAAAAACGCTGTAAAAAGGGGATTTAATATATGAATTATGAAGATTTTAAAGAAGTAATTCACGGTAGACGAAGTGTTAGAAAGTTTACAGAACAAGAAGTATCCACTAGTGATATAAAAGAAATTATTGATTGTGCTCGTTATGCACCGAGTGATACGAACTCACAAACGTGGGAGTTCTTGGTCATTATGAACCGAGAGAAAATTAAAGAAATTGAACAAATGACATGGGATGCATTACATAAACTTGCAGCAAAAGCAGCAGAAAATGGAGAAGAGAAAGCAGGGAAATTACTTACACGTTCTTTCGGTCCATATGCGACAGCTTTCTCTGAGGCGCCAGTATTAATCGTATGTTTGGCAACACCATATGAATCAAAGTTTCGTGAAAAGATATTTGATCCAATTGCCTTCGTTCCTGATTCAGTATGGGAAGAGGAAGGAATTAAGAGTAGCTGTTTAGCAGCACAAAACTTAATGTTGGCTGCACATGCGAGAGGACTGGGTACTTGTCCAATGACAGGACCTGTATTATTAGCTCAAGATGAACTGCGACAATATTTACAAATTGAGCCTCAAAAACAAATTAATATGGTAATTTCACTCGGGTTTCCGAAAGATAAGCCGAAGAAACTTTCTCGAAAAGAAGTTGATGAGATTACAACATTTATTTTCTAAATGTTATGTAGAAAAGACATTGAAATGACAATGTCTTTTTATTTTGAATGGATATTTTTTTAGTGAATTGGGCTAAAATGATGAATAGAGTGGAATTACTATTTATTTCTTTAAAAAAATTAATGTTCTTAAAATGAAAGTATGGTACAGTAATCGTGAGCAAGCTAATATTTGTTCATGAAAGTGTTAAAAACTAGATTTAAAATCAAGAAGTTATTTTTGTATAATAAATTATAATGAAATAACAGGGGGAATGAATTTTGAAGAAATTCATAATCGCTGGATTGTCTGTATTGTTATTAGTAGGCTGTGGTACTCCAAAGGAAAAAGAGGATGCACAGTCAAACCAGGAAGAACAAGTTGTAAATGCAAGTGATGAGAATATGGTCGTATTTCCTGAAGGAGCAGTGCCAATCGGAGAAGGGAAAGTAAAAGTAACTACTCCAGATGGTACTTCTGAAAATGGCAATATACCAACTGTATTCATAAAAAAGGATACTTTAATTCAGCAAGTCGAATTAGAACTTTCCAATTTTCAAAACGATAAAGAAACATTTGTATTTGTAGATCAAATATTTGCAGATAAACATCAAGTAACTAGTACAACACAGACAACAGTACAATTAAAAGAAAAGACGCTTGAGACAGGTAGTCATACGATTACCGCAGCTCAGTTTGAAAACAATGACCCAAAAGGAAAAGTCATTAGCTTGAATCAAGCTCAGTTTGAAACGAAGCCTGCGTCTTAATATGGAAAAAAGTACATTACTCAAAAGTAGTGTACTTTTTAGTTTGGATTGAATTATGTCATTGAGAATAATTTGTTTCACTTTCTAGTACGAATGAATAGAAAGAACTTATTCTTTACTATCATGTAAGAGGAAGGAATTGAAAGTTTGAAACGAGTTATTCGTATTTTCTTATTTATTATAATGTTTTCGGTCATTTGGTTTACTTTACAAGAGGCGGTTGAAGTTACGCTCAATTATCACATTCATGACTTGTTAATTGGAGCTGTATGTTTTGTCATTGTGTATCGGTTTTATCCCGCCTTAACGGACAATAAGAACCCCACTTGAAAATTCGGTACATGCGAGGAAGTTAGGTGGGAGATCAACTTGCCCGTAAAAGCCCGATTGGTGAAGGATAATACCCCCCTATGATTAAAGTTTCGCGTTATGATAAACTCGGATTAAGGTAAGTATTGAGTTGGAAATGTAGGGATTTCATTTGAAATGTCGAATAGTACATACGATGTCGTAATAACAAATTTTCTATTGTTTACTGTGAAACAGAAGAAGGAGAGATTGTAGTTATGAAAAGAGCTCTTATAAATATTGATTATACATATGATTTTGTAGCTGAAAAAGGTGCTTTAACATGCGGGAAACCAGGTCAAGAAATTGAGAAGGAACTTGTAAGTGTAACGAAACAATTTATTGAAAAAGGTGATTACGTAGTATTTGCGATCGATAAACATGAAGACAATGATGTATATCATCCAGAAGCGAAATTGTTTCCACCTCATAATATAGCAGGTACAAATGGAAGAGACTTATTTGGTGAATTACAAGATGTATGCGAGAAATATAAAAATGCAGAGAATGTATACTATATGGACAAAACACGTTACAGTGCTTTTGCAGGAACGGATCTAGAAATGAAGCTAAGAGAAAGAGGAATAGAGGAAGTGCATCTTGTAGGTGTATGTACAGATATTTGCGTCCTTCATACAGCTGTAGATGCTTATAACAAAGGGTTTCAAATTGTGGTTTATGAAAAAGCAGTAGCATCTTTTAATGCGCAAGGGCATGAATATGCACTTGGACATTTTAAATCTTGTTTAAATGCAGAAGTGAAGTGAAAAAAAGAGGCCTTCAAAAGGTCTCTTTTTCACATTTAAATAGAGACGACTTGCTGTTGAATTAACTTTTTAATGAACGGGATACTCTTTTCTGGTAGCCCATTTAAATCAAAAAATTGTACATGTAATGATTCAGCTTCGTCTGCTTTTAACGAGGTGAGTATTGCGGACTTAAAAGAAAGTCGTTTATAAAAAATTCTATTGTAATATCCCTTTAGGGGATTAAAAGGGGTAGCTAACTGTTACGATTTATTTAACCAATTATAACTAAAGTTAATTAAATATATCAATCAGTAAGCCCTGCTAGTCAAGTGATTGGCTAGTAGTGAGGGTTAACTGCGGGCAATCCCTAAAGCTGTTTGAACTACAACGTGGCTAGAAATGGTGAGCGTGAATGTTGCGAAAGCAGAAAAAATTCATCAGAAGGTGCAAGGTTAAATTCTAAACACTAGAACAATGGGTCTTCCACATCGAATCATCTAAGTTAAAATTGATAAGATGAACGTTCAACGACTATCTCGTATAATTGACGAGAGTACATCACAAGCCTATGGTGATGGAAAAATCCTCTATCTCTAAAGAGATAAACATATAGTCTGCGCTCATGTGAAAACGTGAGAAGTTCATAAGAGAACTGGCCAAGGGATTGCGCCTTTAGTTGAACAAGATAAATTTAATCAAATCTATTAAATCTCATTTAATCTATCGAACGTATGTGTTATGGTAAATCCAATGAGGTGAGAATAGTGATGAAATTTTTACGAGTTAGTCAAGTGTCGGAATTAACAGGGTTGCATCCTAGTAGTCTTAGGAGAATGCACAAAAGCGGTGAATTAGTGCCTGAAAAGATTACTGCTGGCAAAACACGCTATTATTCAGAAGAACAAATCATTCATTATCTAAAAGGTGAGCGACCGAATAACCGCATCATAATTGGCTATTGTAGAGTTAGTTTTTCGAGTCAAAAAAATGACCTAGAAAGACAAGTCGATAGAATGAAGCAATATCTCATCGCACGAGGTTATCAATTTGAAATTATCGAAGATATTGGCTCTGGGATCAATTATAAGAAAAAAGACTTTAACAAGTTAATTGAACGCATTGAGAACAATGAGGTTGAAAAAGTTGTTGTCATGCACAAAGATAGGCTTGTGAGGTTCGGCTATGAGTTGGTTGAAAAAATCTGTCAACTACACGGAACAGCGATTGAAATAATTGACAATACTGCTAAAACAGAAGAACAGGAGGTCGTAGAAGACCTTGTTCAAATCATTACAGTATTTAGTTGTAAACTTCAAGGCAAGCGCTCTAAAAAGACCAAACAGATAATCAAGGAGTTGACTTCTGATGATATTGGCGAAGAAAGTCAGACTGATTCCAACGCCTGAACAAGAAAAAGTGCTTAGAAACCATGCTGGTGCTGCAAGATTCGCTTATAACTATTGTAAAAGAATGAGTGATAGATACTATAAGCTATTTGGAAAATCTGTTTCACAGTTAGCTTTACAGAAACGATTTACAAAGATCAAGAAGCGAAAGAGATATAAGTGGTTAAAAGACATCAATGCACAAGTTCCCAAACAGGCTTCAAAAGATTTTGACAAGGCGAGGAAAAATTCGTTCGAAAAGTACAAAAATGGTTATCACACTTCTTATAAAACCAAAAAAGATTTAATCCAAGGATTTTATGCCAATTATGAAAGACTGATTATAGGAAAGAAAGTAGTTGATATTCAGTCTATTGGAGAAGTAAAAACAAGCCAACAACTACCAAGAAACAAAAAACCATCAAATCCAAGAGTTACATTTGATGGTCGTCACTGGTGGATTAGTGTAGGGTTCAAAAAAGAATTCGAACCACAAGAACTAACCAATGAGTCGATTGGTGTGGACGTTGGTTTAAAAGAGTTGTTTGTAGCTTCTAATGGTACGAAAGAACGAAATATAAACAAAGATGCTAAGGTTAAAAAACTTTTGAAAAGGAAAAAGTCAGCGCAAAGAGATATGTCTAGGAGATTTAAAAAAGGTGTGAAATTTCAATCTGCCGGATATGAAAAAGCTAAAACTGAGCACCTTCGGTTATCTAGGAAAATTACGAATATCCGAAATAACCATATCCATCAAGCAACAGCTAAATTGGTGAAAACCAAACCAATGAGGATTGTTGTGGAAGACTTAAATATCTCAAACCTGTTAAAAAACAAAAAACTATCGAAAGCATTTTCATTTCAAAAATTAAACTTCTTCTTTCAATGTTTATCATACAAGTGTGAGAAGTACGGCATTGCATATGTAAAAGCTGATAAATGGTTCGCTTCAAGCAAGATTTGCTCAAGTTGTGGAGTTAAATACGACCATTCAGTTCAACCAGAAGGGCAGTGGAGTTTAAAGGTTCGTGAATGGAACTGTGTTCAATGCAATAGCCATCACGATAGAGATTTGAATGCGTCGATAAATTTATCAAGATGGGTAAAATAATTGCTTGATAATAGGAGGTAACGATACTGCCTCGTGTGGAGTGTTATACCCCTCGTCCCTTCGGGGTTGCGAGAACACTTTGAAGCACTAACTTGTGTAAATTTGATTGAATTGTATAGATTTAGTTAAGTTTATCGTATCGGTTATAGTAAATAGAAAAGAACATCTGAAGTTGAAAGATTGATTAAAGGGTTATATTGTTGAAGATGAACAATGAATACAAATACATAGTTAAGAAAGTACGATTTAAGATCAGGATAAAAGATGTTTCGAAAACAAGTGTTGAGATGATAAATGCGTATTTAAAATATAGTAGCTTTGTATGAAATTTTTATTAGTAAGGAAGTGGATGGATGAGTTTATTAACGTATACTGAAGAGTTTTTTAATTATGTAAGGGAATTTTTACTTTTAAGGTTTTTACTATTTGCTTTAGTTCTTATCATTATTTCTTTTGTTATAAATCGCATTATTGATTGGTTTTTTAGAAAATCAAGCTTTTTTGATGAAGAGGTAGAGCAGACAATTCAAAGTGTAATTCGATCTATTTTTAGATATATCATTATCATCAGTCTTATCATATATTTAATTAGTCAATTTGTAGATATAAAAAGTATTATTGCAGGTGCAGGGATAGCGGGAGTTGTCATCGGTTTTGCTGCACAACAGATGCTAAAAGATGTAATATTAGGCTTTGCAAGATTAGCGGACAAAGAGTTCCGTGTTGGCGATTTTGTTACTTTTAACGGAACAAATTCAGGAACCATTGAGGAAATTAGTGTTCGTTTTATGCAAATTCGTGAATGGTCAGGAAAACTCCTTACCATACCACACGGAGAGATTAGAACGATACAAAATTTTAATAAAGGATGGATGCGAGTTATTGAACGCATCACGGTAAGTTATCAGGAAGATCCTACAAGAGTTAAGGAATTGTTAGAAGAAGTGTGTGTTGTTTGTAATGAAAAATTGGATCAAAGTCTGTATAGAGTAGATGATGAAGCTGTTGAACCATTTAAATATGTTGGAGTTACAGACTTAAATCCTAACCTTAAATATGTTGGATATGAATTTTGTATTACAGGTTTGATTAAACCGGAAGATTATTTTGAAACTTCTAGACAAGTAAGATTTGAATTAATGTCTATTTTTCATAAAAATCAAGTGCAAATGCCAGCAGCGAATATGTTCGTTAACACTGAAAGTTTACAGAATATCCATGTGGGACAATCTTTATCAGACAGTTAATGAAAACTAGCTAATTTCTGTTTTGGTTTAGAATTTAGATTTGTGAATCAGTAGATTTGAATGAACTGTATGGGATATCTCCGAAAAAAGAGCTGAAGGAATTCGGTTCTTTTTTGTTTGTAGTATTTTGAAATTTCTTAATGTTATAATGGTAGTTGGTGATGAGAATGAACAAAGATGAAAAAGAGATGCATCGTTTAGAGGCATTAAAAGAAATTGCTGAGTTACTAAATGAAGCAACAAACTTACAGGAAATGTTAGGAAAAGTGTTACATACATTATTACAAGTTATGAATTTACAAACAGGGTGGATATTCTTTATTGATGAAAGTGGAAAGCATCGTATGCTTGTAGACCAAAACTTACCCCCAGCTCTTACGTGGCAGGAAAAGAAGCCGATGTGTGAAGGAGATTGTTGGTGTGTAGAACGTTTTGTGAATGGAAGATTGGAAAAAGCGACAAATATTATTGAATGTAAACGAATAGAGGATGCGATTGAATGTAATTGGGGCGAGACAGAAGATGTTACACATCATGCGACAATCCCGCTAAGATCTGGATCAGAGAAATTTGGTCTATTAAATGTAGCTTCGCCTCATAAAACACATTTTTCTGAGGAGGAGTTAGCGTTATTAGAAGCGATTGCATTTCAAATTGGAACGACAATACAACGTATTCAATTAGTTGAGAAAGAACGAAAATATGTAGTTGTAGCTGAAAGAAATCGATTGGCTCGTGATTTACATGATTCTGTTAAACAATTGTTATTTTCAATTATGCTAACAGCGAAAGGGACTCTAAATATGACGAAGGATAGAGACTTGCAAGAGATGTTAAGTTATATTGGAGAATTATCACAGGAAGCATTACAAGAGATGACACTTTTGATTTGGCAATTAAGGCCTGAAGGATTAGAGAAAGGTTTAGCAGAAGCGATTCAAAATTACGGAAAACTGTTAGGGATTCAAGTGGAAGTTCGAATTGATGGAATGGTTTTAATTGAAGATGAAATAGAAGAAGTTTTATGGCGTATAAGCCAAGAGGCATTACATAATTGTAAAAAACATGCCTCATGTGAAAAAGTATGTGTTCATTTAAGGATAGAAAATAATAAGTTGCATTTTTACATAGAAGATAACGGAATAGGATTTATACAGGATCAAGTAAGAGAGTCAGCACTTGGTTTGAAAAGTATGAAAGAACGAATTGAATTAATGAGGGGAATTTTTCGAATAAAAGCAGAACCGGAAAAGGGGACAAAGATAGAAATTCAATTACCGGTTTGAGAGGGAGAACGTCAGTGGAAATTAAATTATTACTTGTAGAAGATCATCATATCGTTCGAAGGGGACTCGTATTCTTTTTGAAGACGAGAGAAGAATTTGAAATTATTGGGGAAGCAGCAAATGGTGAAGAAGCATTAACATTCGTTCAAACAGAAAGGCCAGATGTAGTATTAATGGATTTATCAATGCCGAAAATGGATGGTATTGAAGCGACAAAACGTATAAAACAATACGATGAGACAATAAAAATTCTTATGCTCAGTAGTTTTTCAGAACAAGATTACGTTTTACCAGCATTAGAAGCTGGGGCAGATGGTTATCAATTAAAAGAAGTGCAGCCAGATCAACTTGTTGCGTCAATCGTTGCGGTATATCAAGGAAACGCAAATTTTCACCCGAAAGTAACACCAGCACTATTAGGACGATCAGCAGTCAAGAAAGAAAAAGAGAATCCTTTTTCTATGTTAACAAAAAGGGAGCAAGAAGTACTTCGTGAAATTGCGAAAGGAAGAAGCAATAAGGAGATTGCAGCAGAACTTCATATTACAGAACAAACTGTGAAAACACACGTTTCTAACGTATTGGCTAAATTGGAAGTAGATGATCGTACACAAGCTGCCTTATACGCAGTAAAGCATGGGGAAAACTAGAAATAAGTATGAATAATTGTGTCATATGCTACGGAAGAATACATATGAGAAATTAAAATGTATAGAGATGCCGAATAAAGGTTTTTCTTCTTTCAATAATTAGGTACAATAAAGTGAAACTTTAATCAGTGGGGGGCCATCCCCACTGATTATTAGTTGAACCAATCGGGTTTTTACGGGCAGTTGATCTCCCACCTAACTCCCTTGCATTCATCGGATTTTGAGGTGGGAGCCTTACTGCCCGTTAATACGGGATAAAGCTACTATGGAAGGGGAAGATACGCTATGCCTGGTACAAAAAGTGGGATTGGAAAGATTCAGGCTTCGTTAAATGGTTTATCACCGAAATTACGAAGTATTGCCGAACATATTTTGAAACATCCACAAGATGTTGTACATAAATCGATTACGGAATTAGCGGAAGTTACGAATAGTTCCGAAGCAACGATATTCCGCTTATGCAAACACTTAGGTTTTCAAGGGTTCCAAGACTTGAAAATTACATTAGCTCGTGAGATTGTACATACCCCGATGCAAAATATTCATGAGGAAGTATCGGTAGAAGATAATATTGTCACTGTTGCTAAAAAAGTTTTTCATTCACATATTACAGGACTGCAAGATACATTACATTTGTTAAACGATAACGCGTTGGAACAGGCAGTAAGTGCGCTGAATGAAGCGAAACGAATTGAGTTTTATGGAAATGGTGGTTCAGGTATTATTGCGATGGATGCTTATCATAAGTTTATGAGAACGGGTATTTCTTGTATTGCTCATACGGATTCACATTTTCAAATTATGGGAGCTGGCTTGCTGACAAAAGAAGCAGTGGTCATTGCAATTTCTCATTCGGGCAGTAATAAAGGTTTACTTGAAGCGTTAGAAGTAGCGAAAGCAAGAGGGGCCAAAATTATTGCGATTACGAGCTATCAAAAATCGGCATTAAGCCAACTTGCTCATATAACATTATATACTTCGACGCGTGAGACGGAATTTCGTACAGAAGCAAGTTCGTCACGATTAGCGCAGCTTAGTTTATTAGATACTTTGTATGTGGGATTGTCATTGCAGCGACAAGAGGAAACACTACAAAATTTACAAAGTATACGTGAAACTATTTCGATGAAGCGAATATAAAAAGCTCTTCAAATGAAGAGCTTTTTATATTGGCGAGTAGTCTGTTGATATACCCTCTAGATCTACTTGTTCTAAGTGTCTATAGAAATATGCCAATTACCTATAATAATAATCTCTCATCTTTTAGACCATTCATTTTTTAAACCTCGATATTTTGCATATGAAATTTAACAAGTAGCTTGATACATCAAAATACGTATTGGGTAATAATTCAAATATTGTTCAATATTTTACAATAAGCTTATGAAATTCCATGTTATGATGAACCTGTAATGATGATTGAACACTTAAATTTGGTACAATAATTAGCCAAAATAGTGAGGACAGTAGTTGTGAGATAAACTCATTAAAACTCTAAAACACTAAAGGGGAGATCACATATGAAAGCAGTAGTAGTTAATAAAAACAGCAAAGCAAATATTGAAGTTATTGAAAAAGAATTACGTCCGTTACACTCGGGTGAAGCGCTAGTAGATGTAGAGTATTGTGGAGTTTGCCACACTGATTTACACGTTGCGAATCATGATTTTGGAAACACCGATGGCCGCATCCTTGGTCATGAGGGTGTAGGTATTGTTACTAAAATTGCTGATGGTGTTACTTCACTAAAGATAGGTGACCGTGTAAGTATTGCATGGATGTTCCAATCTTGTGGACGTTGTGAATATTGCGTAACGGGGAGAGAAACATTCTGCCGTGAAGTGAAAAATGCTGGTTATTCAGTAGATGGTGGTATGGCTGAACAATGTATTGTTACAGCTGATTATGCGGTGAAGGTACCAGAAGGATTAGATCCTGCTCAAGCATCATCAATCACATGTGCGGGCGTAACTACATATAAAGCTATAAAAGTATCAGACATTAAACCTGGTCAACCTATCGTAATCTATGGTTGTGGTGGATTAGGTAACCTAGCTATTCAATATGCTAAAAACGTATTTGGTGCAAAGGTAATTGCAGTAGATATCAATGACGACAAATTAGCCTTAGCAAAAGAAGTTGGTGCTGATATGACTATCAATCCAATTTCTCAAGGTCCTGCTGATAAAATTGTTCAAGAGGAGTTTGGTGGTGCTTATGCTGCTGTAGTAACAGCAGTTTCTAAAGTAGCCTTCAACTCAGCAGTTGATGCAGTACGTGCTTGCGGTAAAGTAGTTGCGGTAGGTTTACCAGTAGAAACTATGGATTTAAACATTCCACGACTTGTATTAGACGGAATTGAAGTAGTTGGTTCTCTAGTTGGTACTCGTAAGGATCTGGAGGAGGCATTTATGTTCGGCGCAGAAGGAAAAGTAGTGCCGGTTGTTCAAACGTGTTCTCTAGATAAAGTACAAAATGTATTCGAAGAAATGGAACAAGGTAGAATTCAAGGGCGTATGGTAATCGATTTTAAACAGCATAATTGTGAGTGTGAATAATTCATTTTAAATATAAAAAGCATGAGTCTAGCAAAGGTCATTTAAAAAAGTTAGACGGCATAAAAAAGATGATCCCTCGTATTCAATAGGGATCATCTTTTTTATATTCTACTAATATCAATGCCAATTAATACTTGATTGATGAGACATGATTAAAGGTTCACTTTATCTACAAACGAAAAAGAATCTTTACTTTTAACAAATTTTTTATGATTTGGAACGGTTTGAATTGCTACAACTTGCGAATCTCTTGCTTTCAGTGCATCTTGAATCCCGATTGTCATAAGCTTAATAAATAGAATCGTAATAAAGAATGAAACGAGAGTATACAAAATAATCCACCATGAAATATTCATTTCATAACGATTTAATCCAATAAGGCCTGCCCAATCATTCGATAGAGAAACAGGTTTGAGTACTCCGTCATAGAGTTCACGCATTTGTATCCCACCAATTACAATATCAAGCAACGCTAAATGGATAACGAGTATGAGTGTTTGGACGATATGTTCCATAAATAACACAAATAAGCGATCAAGTAATAAGACTCGTAAGTGTTTTTTGATAATATGAAAACGGCTAGCACCCAGTAATTGTGAACTTAAAATGTAATCTCGTTTCATAAATTCATCAACCTCTGAGGAGATATATAAAGAAAGTGTAGGTAGAGCGACGAAAATAAGTACGAGAACTTGATAAAACGCAAATGAAATATTTGGATCTAATCTATCAGCATTTGATATGATTACAATATTAACGGGCGTGATGAGTATAAATGCGATAAATAAAGTAGGAATATAGTAAAAAACTTCTGAGCATGCCTGGAAAAATCTCTTGAATTTTGGAGCATATAAACTTAAGAGGATTCCTATACATGTTCCGAATAAAATTCGAAAGAAGCTAATTGCCACAGCTAATAAAATGGTGAATTTTGCTCCTTCTACAATTTGTAAGAAAACAGACTCTCCAAAACGATCAGATCCAAAAGGCGGCATTAACGATGGCGAAAAGGGGGCCTTTCCAAGTAATTCGTTATTGTCATTGTAAAGTAACTGAGGAGGTTTTGGGATGTTATCTTTAAAGAACCAACTATAAATAAAACTAGCTGAAACAAGTATGAATAGATAAGTAAAGCCGATTAAAAATCGTTTTGATTTCCAAATAGATTTCATAATGCTGCTCCTTTCAATTGCTTTTTCCATCTATTCATCATGAATGAGATTATTTGAAAAATGGCATAAAACGGTAAAATAATCATAACAAGTATGATAAATGCAGCTGGAGGTGAAATAAACGCCTTCTTAAATAAAAATTGAATAATGCCTTCCATATTAAAAACAAATTCTAAAATGAATAAGTTAGAAAGTAAGAAAACAAAAACCGTTTTTAAATGATGAAAGAAGTGGATAGATATATTTTTGAATAAATGAATGCATAGTATATAACTTGATGAAAGTCCTTTTCCATATGCAACCTCTACGTAATGTTTTTCATGTTCTTCTTTTATGTATAACACCATCATCCGAAACATTTGTAATGTAGGTAAGACTGCTAAAGATAAAATAGGGAGTAAATAAGCTCGATTTTCATTAAAAGAAATAATGGTGACAGGAGATTCCCCGAATTTCTGAAGTACCCATATGAAAAATATTTGCAAACAAATCATCATCATCATATCAGGGACAGCTTCTAATATGAACACAATTCGGTTTATCCATTTTTTTATATAATCTTTTGCTAAAAAATAAAAAAATGCCATACTAGATGATAGAAAGAGTGCAAGCAAAAAGGCTATAAATAATACAGTAAATGAATATAGGTAAGGTTCTAAAACAGTTGGAAATAATGGTGTCTTTTTGAAATGACCAAATTTTGGGTCTGATCCCATAACTACTAATGATTCAGGGGAGAAAACCTGTTTTAACATAGTAACGATCTGATTAAAAAAATGAATTGGTTGAAAAGTGAATCCCTGTTGAGTGATAAATAAATAAGGTAAATTTAGTAATAGTAAGAGTGATAAAAGAATTGATGAAAGTTTTATTGTGAATTGAGATATTTTATATAACATTAAATCCCTCCGACATCTTTTTACAACATTATACAATAAAGTTCATATTTTGTTTTGATTTTTCAGAAAAATATAAATACTATTAGATTTTATAGTATGGAACATATATTTACAAGGTAAAAAAGTGATAGTAGGCAGCCACGCCCTATGTCCATCAAGCTAAGAAAACGAGAACTTATATATTATTATCTTTAGGTGGAGGGGAAAGAATGTTTGATAAATTAAAAAGGTTATTTAAAAAAGATAAAGAGAATGATTTAGAAGATGAGAGGTACATTTTGGTTTGAAAAAAATTTTCTTTTCATAACTTGATTTATGAAAAAATATTTTATATACTAATTCATGTAAACGGTTTACTAGATCGTATTTTGCTAGAAACGAAGGGAAGGTTCGCATGGAAACAAGGGGGAGAGTAATCGGGGTTGACATCGGTACCACAAGTACGAAAACGGTTGTATTCACTGAAAAAGGAAAAGTCGTTGCTTCACATGCAATTGATTATCCAAGTATTCAACCGAACGTCGGATGGGCTGAGCAAGATCCTGATGTAATATGTGCTGCTGTATATAAAACTGTAAGCGTTGCCATTGAAAAGGGTAATGTGTCACCGGAAGATATTTCTTCTATCGGGATTAGTACAGCGATGCATGCCTTAATTGCTGTAGATGAAAACGGTGCGCCGTTAACGCGCTCTATTATTTGGGCAGATAATCGAAGCACAAAGCAATCAGAAAAACTATTACAACAAATGAATGGTCATGACATTTATAGAAGAACTGGTACACCGATTCATCCGATGTCACCACTTTCTAAATTATTGTGGATGAAAGAAGAAGAAACGGAGTTATTCAGAACTGCTCATAAATTTATTTCCATTAAAGAGTATGTCATTTATCAATTATTTTCACGCTATGTAGTTGATTATTCTATCGCATCTGCTACAGGGTTATTTAATTTAAAAACATTAAACTGGGATGAAGATGTTTTAACTATGTTAAATATGTCACCAGAACAATTATCAACACCTGTACCAACTACATATATTTTATCGGGAATGAAGCCGGAATTAGCACAAAAGATGGGTATTAGTGAGGATACTCCGGTTGTTATTGGTGCAAGTGATGGTGTTCTTGCAAATGTAGGTGTCGGTGCAATATCACCTGGCTCAGCTGCAATTACGATCGGGACAAGTGGTGCGGTTCGAACAATTTCATCGAGTGTTAATACAGATGAAAAAGGAAGAACTTTTTGTTACGCATTAACAGATGAGCACTGGGTGATCGGCGGACCAACGAATAACGGTGGAATATTACTTAGATGGTTACGTGATGAATTTGGTAGCCCAGAGCAAGAGGTAGCAAGAAAGCTTGGAATTGATCCTTATGATTTATTAATTAAGTATGCAGAAAGTGTACCAGCTGGAGCAGATGGATTACTATTTTTACCGTTTCTATCTGGAGAACGTGCACCCTACTGGAATGCAAATGCTCGAGGTACATTCTTCGGGATAAACCTTCAGCATAAACGTGAACATTTCATACGAGCAGTTATGGAAGGTGTTTGTATGAGTGTGTATTCAGTAGCACTTGCCATTCGAGATTGTACAGGGCCACTTACTGAAATACGTGTTTCAGGAGGCTTTGCGAAATCTGCATTTTGGAGACAAATGTTATCTGACATGATGGGGAAAGAATTGCTTGTTCCAGAAAGTCATGAAGCATCTGCGCTTGGGGCAGCAGCACTTGCTTTGTATGCAATTGGGAAAATTGATTCTCTTGAAGAGGTGAAGGATTGGATTGATATTGTCCATCACCATGTACCGAATAAAGAAAATACGGCTTTATATTTAGAGATGTTTTATATGTATGAACGACTTTACAATCGTTTGAAAGAAGAATTTGATTGTATAGCCGCTTTCCAACGTAAACAATAGGGGGATTGGGAGAAATGGTAGTTGGGATCGTACTAGCGGCTGTTGTTATATTACTTTTACTAATTACGGTAGTAAAATGGCATCCATTTGTCGCGTTAATTTTAACAGCAATCGGAGTTGGGCTAGCAATGGGGATGCCCTTAATTGGAACTTCACCACAACATCCGGGGATTATCGATTCTATTAAATTAGGTCTTGGTAATACGTTAGGGTTTTTAGCGATTGTTTTAGCTTTAGGAACAATGCTTGGAAAAATGATGGCTGAGTCTGGCGGTGCTGAACGAATTGCTAACACATTAATTGGACGTTTTGGGAAAAAGCGTGTTCACTGGGCAATGATGTTCGTTGCATTTATAGTAGGGATTCCGGTATTTTTCCAAGTTGGATTTGTACTATTAATTCCGTTAGTATTTACAATTGCGTTAGAAACAGGGGTATCACTTATTACAATCGGTATTCCGCTAGTAGCAGGTCTTTCGGTTGTACACGGACTTGTTCCACCGCATCCAGCAGCAATGGCAGCGGTAGGTATATTTAAAGCAGATGTAGGGAAGACAATTTTATATGCATTAATTGTCGGACTTCCAACTGCAATAATTGCAGGTCCGCTTTACGGGAAATGGATTGGTGCTCGTATACATAAAGAAGTACCGTTAGATATAGCGGAGCAATTTATTGAAAGAGATAAGAAGAAGGAACTTCCTAGCTTCGGAAATACATTGTTTACTATTTTACTTCCAGTATTTCTTATGCTAGGTGCATCGATAGCGGAAGTAGCATTAAATAAAACAAGCCAACTTGCACAAGTATTGCATTTTATTGGAGATCCAATAGTCGCATTATTAATTGCAACGATATATTCTTTCTTTAGTCTTGGCTATGCAAAAGGGTTTTCTAAAGACAAAGTCTTACAAGTTACAAATGATTGTTTAGGCCCAATTGCAAACATACTGTTAGTTATCGGTGCAGGTGGTGCCTTTAATAAAGTGTTATTAGATTCTGGAATTGGAACTACAATTGCGGAGATAGCGAAAGAATCACATATTTCACCGATATTATTAGGTTGGGGAATTGCTGCACTTATTCGAATCGCGACTGGCTCTGCTACTGTTTCCATGATGACAGCAGCAGGAATAGTGGCACCGATTGCGGCAAGTACACCAGGAGTGAATGTAGAGTTACTGGCACTTGCAACAGGAGCAGGGTCATTAATTTTATCGCATGTAAATGATTCTGGATTTTGGATGATTAAAGAGTATTTCGGAATGACTGTGAAAGAAACATTATTAACATGGACCGCAATGGAGACAATATTATCTGTTGTAGCACTTGGGCTAATTTCGTTATTAAATATATTTGTATAGAATGGGAGATTGATTAATATGAAACTAGGTTTAATTGGATTAGGAAAAATGGGATTCCCATTAGCTGAACACTTACATGAAGACAAGCATGAAGTAGTTGTATACGATGTAAATAATGAGCTTGTTGAAAAGGCAGGGGAATTAGGGATTACTGCTCGTCATACGTTAAAAGAAATGATTGCTGAACTAGAAGCACCTCGTACAATTTGGGTAATGGTACCTGCAGGAGAAGTTGTCGAGTCAGTACTAAAAGATGTATATCCATTATTAGAGGAAGGCGATATCGTTATTGAAGGCGGAAATTCATTCTATAAAGATACGTTACGCCGTGCTGAAGAAGCGAAAAGCTTTGGTTTACATTATGTAGATATCGGTACATCAGGTGGTGTGGAAGGAGCTAGATACGGTGCTTGCTTAATGGTTGGTGGAGAAAAAGAAATTTATGATCAACTAGAACCTTTATTTAAAGATTTAGCAGTAGAAAATGGTTATTCATATGCAGGCCGCGTCGGTAGTGGGCATTTCTTAAAAATGGTTCACAACGGTATTGAATACGGAATGATGCAAGCAATCGCTGAAGGATTTGAAGTACTAGATAAAAGTGATTTTGATTTCAATTATGAAGATGTTGCAAAAGTATGGGCAAACGGATCGGTTATCCGTGGTTGGTTAATGGACTTAACTGAAAAAGCATTTGCAGAAGATCCGAAACTTGATGGCATTAAAGGTGTTATGAACTCTTCAGGAGAAGGGAAATGGACTGTTGAAACTGCGCTTGAATTACAAGCAGCGGCACCAGTTATCGCTATGTCATTATTTATGCGCTACCGTTCACAAGAAGATGATACATTCCACGGAAAAGTGGTTTCTGCACTTCGTAATCAATTCGGTGGACATGAGGTTGTGAAAAAATAGGAAATATTAGTTTTGTGAAACTCATACGAAAGTATGAGTTTTTTTTATTTCTCATACTATTTAATGAAAGTTTTTCCCTCTTTTTACTGTGTTTTGTATAGAAATTTCTGATAATATATAAATGTAACTTGAAAACAAAGGGGAGAAATAATTATGAAACTAGTCGTTATTAACGGTACACCAAGAAAATTCGGTAGAACTCGCGTTGTGGCAAAATATATTGCAGAGCAATTTGAAGGGGAGTTATACGATTTAGCAGTAGCGGAATTGCCTTTATATAATGGAGAAGAATCACAACGTGAATTAGAGGCAGTAAAAAAATTAAAAGCTTTAGTGAAAGCTGCGGATGGAGTAGTACTATGTACACCAGAATATCATAATGCGATGAGCGGAGCGCTGAAAAATTCGTTAGATTACTTAAGTAGCAGTGAATTCATCCATAAGCCTGTCGCATTACTAGCAGTTGCTGGAGGAGGTAAAGGGGGAATAAACGCATTAAATAGTATGCGCACTGTCGCTAGAGGCGTTTACGCAAACGCAATTCCAAAACAAGTCGTGCTTGATGGATTACATGTGCAAGATAGTGAACTTGGAGAAGATGCAAAACCATTAATTCATGATTTAGTTAAAGAATTAAAAGCATATATGAGCGTATATAAAGAGGTGAAAAAACAATTAGGAGTTGAGTGATATGTCCTCTCTTTATCATGATTCTCGCTTGTATTACATTCTAGGAGCCAATAGTTTATCAGCTATTGGTTCCGGGATTGTTATGATAACGATTCCGTGGTTGTTAATTAAGGAAAGTGGAGGAGAGACAACATTTGGTTATGTTTCTATCGTTGCAACTCTCATCATGTTTTTACTAACACCATTCATTGGGCAAAGCATAGATCGTTTTTCAAGAAAATCTTTATTGTTATGTAACGAAGGTATCGGGATAGCCATTATAGGAATGATGGCCATTTGGGGATTTGCTGGGCAATCATACAATTCTATTCATTACATTATTATTTATATAGCAGGTTCTTTCTATTATCTATTATTCTATCCCACAATATTTGCATTTAACCAAGAAATATTTCAATCAGAGCATTATAAAAGTTTAAGTGGCACAATGGAAATACAAGGACAATTAACGCAAGTTATTTCAGGCGCAGCTGCTAGCTTTTTAATTGAGATTATTTCTTTGAAATGGATCTTGTTAGTGGATATGTTAACTTTTGCAGGAGCATTTTTTCTTTTCTTATGTATACCGTATGTAAAGAAAAAAGAAGTAAAACGGAAAGCAACATTTAAGAAGCAATTGTTCGAAGGAATTCACTTTATGAAAAAGCGCCCTAAGTTATTTTGGTTTTTACTAGCGACATATACCTCAAGCTAGTAATACCAACCGTTTAGACGGTTGTGGTAACGCTTTGGTAACGATTATAACAAATCTTCTTCCATAAATGCCACTACTTCTGCTTGTTTGGATGGATACAAGTGACTATAAGTGTTTAAAGTTGTTGCTACATTTGAATGACCTAGGCGTTGGGCTACGATAAGCGGACTTACACCTTTATTAATGAGGTAAGATGCATGAGAGTGCCTGAATTCATGAAGTACAATCTTTTTCACTCCTGATACCGCTAAAAAGATTTTATATTTTCTAGCTAATGTGGTAGTTGCTATACTATCATAAAATTCACCAAACACCACATAATCCTTTTTCAAAGGAATTTCTAATGTAGCATTATTTTTTATTTCTTTTAGTAGATCCATTACAATAGTAGGTAACATAATGATTCGGTTGGATGCTTTCGTTTTTGGTTTAGTAATATGTTTATTATAGCTTGTTTTATTGATATCAATTGTTTTTTCTTCAAAATTAACATCCTCCCAAGTTAAAGCTAAAAGTTCGCCTTTTCTAGCTCCACTATAATAGAGTGTTGAAAAAAAGGCTATATATATCGATTCGTCTACAACACTGATAAACCTTTTGAATTCTTCAAATTCCCAGAAGTTCATTCTTTTATTAGACTCAATTTCAAAATTTCCTGCAATTCGTGCTGGATTACGTTTTAAGCCGTGAAACTTACTTGCAAAATTAAATATAGCGGAAAGTACGTTATGAATCTTTTTTAAAGTTTCAGCTGAATAGTCATGAATAATCTTATTCTGATAATTCATGACATGTTTTGGTGTAATCTTATCTATCTTCATTTTTCCAAATTCTTTTAGTAAGTGATTATATATCATATTTTTAATAGTGTTTATAGAAGACTGTTTTCTCCTCTGGCAGTACCATTCAAAATATTCTTCGGCTAATTGTGAAAAGGTTAAGCTGGAATTAGATTCCGTTTGAATGAGAGCTTTTGCTTCTGCAATTCGTGCTTCTTCTTGTGTTTTAAAGCCACGTCGTTTTACTTGTTTCAAAGTGCCATCAAACTGTCGGATTCTCGCGATAAAGTAATAAGTTCCTCTTTTTTCATCTTTATAAATTGTCATAAGAATCTCCTTTCTTGTAGTAAAAGAGTAGACCGTCGTCTACTCTCTCGATGTTAAATTGCTAGCGCTAGAAATTTAAAGATCTCTTGTAAAGCGTATTGCTTTCCCAATAATTCGTGCCGGTACATTTGGAGTGATAATTATTGGTTCATATGAAGGGTTATCTGGCATCAAAATTACAACATTGCCTTGCTTTTTTACTCTTTTTAAAGTAGCTTCAGTATCTCCATTAACAAGAACTGCTGCAATTTCTCCGTTTTCCACATCATCTTGCTTTCTAATTAATACAAAAGCCCCATTAGGTATAGTTGGTTCCATTGAATTTCCTTTGGCTTCTAAATAATATATTTCTCCATGTGGTAAAATATCAGATGTTTCATAACGATACCCTTCAAAGTTTTCCTCAGCACATATAGGTAGACCACATGCAATTTTTCCTAATTTCGGCACCTTAACCGGATGAACATTAGCATCATATAAATTAGAGGGTTTATCTTCAGTTAAGTCAGAACGATTAATCTTAAAATAATCAGCTAATAATTGTATTTTATCTGGTCTTGGATAAGTATTAGCCTTAATCCAGTTTGAAACAGTTGTTTCAGGGATATTTATGTCGTTTGCTAGATAAGTCTGTGTGATACCATTACGTTCTAAAAATTTTTTTAAGTTAGCTGCAAAAATTTCTTTCATTTTTTGTGCATCCATTTTTTCTCACCTCACTTTATAATAGTATTTTACCGTTTTTCGGTAGTTGTGTAAAGATATAAAATACCGTTTAAAAGTATTTTATATAATGTTTGGTATTGACCGTACCGTTTAAAGGTAGTATATTGGGTTTAGAAATTATCGAAAGGAGGTAACTTGATGTTTCAGATAACATTAAAAGCTGCTAGAGTAAATGCAGGATTAAGACAAGATGAAGCAGCTGGAATATTAGATATTACAGGAAAAACCCTACGTAATTATGAACAGGGTATAACTGCTATTCCAGGTCATATTTTGCAAAAAGCATCTATTGTATACAAAATTCCTTCTGATTACATTAGATTACCCATAATAAACGATGGGAACTTTGATGATGATTTTTTTTAAACATAACTACCGTTTAAAGGTAGTGTTTTTCAGAAGAAAAGTCTCGCTTTTTTTAAAAATAAAATGTCGAAAAATGCTGTCGTAAATTAGTAATTAATAAGATATTACGTATTATTTATTAATAATTTTCGAACCGAGGTGATATGAAACATGTATCAAAATCTTTTTATTGCTCGTAGAGAACAACGCATGACACAGGAAGCAGCAGCCAAAGTGATAAGTATAACAAAGCAAAGCTATCACTTAAAAGAATGTGGCAAACGAGATTTTAGCCTTACTGAAGCAAAAATACTTGCTAAACATTTTAAAACAACGATTGATACTCTTTTTAAAAAATAATTAAGGATGGTGAAAGGCCATGAACGGAGTATTATCCGCGAGTAAATTAATGAAAGCATCTGAAGTACGTAAGCGATGTGCTGAGATGCGAAATAACCCAGCTTTATTGATAATTACCGAATTAGTAGTGAAGAAAAGAATGTATGCAATGAGCCGTAAAGTTTCATCTCGAAGGGAGGTGAGTTAATTGAAGAATGATAAAGAGCCAACCAAGAAGGAAAAGATTCATATTGAGTCATGCAATCTTAATCCTGATAATTGGTTAATTTTCAAAAAAGTAAGTAATGGATTACATTTGGTACATCGTAATATGAATAAAACTAAGGTTATTCCAAGTTTATAGATAGGAGGGATTTGAAATGAATCAATTAACTGAAGTTAACGAAACACCAATACATAGTGAGCTAGTGTTTGAAAGTAATGGGAAAGTTGTTACAGATAGTTTGATGATTGCAGAAGTATTTAATAAACGTCATGACAATGTTATGTCTGATATCAAAACTCAAATGGATTATGCAGGAGTAGAATTTTCACTCCTAAATTTTAAGGAGCGAACTTATGAAAACAGAGGGCGCCGTTATCCTAAAATCGACCTGACTGAAGAAGCCTTTACATTAGTTGTAATGAGCTACAACACAAAAGAAGCTGTACAAATGAAGATTAAGTTTATTGAAGAGTTCAAGCGAATGAAACAACGCATACAAAATCAGCAAAAAATACCAACAGATCCAATGGGTGTTTTAAAACTAACGTTTCAAGCTTTGGAAGGGCATACTCAGGAAATCCAGGAGATTAAATCTGATGTAAAGGACTTACGTGAAAATGCCCCTTTATATGCTGTTGAATGTGACGAAATATCAAAGGCTGTAAGAAAGTTAGGCGTTCTTCTGCTGGGTGGTAAGGATTCTAATGCATACCAGGATATTAGCCTTAGAAGAAAACTATATAGCGATATTTATAGTCAACTACATAGAGAGTTTGGTGTGAATAGTTATAAAGCTATCAAACGTCATCATTTAGATAGAGCAATCCAAATCATCAATGAAGAATATTCAATTCCAACGGTTTTAGATGAAGAAATTACAGCTACAAATGCACAAATAAATATGACGGAAGTTCAATAGGAGGAAAAGAAAATGAAGAAAACTAAATATTTTGTACTTCACAACAGGGGATATGGACTAAATGCTTACGAGTGTGAATCAAAAGCAGAAGCAACTCGTAAGATTAAGAGGTTAATTGAAGATGGTGAACCAACATCAACTATCATACTTACACAACAGGTTTCTCTAAAAACACAGATTCACCATGTAACAGTTGAAATTGATGATTAATAATATGCTGAATTTATATAGAAAGGGAGTGATTTAGTGGAAGATTCAACATTGTTAGCTATATTCGGAATGTTAATCGCATGTAGTGTATGGTTGTTTTACATTACTTACGAACCAATAAAACAATGGGCTTGGAGTGATGTGAAAGAAAATAAAAAGACCCATTGCAGTGGGTCCTTTTCAAAAAACAAGTTGTTATTAGTGTATCACGGAAAGTAGAGAAATAGTACATGGATTTAATTGTTTATCAAGTGCTATTACCTAATACGTTCTGGGGGTTAGCAAAAAGCAAAGATGAATTAAAACGAATGATTGAACAGTATCTCAGTGTTCGTTATCCACAGTATGAGATTCAAAAAATTATTAAAAGCGGACAAGCACATCTGGCGATTTGTATTAGGAGGTAATAGTTTATGACGAACACTATATTTGAAATTGGTGGATTAACTTTTAAAGGTAATGTGGTAGATCATGAATGGTTTAATTACATCACTTTTAGCAATGGCAAACCTCATATTGTAGCAATTATGGTTTTAAGTGAAATCGTTTATTGGTACAGACCTACGGTTATCCGTGATGAAGAAAGCGGAAAAGTAACATACAAGAAAAAATTCAAATCAGATAAATTGCAAAAGAGTTATCAACAATTAGCAGAAACATTCGGGTTTTCAAAATTACAGGTGAAAAGGGCATGTGATTTATTAACGGAAATGACTCTTATCAAAGTTGAATTTCGAACTATCCATGTTGAAGGGAAAGTTTTAAATAATGTGATGTTTGTAGAACCGGTAGCAAATGAAATCAAACTGATCTCTAGTATGTATCAAAATAAAGAAGACCCTGTTTACTTTGAAGTAAATAGACCTATTACTCCAAAGTCATCACCCTCCTTACTTAAAAGTAAGGACTCTCCCAACTTAGAAGTAAAGACAAATACAGAGATTACTACAGAGAATACTACAAAGAATGTAAGTAGTAGTAATATCTTCTCATTCTATGAAAATAATTTTGGGATTTTAAATCCATTCGTAGCCGATAGTATTACCCAATGGGCAAACGATACAAGCGAAGAACTTGTACAAGCATCCATGGAACGTGCATTGAAACAACAGAAAAAATGGAACTACGCTGAGGGAATTTTAAAACAGTGGGTTAATAAAAACATTCGTACATTAGCAGATGTACATGCATCAGAAACAGAGTTTAAAAACAAAGGTAAAAAGGGGGAGAAAAACAATGCAAGCAATCAAAAAGATAGTAGCTTCATCGACAAATACGACTTCAAGAAACGCTAATCAAAAATATGTATTGTCTCCTAATAGATGCAAGAATGCCTTTTTGGTAGGGAAAGAAAAATTTAAAGACGTTTGCAGTAAACGCATGTTGATAGATATAGAAACAAATGAGGAATTTTGTCCTCAATGTAGATCGGTAGAAAAAGAAGATCAGAAATTAGCTATAGAAACACTAGCTATAAAAAAGAAAAACGAAATCATTCATTTATATGATTCATTTGCTGATAACAGCTTAATAAATGACAAACTCAAAAAAGCTACATTTGAAAATTATGTACCAACTAAAAAAGAATTGGCTGATGCGAAAGAAACGATTATGGATTTTGTTACTTCATTCAATAGAGAAGAACCAACAAGCATGATAATAACGGGTGATTATGGAGTAGGGAAAAGTCATTTGTGTGTGGCAGCCACTAAAGAACTTATGAAAAAGGGTCACAGTGCAATGTTTATTCAAATGAATAAGCTATTTACCAAAATCAAATCAACTTGGAATAAAAACAGTGAAATGACAGAGGACAAGCTTATGTCCCTTCTAGCAAAAGTTGATGTCTTGATTATCGATGACTTTGGAGCGGAATTCACGGAGAAAGATAAAGAAGGCGTCACTTGGAAGCAAACGAAGACAAACGAAATTGTAGATAGCCGTATAGGTAAAAGTACTTTATTTACTACTAATTTTACGGTCGGTGAATTAGCAGGAATGTATGGAGAACGTGATTTTAGTCGGATGATGGAAAACGCCGAAATGTTAGAAATGCATGGGGATAATTATAGATTACGCAATTTTAAAAAGGGGGAATAACAATGTGTGCATTATGCCATGATACAGGAATTATTCGTAAAGAAACTTATCCAGGTGTAATTGAAACGAACGGTTGTAATTGTGAAGTGGCAAAACAACAGCAAGAAGAAAATCAAACGCGTTGGGAAGCATGGCTAGTACGCTTTGAATCAATGAAGCAAGAAGTAGAACGGAAAAGACAACAAAAAGCAAGCTAACAAGGGGGAGTAACAGTGAAAAACACAGGTGTTGCAAGAAAAGTGGACGATCTAGGGCGTGTAGTAATTCCAGTAGAGTTACGCAGAACTTTGGGAATTGCTGAAGGAACAGCATTAGACTTTCATGTTGATGGGGAAAACATCGTTTTAAGAAAACATGAAAAGTCATGCTTTGTAACAGGTGAAGTTTCTGAATCAAACATAGAATTGCTGGACGGACGAATGTTTTTGAGTAAGAAAGGGGCAAGTGAGTTACTGGACCTTCTTGAAAAGAGTGTGATGACACATGCCTAAGCAATTAAATATTTTCGATGTAGAGCCAGCCATTTGTGAGTTTGATGTAATGAAAGCCAATGTGAAGAAAGGAACTGGACGCGTTACATATGCTGATGTACGTGTCCAAGTTCCAAAGAGTGCAAAGGGTACGGATGAATTACCTCGCACTACTAAACAAGATGATCGTTATGACATCTTTGAGCAATATGTAATGGCAATATGGAGATTCCAACGTGCTTTAGATAAGTTTTTTAATTGGGATACAGCTGAAGAATTGTGTAAGGCAGCAAGGGATAACAAAGAAGCTATTTCGGTAAGGATTTATTTAGGAAGTGGTTTTAAACCTGATGTAGTCGAATACATGCGGTAGTAAAAGGGAGATGGACATATGAAAAAAATAGAAATTGATGTTACTAGCAATAAGCTTTATGTAGTTAAGGATGGAAATGTTATAGCGGTTAATCCGCCAGTGAGTGGATTCGGCGAGCAAGTTGCCGTTTGGGTTAACGGGAAAGTTGATCGTGTGGATACTAAGTTTACTGAAAAGATAAAATAATCATTTTTAGAAGGTAGGTTCGCTTATGAGTGTAGCAAGAAATCATGAAGCGATGAAGGAATCACGTTTGAAAATTTACATCGCTTTAGAAGAAGCTAACTTCATTTGGGATGAAAGGGACATTATACGTTTTCGTGAAATGTGGAAACAAAATATGAGTTTATTAGAAATGGCAAAAGCATTAAGGAGACACCAATCAGAGGTGGCACTTCTTGTTATAGATCAAGCTGATAAATATATGATTGAAAATCGTCCAATAGGATTTGGGATTTGCTAAATAGGAAGGGGAAATCAAAATGAAAGCAATGGAAAACGGTGTATATGCAACAACTAAATTAGTTAGTCAATCAAAGGGAGGACAAGCTGTAATGAATATCAATCAAATTTGTGGACTGGATGAATATCAAGAAGCAACTTTACGTACTTGGAATAAGAGAAATGATTTTGGATTCCGTGTTTCTAATGCAGCTTTAGGGCTTACAGGGGAAGCTGGCGAGGTTGCTGATTTAGTCAAAAAAGCAATTTATCATGGGCATGGATTTCAGCCAGCTCATTGTCCAGGAGAAGAGAATGGAAATGTTCACAAACTAGCTTTAGAGCTGGGAGACATTATGTATTACGTAGGGATTATGGCGCACGAAATGGGATATACCTTACAAGATATTGCTGAAATGAACATTTCTAAACTAGCGAAAAGGTATCCAGACGGTTTTAGCAGGGAAGCTAGTCAAAAACGTGTTGATGTGAAGTAAAACCAAATTTGAATTTTATTAGAAAAGGGGAATGATCGCAATGATTAAGTTTCGCGCGTATGACAAGTACAAGAAAGTGATGTGTGATGTTTTAAACATTAATTTCGATAGCGGCATTATTCACATTAAGAATCCCAAAACTAATGAATACTGGGGCAGAGAATTAAAGGAGTTAAACATGATTCAATTTATTGGCCAGAATGATTCAAAAGGAACAAAAATTTACGAAGGCGATATTATAGAAACCCCAGAAAATAGATGGGTTGTAGAGCCAATCGGTAGCAAAGAACGAGATGGCCAGATTGGAATTTGCGCAAGTGTAAATGGTGATGGTGAAAATTGGCCAATCGATGAAAGTATTTTATCAGGAATAATAATTGGGAATATATTTGTTAACCCAGAGCTATTGGGAAACTAAACCAAAGCGTTATTTGAATAGAAAATGGCAGGTAATTGACTAAGTTACCCACCATGTTTTTAAGCGACACGGAGGAGCAATCTCCGATTTGAAAGAGTGAAGCCGGGGAGAGATCGGCTTAGAGGTAGTATGTGTAATACAAAAAAAGATTATTCGTAAAGGGGAATGAGAGATGAAAAAATATACAGGATTTGAAGCAATTGAACGACTGAAAACAAATGTAATTGACGATGGGAAGTCTATTTATAGATATAACAAGGAAATGAATTTGATTGAATTTAGTTTTAAAGCAAGTAAGTTACCTTGGCAGAATGTAATTATAGATATTTCCTATTTCTTTGGAAAAGAGTTTATTGATTATGAGGAACCGTTTGAAATTGGAGATTGGGTTGCATGTGAAGTTAATCAAAATAAAACGATTGGAAAACTTATAGTAATCGATGAGATAGAAATGGAGTACGATGCGGCGCCAGGTGAACTCTTAAGGGTTGCGCGAACAGAATACATTAGAAAAGCAAATGCAGAAGAAATTGCACAAGAAAAGCGTCGTAGATTATTTGAAAAACATGGACGTGCAATTGATGGATTTAAAAATGGTGATGTTGTAACACCAGCGGATAACGATAAAGCACTGTTGCTTGTTGAATATTATAATCCTCATAAAAATGCAGTTCGGATAGGTGGTACCTATTACAATGCGTCAGATGTAAACCCTACTTATTTTGTAGAAAGTAAGGTAGCACTAGAAAATTAAACAAAATAGTTATTTGAATGGAAAATAATAAAGCCCTAGCAAGGGAAGCTAGGGCAGGGGATAGGGTATCAAGAATTTTCGGGTCAATAACGAATGACTTCTTCGAATGAATTTAGTGTAACACACAAACTTGTATACATCTGTTACAAAATCATGAACAAAGGAGAATGAGAGATGGCAAAGTGTTGTGATCGTTGTAAAGCAGCTATTAATCCTAAAGAAACATGCACAGTTACATTTGAATTTAAATTTCGTGAACATGTAAAAAGCTATTTAGCATCAATTCAACGAAGAATGAACGGATTAGATGAATACGATGATGTAACTGCGACTGGCAAAGTTGATATGTGTTCAAATTGCAGAGAATCGCTAAAAGAATTTCTGAACGGGGCAGATGTTGTTAAATCTTAATTTAAACAAAATCCTTATTTGAGAGAAATGGAGAATGAGATATGAAAACCTCCATAGGTAATATAACTTTGAATCCTAAAATCAAATGTTTCTTTATTGGGCATAAATGGAGCTCAAAAGTAACTAAGGATACGGTTTGTGAATTTGAAGAAGAGTGGACATGTAAAAGATGTGGAAAGAAAGAAAAATACCAGTATTGGTTTTGTTTATAAAATCTTTATTTAAATAATTTCAGCCCCCTAACGGTGCGCGTCAAGGGGCTGAAATTCGAGAACTCTTAATGCTGGAGTTAATATGACTAGAATATTTTATATCAAATTACTAAATATTTCAATTATTATATTTAAATTTACTGATAAAAAGGAGAATGAAAAATGAATACAGTGATTATTAAATTTGGACAAGGTACAGCAGCTTGGAAGGATATGCAAGATGTAGTTAAGATTCTGCATGATAAAGGTTATAGTGATCAGCCTTATGAAGACATTGGAACGGTTAAATTAGCGAAGGAAATTAAGGAAGAAAACTAAACAAAATCGTTATTTGAGAGAAAAGGAGAATGAAAATGTCCTTATTAGGTAATTTGAAAGAAATCCAAGGAAAAGCCATCGATGAAAAAGTATTGGAATTTGCAGAGGAAATGGAATCGGCAATAATCGAAAGTGCTGGAAAGGGATATTCAGGTTATAAGTATCAAATTCGTTATGATAATCCAGATAAGCATATGATGCTTTCGAAAATTTTTATAGAAAAGTTACAAGAATTGATGGACGGTGTGAAAGTTGAATTTAAGAAAGAAGAAAAGAAGAGCCTTCTAGGAGGCTCCTACTATGAACATTACATCCATTTTAAGTGGAACGACTAATTTTTTATAAAAACGCTATTTTAATAAAAAAAGAGCTTGCAGGGAAACAAGCTCTAACGTAATTGAGATGTCTATATATTACCATTTATTTCATTATGATTCCATACGTTGTGGTTGAGAAATAAAGTATAAGTACTTTAATAAAAATTTCATTTTGTAGAAAAGGGGAATGGATATGATGAAGGTTTTTAAAATGAATGATTTTGATTGGGTTTGTGCTGAAACTGAAGATCAAGCAAAAGCGTATTACAAGAAAGAATGCGGATTTGATGATGAAGATATAAACGAAGGTTTTGTTGGGGAGGTTAGTTTGCAAGAAGTTACGTATGTAGACATAGATGAATTACCAGAAAGTGAAAAGGATAATTTCCAATGTGGAAGACCACTTGGAAATTCAATAGTAGTCCGCAAGACATTTGAATGGGTAATTAAAAATGACAACATTACAAGTCCTTGTATCATTGCATCAACAGAATATTAAAGAGCAGCTAGCAAAAGCTAACTGCTCAGCCCTCGGAGAAAGGGAAAAAGAAAATTACAGAGGTCACTGTGAATTCAAGCTGTATCAGCCCATTTATAGTATGAACGAAATTTGGGGATTTATTCAAGGAGGAATTGATATGGGTGATGAATTTGAAGCGTTATTTACAAAAGTGGCTCAAGTGCAGGGTGATCAAGAATTAACGTGTAGCTGCACAGAGTGTTATTGGAATATGTATTTTCCTAATCGTTCTAATTCAAAGGAATGCGTATCAGAAAGCTTAGCAGACTTCAAAATGACATCTAACTCAACTGAATGTAAAGGGTATTGGGATTATACAGAAGCGTGTGGCCATCCAAAACGATAAAAGAGCAGTTAACAAAAGCTAACTGCTCATTCTTGAAGAAGATCTAACTGGTTACAGCACATTAAAGATGGGTTATCTATAGTATGGACGGAATATTGAGTTTTATTCAGGAAGGTAGAGGGAAATGAGAGAAAACATAGGTAAATTAACTGAAATAAGAGCTTATATGATTTTTCTTGTGGCAACAATGGACGATCAGTTTGAAGTGGAGTTAAGCGTTTCGTGCGGTGAGGATATAGAGTATTACATGAAACTGTATCTAAAGGAAATGTGGAAAGAATTGTTCGAAGATACCAAGTATGTATGTGATGCGTCTTTTGAAGGGATTCAAATGGTTGCTAAGGATAAGGAAGATAAACATTCTTGTTATATCGAAACGATGAATACACGTAGACGAGCAAGCATCAGTATTGATCGAGAAACATTACAAGATAACAACTTAGACAAGCTTAATAGAATTAAAGAAATAATTAATTCTTAATAAAATAATCCTTTGAATAGAAAGAGAGGTTAAGAGAAATGTCTAAATTAAAGAAAAAGAAAACCAGAAAAGCTATTGCTCGACGTGCGAAATCCTTTGAAAAATATAGAGTTAAAAGAGCTTGGAGAAACATATTTGTACAAGCTGGTATTTTAAAGTGAAAAGAAACTGAATATAGTCCGGCTAGAAAACTAGAGGACACCAATTTTTAGAGCAGCAATCAAGCTGTTTTAAGAAATGGTGTCCTCTTTATTTTTGAAAGGGGATGTGGAGAATGAAGAACTTAAAAGATCAAATACGTGAATGGAAAAAGCAATCTAAGCAAGCAAAAAAGAAACATAAGAAAAAGAAAGAAGAGAAGCTAACCACTCGTGACATTGAAAATTTAATGGGGGTTTATGGACCACGTTATGAACGTAGACGTGGTGCATTAAGACAAAAATAATAAAAATGGAGGAATTTAATATGAATAAACAATTATCATTTAAAATGCCAATTGTAGATGGGAAAAGAACAAAACAAGAGGTTGAAAAAGTATTCGAAGATTATCGTAGATATTTAGCAACAATGCCATGTGATATGTTGCCAAAAGTGACGCCGTCATATTCAATTGTTCCTCCATCAGTTACAAATGGATTTAATAGTTCAACAGAGAATATTGCTATCGAAAGAATAGAGTATGAGCAAGAAAGAAAAGAGTTCATGGATTGGCTTTATGATGCTGTGAATCGTTTGAGAGATGATGAACGTGAAGTCATAGTGAAATTTTATATGGAAGATGAAGTTGGATATGATCCAGACATTTGGATGGATTTAGGTATAGGTAAAACAAAGTATTATAAGTTAAAAGGACGAGCTATACTACGTCTAGCATTCAATCTAAAAAAAGAGGTATATCAAAAAACGCGTAGACAAAAAGAGGTGCCAAGCGTATGAATCTCGTTCAACCAATAAGAGATAAAGAAATGATTCAGGAGCTCAAAGAATATTTTAAGGAACAGAATGAGCGCAATTACATTCTGTTCCTTCTTGGGATTAATACAGGATTACGTATTTCGGATATCTTACGTTTACGAGTACGTGATGTAGAAGGATGGAGTATATTTATTCGTGAAAAGAAAACCAAAAAGGTTAAAGAGGTAAAGATGCCTTCTGATTTAAAGAAAGCATTGAGGGAATATGCGAAGGGGAAACCTAAGAACGAGTTTCTTATTAAAAGTAGAAATGGTAAGAATAAACCTATTACTAGATCGATGGCATATGTAATTTTGAATCAAGCGGCCCTAAAATTCGGACTAGAACGAATTGGGACTCATTCACTAAGGAAGACATATGGATACCATCACTACAAACAATTTAAAGATGTAGTTGTTTTGCAAAGAATGTTAAATCATACAGATCAAAAAGAAACATTAAGATATATAGGGATTGAACAAGATACATTAAATGATTATCAAAAGAAATTCAAAATCTAAACAGTTCTTTTTTTTAGCCATTTTTGAATTAGCTACAAAAGAAAAGTGTCAAATTCATTTATAAGAAGTATGGAAAAGCTTGATAGCTCTAAGGGGAAACGAGATGGTCTAATTCAACACAATCTAGGTTATAGCTAATTCAAATTCTAAATAAATTAATGAAAAACAATGAAAATATGATAAATTAATAGCAAATATCAATAAGTTAATTAGGGGGAACATAGTGGTAGATTATGTAGCTAGGTTTAAAAAGGAGAATATAAAACAGTGGAATAATTTTGAGAAATGTACTGAAGGATTTACAGCTATAAAGCTGAAAGGTTTTGAGGTGGAAGAAGTTTTAAAAGTTGATAGATTTATGGCGAATAAATTAGAAATTAAATTACCGCAGCCTGACATGGTCTTTTTTATGCTGGTAGATTTGAAAGGGTTTGAGTATGAATATCAACCAATGGAAAAAGTACTGTGGGAAGTCCCATTTAAATATCAAGGAATAAACTTTTATTTTACGGTTAGAAAATTCGGATTTAGATTAATTTCTGAAACGGATGATGAATCGATAGTGAAGTCGTTAATTAAAAAAATAAATGGAGCTATTAAAATTGTTGATAATTTAATGTCTCCAGTATTGAAGGAAATTGTTAATAAAGGTGATATTACATTTTCTAATGAAAGTTCTTTGCTGAGAGATAGGTATCTGTATTTTAAAGAAAAAGCCCACAACTTATATAATCAGAATGAATGTGAGGTTGAAACAACTGATAAAATTGGTTATACAAATTTTTATGAAAAAGTGCAGAGGAATAAGGAGGCATTTTTTTATACTCAAGCTATGTTAGATGCTTATTTTAGTTTTCAAGAGCATTTAATGGTATTACTCTTACCATTTAGTGATTTTGATAAAAACTCTGAAAGTATATCAATTTTTATTGCAGATACTTGGACTTTAAAATTCACAAAAGTATTTAAACCTAGTAGAAAACCAGAAGTAATGAAGTATTTTGACAAACTACAATCGATTAAGGAAAAACATCGTAATAAATTTGCTCATGGTGGATTTGAAAAAAAAGATGGTTCGTTATCAGCAAAAGTTGATGGGATAGGATTTATTCCAGTTAGTATGACACAGCGAAATCACTTTTCACTCATAAATGAAAATGAGGAAACTTTTATGGAGATATGTCAAGTTATTGAGCAATTTGAAACATATTTATGTAAAGATAATGAATGGGCAAGAGCTATGAGAATAATTAAGTCCGGAATGGATATATATTTTGATGATGAAAACCTAACATTATATAAAAATGCTATAAAGTCAGATGAAAACTTAGAGTTTTTCTTTAGACGTGAAGCAATGTTGGCGGAAAGGTATGCTGACATGGATTGGTGATCTATCGTTATTATAAAGAAATGCGAACTATTCGCGGACAATTTGCGAACTATTTACGGACACGCTTTGGTTTTTAACATGATATATTTGTATTGTAAGTAGTAGCGGAAAACATTACTTACAAGATTCCAGATAATCGAAAATGGATCGTCATGACCGATGGCGATGGTTGCAGATTGGATGAATAGTTGTTTCTTGATTTCATATCCAATTGTAATTCACGTTGTGTATACGGAGAAGGGCTTTTGCTCTTCTTCCAGTTACTTAATAATTTTGACGCAGATGAATGTAACAACATTAGGTGATTGGGAAAAGAATAAAACTTCACGTACCACAATTGAAACATAAATGAATAATTGAGAGAAAAGCATCCATTCGGGTGCTTTTTATTTTAGAGGAGGATGAATGATGGAAGATAAAAGAATAACACTTAAATCTCCATATAGGCATAAGATTGATCCAAATAAGATTAAAACTTTAGATGATGTGATTCAAATCCTAAGAAGAGTAACTATGCATGTTGACGGTGATGGGTTAAAGGGGATTGAGCATTTAATTGAAAAGGATGATGAATAAGGGTGGAGACAAATGAGCTCATTCAATTAATAAGAGATGACAAGCTTATGAAGTTCTATAAGTCTAGGGAATGGCGTGAGCTAAGGGTCAAGGCTTTGAAGAGAGATAACTTTGAATGTTGTATGTGTAGAGATAAAGGGAAGTATCGTAAGGCTGATTGTGTTCATCACATCAAGGAAGTAAAAGAATATCCAGAGCTTTCATTAACATTTGATAACCTTATGTCTCTTTGTAATACATGTCACAATGAAGTACATGACCGTTTAAAGGTACAGGACAAGCCACCAGCGTTTGTTAACGAAGAGAGATGGTAAAGCATGATTATAAACGATAACGGTCGTGAGTACGACACTGAATACCTTGAAAGAGTAGCGATGTCAGAACCAACGAACAGAACAAGCATAGAGCGAGACATCTTTAATGCAGGTGCTCGCTTTATTTATTATAGATACACACAAGTTAGAGATATTATTAATCGTAATCGATGTAATAATTTAACGATGGATAAAGTAAAACAACTATTAGATATAGATAGAGTTCAAATGTTCTTGCAAATTACAGAAGAAGAAATACATTACATTATTTCTTTTGTTGAACGATATATACAAGTTAAATAAGTCCCCCCCTTAAAATAAAATCGACTTTCTTTCGGGGGAGCTTTCAACGGGAGGGGGAGAGCGGTTAAAACATTTTTTGATTTTTTAATGTAAAGGGGGGGTATGATTGCGGAAACTATCTAAAAGGATGCAAATTAAAGAAGATTTATTACAACAATTGGAAGTCGCAGAGATGGATAACGCAGTATACATTGACCTAGTTGATAAGTACATGGCTATGTGGGATGCAGCAAAAGATTTAGAAAGAGAATGGAAAAAAGAAAGAATGATTTCATGGGACAATGGTGGTGGTCAGAAAGGAACTAAACCAAACCCTGCGGGGAAAGAATATCGTGAAACAATTAAAAGTATGACAGAACTTCTGAAGAAGATGGGACTGGAAAGCTTAAACAGGGATGAAGGCGAAGAAGATGTATAACTATCACCCTTACATCGATGATTACATGAGGATGGTTGAAGAAGGGGAAATTCAAGCTTGTAAAGAGCAAAAGAAACTGATGGGATTTTTACGTTGGAAGCTAGATCAGCCTGGAGTCGTCATTGATGCAGAAGCGATTGAAAACTCTGTGAGTGTTCCAGAGAAATATTTTCCATTCGAATTATTTGCGTGGCAAAGATTTTGTAATGCATTTATTTATGGTGTTAAATATGAAAATGGTAAGTTAATGTTCAATAGATTTTTTATGTTACTAGGGCGTGGTGCGGGAAAGAACGGTTATATTGCTTATAACTGTTTTCATATGATGACAGGGCATCATGGCATAAGGAGTTATGACATAGATATTGTCGCAACATCAGAAAAACAAGCGAAAACATCCTTTGAAGATGTATACAATGTTTTGGATGATCCTAAGTTCTCAAAGAAAATGAAAAAGATATTCTATAAATCTAAGATGCTAATTCAACATCGTAAAACAAAATCAAAGTTAGAATATAATACTTCGAACGCTCGAACAAAAGATGGTAAGCGTAGTGGAGTTGTTATCTTTGATGAAATCCACGAATACGAGAATTACGATAGTGTGAAGGTTTTTACATCGGGATTAGGTAAGAAAAAAGATCCACGTACGTTTTACATTACAACAGATGGACGTGTACGTGGCGGTGTATTAGACGACTTGAAAGAAGAAGCTCAAATGGTGCTAAATAAAGATCTTCCTCAATCAACTCTATTCCCTTTTATTTGTAAATTGGACCATGAATCAGAAGTAGACAATGAGGAAATGTGGGAGAAAGCAAATCCATCATACCCTTATAATGAAAATCTTCAAGATGAGATGAAACAAGAATATCATGATATGCAACATAATAGTTCTTTTCGTATAGAGTTCATGACTAAGCGTATGAATCTCCCAATGGAAGATGTATTGAAAGAGGTTGCGACATATGAAGATCGTTTAGCGACTGAGCAAGCATTACCAAAAAATCTACAAGGTATGGAATGTATAGGCGCAGTAGACTTTGCACAAATTAGAGATTTTTGTTCAGTAGGACTTCTATTTAAAGCAAATGGGAAACGTTATTGGGTGCAACATACCTTCATGCATCATACAGCTCCAAAATTACAAGATATTAATCAAGATATAATTAAACTAGCTATTGAAAAAGGCTTGTTAACTGTTATATATGATAAGTCAATAAGTTCGGAACATGTGCTGAATTGGTTTGTTATGATGAACAAAACATATCGCATCAAGAAAATTAGTATGGACTTGTATCGTTCTACAATTTTAAAAGAAGCATTAACAGAAGCGGGATTTGAGGTTGAAATTGTACGTCGTGGACCAGCAACACATAGTATGCTAGCCCCACTTGTGGAGGAAATGTTTATTAAACAAGCAATTGTTTTTGGAGACGACCCTCTTATGCGTTGGTATGTTGGTAATGTATACAAAGAAGAAAAAATGAATGGAAATATTGAATATAAAAAGATAGAGAAAGAGAAGCGAAAAACAGATGGTTTTTTCGCTTTTTTGCATGCCTTGAATTTTGATTCGGAATTAAATGAATATAAACAACTCACTCCAGGGACATTCAAAGTAAGGACTTATTAGAAAGGTGGGTGAAGAAATGGGATTAATAGATTGGATAGGTGGTTGGTTTGGAAAGAGAAACAGGGAAGCACTAAAAAGTTATTTATATGAGTCTTCTATTGATTTCTATTTTAAAAAATTGGCTGTAAGTACTTGTGTAGATTTAATTGCGAATACACTTGTTCGTTGTGAATTTCAAACCTTTGAAAAAGGAAAAGAAGTCCGAAATGAAAACCATTATTTATTTAATGTACAACCAAATCAAAATCAAAATGCTTCTCAATTTATGCATAGCTTAGTTTCACATTTGATTTACGATAACGAATGTTTAGTTATTATGCATAACAATCAACTCTATGTAGCTGATAGCTTCAATAAAGAAGAATTTGCATTAAGAGAAAATTGGTATACAAACGTTACAATAAATGACTTCACTTTTACCCAGAAGGTATTTAAAGAGAGTGAAGTTTTTTATTTTAAATTAAATGATGAAAATATCATGAATGTAATAGATGGTTTATATGGAAGCTGGGGGAAATTGATTACTTCTGCAACGAATATTTATAAGCGTTCCAATGCAATGCGAGTCGTAGTAAAAGGTGAATTTTTAAGAGCACAAACTGATGAGATGCAAGAACAAATCGATGCAATGTTTAATGAGCAGTTCAAAACATTTTTTGAAGCGGACAATGCAGGTGCTGTCTTCCAATTACAAGATGGATACGAATTAGATAATTTCAGCAATACTTCAAAAGGAAATAAGTTAGATAGTCGAGATATTAAATCACTGGTGGATGACATCATTGATTTTGTTTCTATGGCTTTTCATGTACCAAAAGGAATGTTAAAAGGTGATGTAGTGGACGTATCCAAACAAACTGACAATTTCCTGATGTTTTGTATCAATCCACTTATAGAATTAATTACAGATGAAATCAATCGGAAGTTTTATACAAAAGAAGAGTACTTAGGGCGAACGTATTTAAAAGTTGATACAAGTCGAATTAAGCATGTAGACATTACAGAACTAGCAAATGCTTGTGATGTGTTCTTCCGAATTGGTGTAAATTCAATTAATGACATTTTACGAATGTTAGGACGTGAACCTATAGATGAGGAATGGGCAGATATGCGTTATGTTACTAAGAACTATGAATCAGTCGAAAATGCTGAATCATTAAAGGGAGGTGAGAATAATGACGGTAATGGAAATACCAAAAATTAAAAATAGATTTGAAGTACTTAATAGTGCAAACACTGAAGAAGCAGACCTTTATATGTATGGAAGTATTTCAGCATATTCTTGGTATGACGGTATCTCAAGTAGTAAAGTACGAGAGCAATTAAAAAATATTACAGCGAAAACAATTAATGTTCACATCAATAGTGGTGGTGGTGATGTATTTGAATCCATCGCTATCTCTAATTTATTAAAAAATCATTCTGCCAATATTGTTATACACATTGATGGTTTGGCGGCAAGTGGGGCATCTGTTATTGCAATGGCAGCAGATAAAATTGTTATGCCTAAAAATACAATGATGATGATTCATAAAGCATGGACATATGCGGCTGGTAATGCAGAAGGGTTACGTAAGGTTGCAGATCGTCTTGATAAAATTGATACTGCAGTAACGGAAAGTTATACATCCCGTTTTGTAGGAGAAAAAAGTGAACTAGAAACACTTTTAGCAGAAGAAACTTGGTTAACTGCTGAAGAGTGTCAAACGTTTGGTTTCTGTGATGAAATTTCAGATGAAATAGTAATTCCAGAGGAAGACGAAGAGGATGAAGTACTAGAACCTGCAAAGGCAAAGATATTAAACAAATATAAAGCATCAGTTCAAGTACAAGATGATCCAAAAGAAACCACTCATAATAACAAAAATGCATTATTCACATTATTAACAGCGTTAAACACTACAAAATGATAGTGTTTTTTATTTTGCATAAAATAGGAGGATTTTGAAAATGACAATTAAAAATTTAGATCGTGAAGCTCAAAAACAAATTGAAATGAAAGAGAAGTTATTAAATGCAATGAATAGTGGCGATGAGGAGCAAGCAGCGGCTGCTATGGTTGAATTTGCAAACTCTATTCAACAAAATATCATCAATGAAGCGAGACAAGCTGTAAACGAAGATTTATCAGATCAACATGTGATGACAAGTCGTGGTCTTCAAGTTTTAACAAAGGATGAGCAATCCTATTATAACGAAGTCATCGCAAATAAAGGATTTGCAGGTACAGAAACATTAGTGCCAGCAACTGTATTTGAGCGTGTATTCGAATATTTACGTGTAAACCATGCATTATTGAATCATATTCAATTTGTAAACACTACTGGTGTAACGCAATGGGTAGTGAAAAAAGGATATGTACAATCAGCTTGGTGGGGAAAACTTTGTGAAGAAATTAAAGAATTATTAGATGATGGATTTGAAGTTATTACAACAAATTTATATAAATTAAGTGCCTATGTTCCAATTTGTAACGCTATGTTAGATTTGGGTCCAATCTGGTTAGACCGTTATGTTCGTGAGATTTTAGCTGAATCGATGGCGATTGCATTAGAAGAAGCTATCGTTAAAGGTACAGGGAAAGATCAACCGATTGGAATGATGAAGGATTTAAAAGCAGCAGTTACTGCTGGGGTATATAGTGATAAGACAGCTATTCCGCTTACTGATCTAACGCCAACATCATTAGGTAAAGAAGTAATGGCTCCACTTACTAATGGTGGACGTCGTGCAGTTAGTAATGCCCTTATGATTGTAAATCCACTGGACTATTGGGAAAAAATCTTCCCGGCTACTACGTTTTTAACACAAAATGGCGCATATGTATCAGGGGTGCTTCCAATTCCAGCGACAGTTGTTCAATCGTTAGCTGTTCCAAAAGGTAAAATGGTTGCGGGCATCGCAAGCGATTATTTTATGGGTATTGGTTCAACTCAAAAGATGGAAAGTTCAAAAGAATATCGTTTCCTAGAGGATGAAACTGTATACCTATCTAAACAATACGCAAATGGTCGTCCAAAAGATAACGATTCATTCTTATTGTTTGATATTAGTGCTTTAAAAGCTGGCGGTAGTGAAACGCCTACACCCTAATAAATCCTCTACATTAAGAGTGGAGGGAATTGATTTTAATAGTATGTTAAAACCAGAATTAATTGCTTATGCAAATCAACATAATATAGATATTTCCTCTGCAACATTAAAAGAGGATATTCGTAAAATTATAGAAGAATCAATAACAAGTGGTGATTAAAATGGACCAAACGTTAAATGAAACATTACTTGAAGATGTAAAAAGTCGTTTGCGGATCACTTGGAATGATGAAGATGCACAATTAATAAAAACAATTGAACGTGGAAAGGCGTATTTACAAAATCTTTGTGGTACGTCTTTTTCTTTTGAAGAAGAAGACCAGGTTAAGCAATTACTTATTGAACGATGCAGGTATGAGTATAACAATGCTCTGGAGGATTTTGAAAAGAATTTTCGAGGGGAATTACAGCGTTTAATTATAGATTCCGCCTTAAAAGAGAGGGCAAAAGATGAAGTCATACAATGAAACGTTTAATGATGGTTTTTTAAGATACGGACGGACAGAAACAAAGCGTAGCGAGAATGCAAAGCGAATCAAAGGTGTTTTTTCTGAAGAAGGAAAACTAGCGTTTAGAGAATTGTCGGCACGGGATAGTGACTATCAATCTTGCGGATTATTAAATGCGAAGTTAGATAAAAAAGTAAAAACTTTGTTCCCTCCTTCTTTTCGTTCCATTAATAAAAATAAATTAAAAGTAGTTATAGATAAATTAGAATACGATGTCATAAAAGTTGATTCGGACAAGCAATATTTATATTTCTATTTACAGGAAGTAGGTGGACATATTGTTGAATAACGAACAATCAAAAAAGCGACTTCAGAAAATGAATGGCTTATTAATAAATAAATTAAATGAAGCATTCGATGTAGAAGTTTACCAGGATCAAGTAAGTGAAGATGAAGAAGAAGACTATCATTACTTCATATTTGAGACAGGTGGTTTTAAAAAAACAGAAAGTAAAATGACACTTCGCCAAAACGTTTTAATTCGTTATTACTCTGAAAATCGTGATGATTTAGATGAAAGAATGCTAGATATTATTGCAACACTTGAAGCTACAGGACATTCTTTTCAACACTCTGATAAAACATCTATTCAAAAAGGTGAAATGGATGAATACATTGATGAAATTGAAATTAATGTAACTAGACTTGTTAAATATGGCTGCTAATTCATGGAGTGTAGAGTTTGGCGATATTGAAGCCTTAGAAAACAAGCTCAAACAAATACCAGGGAAGTCAGAGCAAGCACTTAATAGAGTTTTGCATAGTGATGGTGTGAATCTTGCAGTCGAATCCATTCAGCCTAAAATCCCTGTTTCTACATGGAAAGGGCGCGTGAGAAATAAACGACATGCTAAAGATCAAAAAGCTTTAACGAATAGCAAATTAAATCTTGGTTTTATAATTCGTCCAACACCTAGATTTAATTACTTAAAGTATCCAGATTTAGGGATAGGAAATTCAAAGAAAAACGCACCGAAAAAGATATTAGAGCGTGGTTTACAAACCGCTACTCCAAAGATATCAGAACGCTTAAATACAGAATTAGATAAAGTTATCAATCAAACACTGGGAGGTTAATTATAATGACGACAATTATTGAAGAATTCGATTCCATGTCATTTACAAACGTAGGTATCCAATTTATTAAAGGTGGAATTCAGCAAACAGGAACAAAGTTTGGTTGCGTTGGGACAATCGAAGGCGAAACAGAAATGCTCGAGAAAGTAAAGAAATGTGAAGGTGTAGAAGTTAAAAAGATTTCCAAGCCTACTAAAATGAATATGACTCTTTCTGGTCATTTACGTGTAGATGTACTTAGAAAGCTTTTCGGAATTAAAACAGATGGGTTAAAAGCTGGTGTATGGTCATACGGTACAACATCAAAGGGAGAGTCATTTGTTTTAACTGCTGACGTAGTTGATGAATTTGAGGATTTAAAAAAATTCGTTGCCTTCTCTAATTGTGCATCTACAACTGGATTTAAATTTAAAGTGGAAAACGGTTCGGATGAAGTAGCAGAAACAGAATTAGAGTTTACAGCCCTTAAAGATAGTAACGGGGAATTTTATTACGAAGCATTAGCGGATGAAGTGGACGATGTGCAGGTAAAAGAAAAATGGCATACACAATTTACGCCTGATCTTGTGAAACTGTAAAAATAACAACAGCAACTCTATCAAAATAAAAGGGGACAAGTAACCTATGAGAGTCGAAGTCGTAAAATTAAAAGAAGTAGATGTTGTAAATGTAGACGGGCAGTTTAAGGCAGTAGAAAAGAATCATCAAACAGTTCCTTGCTTTATTACAAACCACGCAATGCAAAAGGGGCAGAGTTTAGGATTAATCGAGCAGTCACTTATGCAAAGTTTATTTAAAATGAAGGATTTAGCAAATGCGAATCCAAACGAACTCGATAGTGATGCATTACAAAGCTTCAATGAAATTGAAATACAAAAAATCATTTATTTAGGCTGCTTAGGGGCAAATAAACAATTTCCTTATGATTTTGAACAATTCATTGAAAGATTCCATTACTCTTTTGAAGAAACGATGAAACTGTATTCTAATTTAATTTCAAATGTAACAACGGGACAGCCAAATAAGTTTGCTAAAGGGTTAGCGAATAGTACAAAGAATGACAGAAAAAAGAGATAAAGCCACCGAAAATAAACATTGAATGCGTAGAGGACAAATATGTTCTCTACGTTTTAATTTATGGGATTGATCCAGAAGTTTTTTGGCATTTTCCCGTCGCATCGGTGGAGCGGATAGCAGAAGGGAAGCTTGCCTTTGATGGTTGGAAAGCTAATCCACGTTAAAAAAAGGCAGGTGAGAATATGGCAAATGGACCAGAATCAAAAATAACGTTTAAAGTTTTTAATCAAGAATTTAATAAAGCAATGGACGAAATGAAGAATGAAAGTTCTAAGTTACGCCAAGAATTTACATTGCAACAAGAACAACTTAAATCGAGTGGTACAGAAACCGAAAAATTGAATGCAAAGCTAGGACATTTACAACAGCAACAACAATTAGCTGCGCAAAAGGTTGCCGCTACAGAACAGCAATTAAGTAAGGCTAAGGCAATGTATGGTGAAAATTCTACTGAAGTCGAAAAGTTATCTCGCCAGCTCGGGAATGCACAAATTGCCGAACAAAAATTTTCGAATCAGATCAAAGAGACTGAAACCGCCTTACAAAGATTAGCGCAACAAAATAGCAGTACTGCACAAGCTTTAAATAAATTAGGCACAGAAGAAACCGAACTTGTAAATAAATCAGCAAAATTACGTGCGGAATACGATTTGCAACGTGCATCCTTAGGTAACAACGCTACAGAATCCGAAAAGTTGGGTGCAAAGCTGCAGTACCTAAGTCAAGTACAACAAAATGCCTCACAGCAAACAAAGAACTGCGCCCAACAGTTAGCGGCCGCTAAATCACAGTATGGTGAAAATTCTGCTGAAGTTAATAAATTAGAAACGAAATTATTACAATTAAGTACAGCAGAACAACAACTAAAAAATCAAATTGAAACTACGAATCAAAGTCTGAAAGCGCACGAGATAGAAACAAAAAAAGTAGCAAATGCAACAAAACAATTAGAAACTCTTTTTGAAGCAACTGGGACTAGTGTAGATCATTTTGCAAATGCATTGGGCGGACATTTAACATCAGCAATTAAGCAAGGCACAGCCTCTTCTTCTCAATTAGATGAGGCTATTAAACGTATCGGACGCGAAGCTTTAGGGGCAGAAACAGACATTGAAAAACTACAACGTGCCCTGCGCTCTGTTGATGCTGGGAACTCAATACAACAAGTACGAAATGATTTAAGAGATTTACAGCAAGAAGCAGAAAGAACAGAAAAAAAGTTCAAAGAGCTAGATATTGATTTAGAAAATGTAATAGGTGCCGCAGTTGCTGGTGGTAGTATATCTACAGTAATTGAACAAGCGCTCGACACATCGAAATTAAAAACTAAAATTGATGTGTCATTCGAAGTTCCTGAATCATCTAAAAGGTCAGTTGAAGAAGCTGTAAGAAATGTTACTACTTATGGTGTAGAGATTGAGGAAGCTTTAGAAGGAACTAGAAGACAGTGGGCTCTAAATAAAGATGCGTCCGATGAGGCTAATGCTGCAATCGTAAAAGGTGCCGCAACTATTGCTTCAACATATGCTGGTATAGATTTTAATGAATTGATACAGGAAGCAAATGAAATCGGGGCAACGCTTGGCATTACAAATGAGGAAGCTTTAGGTTTAGTTAGTACCTTACTGAAAACTGGATTTCCACCTGAGCAATTAGATATCATTGCCGAATACGGGGACCAGATGGTTCAAGCAGGTTTTTCAGCTAAAGAAGTCCAAGGAATCTTGTCTGCTGGAGTCGATACGAAAAGTTGGAATATCGATAACCTATTAGACGGTGTCAAAGAAGGTCGTATTAAAATGGCTGAATTTGGCGCAGGTGTAGATAAATCTATGCAAGCGGTTTTAGATAAAACAAAGATTTCAGCAGATCAGTTTGAAAAATGGGGCCAAGCTATTGCTAAAGGTGGCGATGGCGGACAAAAAGCAATGCTTGAAGCAACCAAAGCTTTAGCTGGCGTTGAGAATGCAACAGACAGAAATGCACTAGGCACGAAGATGTTCGGGACTCTCTGGGAAGACCAAGGAAAGAAAATCATTGATACCATTCTAAAAGCAGAAGGTAAACAAGTTGATTTAAAAAAAGGTGTCGATGATTTACATAACACCACTTCCAAATTAGATGCATCTCCAGCTGTTAAAATGCAAAAAGCAATGAATGATTTAAAGGTTGCTCTTGAGCCTGTATTAAAGATTGTAGCTGATCTTATAGCAAAATTTGCTGATTGGGTTTCTAACAATCCAGAATTAGCGGCAACACTAGCTGCAGTTGCAATTGCTATTGGTATAATTGCTGGTGCGTTTATGGCATTAGCGCCAATAGTGGTTACCATAACAAGCATATCAGCTGCAATGTTAGGATGGATTGTTGCTATTCCTCTTATCATTGCGGCTGTTATAGGATTAGTCGTTGCAATCGTTAAAAACTGGGACGATATCCAAAAATGGACTACTAATGCTTGGAATTCTATTCAAGAATATTTAGTCGGGCTTTGGGATGGTCTAGTTCAATGGCTGTCTGACACATGGGATAGCATGAGTGAAGGGACTATATCCGTTTGGAATTCTGTAGTTGAATTTCTCACTGGTATATGGGATGGATTGGTTCAATGGCTATCTGATACATGGAATAGTATGAGCGAAGGGACTGCATCGGCTTGGAATGCCGTAGTTGAATTTCTCACTGGTATATGGGATGGGTTAGTTAACTTTGTAGTTACTTGGGGTTCTAAAATAATAAATGCGTATATCGGTATTTGGAAGTCGATCTTTGATTTCTGTATAGAAGTTTGGAATGGGTTAGTTGAGTATTTAACAGAGGTATTACAAAGAATAGCAACATTCTTTTCAGAAACCTGGACAGGTATTTCAGAATTCTTCCAAGGTGTTTGGAATGGGATAGTTGCTTTTTTAACGCCTATTTTACAAGGTATAGCTGATTTCTTTTCAATGATTTGGAATGGGATTTCTACAGTTATCCAAACAGTATGGAATTTTATTACGCAATACCTACAAGCAATTTGGACAGCAATTTTATATTTCGCTACACCAATCTTTGAAGCGATTAAAAATTGGATTATTAGCGTTTGGGATACTATCAGTTCTACTACTTCTATGGTTTGGAATATGATTACTACTTTCTTGCAAACTTGCTGGAATACCCTAGTTTCAATTGTAACGACAGTTTTTGAAACGATTAAAAATTGGATTATTAGTGTTTGGGATACCATCAGTTCCACTACTTCTATGGTTTGGAATATAATTAGTGCTTTCTTACAATCTTGTTGGAATACTATTGTTTCAATTGCTACAACAGTATTTGAAGCGATTAAGAATTGGATTATTAATACCTGGAATACCATCAGTTCCACTACTTCTATGGTTTGGAATATGATTAAGAATTTCTTACAATCTTGTTGGAATTCACTTGTCGCATTTGTAATGCCAATATTTGAAGCGATTAAGAATTGGATCATTAATACCTGGAATACCATCAGTTCTACAACATCATCAATTTGGAATGCGGTTAAAAACTTTTTAATCGGTCTGTGGAATTCCATTGTTTCAACAGCAAAATCTGTTTTTAACAACATAAAAGAAGCGATTACTTCTGTTTGGAACATGATCAGTAGCACAAGCAGTAATATATGGAATGGTATTAAATCCACACTTTCAAGTATTTGGGAAAGTATTAAATCTACAGCATCATCTGTATGGAATGGATTAAAAGAAGCGATTATGACACCTGTTCGTTGGGTTACAAATTCTGTTGGAAACGCATTTGATGGAATGAAATCCGCTGTACTAGGTGCTTGGAATGGTATTAAAAGCGGTACTAAAACAGCGATTAACGGTATCATTCGTATGATTAATAAATTCATTGATGGTTTTAATACACCTGCTGATCTATTAAATGAAATACCTGGTGTTGATGCACCTAAAATCCCACATGTACCGATGCTCGCAAAGGGTGGACATGTTTTAGGAGATGGGCAATTCATTGCTGGAGAAGCTGGTCCCGAGTTATTCAGTAAAAAAGGGAATAAGGTATCTGTAACACCATTAAGTTCTTCTGAAAGAATGGGTGGAATTGGCGGTCAGTTGGGATTACTAACTAAAAATGTAACAGACATGATACAAAATGCAGCTTCTCAATTAGCTCAAATTGTGGCTTACGATGTACCTAGTGCACTAGGGGAAGCGCTTTTAAATGGTGTTCCTAATATGGTTGGAGCGGCTGCAGGTGGTGGAATGGTTAATCAACAACCAGTAGAAGTAAACTTTTATAACACTGTACGAAATGACCGTGATATAGACCGTATGTTTGAAAAAGCTGATGATTGGTTTGCGCAAAAAGGACGTAACTTAAATGTCGGAATAGGGAGGAATTGATTTGCTAGACATAGGGATTGATACGGAATTAGCGAGTGATTATCGAATATGTATGGTAGACCGCCCCGTTATTCCAACAGCAAAACAAAAGGTTGAACATATAGAAGTGTCAGGAAGACATGGATCACTAACGAAGAAAGGGGCGTTCGAGGACGTCCCTTTAAAAATTAAGTTTAATTTACTTGAAGAAGAAAATATAAAGCCTTTAATACGCCGTATCAAAGCATGGTTCATGGATGGTAAAATACTATATTTCACTGATGACGAAGTATATCGGAAAATTAAATCTGTTGAAATTGGTGATATTGCAAATGAGATTGAAGAATATGGGGAATTCGAAGTAGAATTTACACTTGATCCTTTTGAATACGTTGATACAGCACCAATTGTATTAACAAAACCAGAAAGCATTTTGAATCCTGGAACAGTAGAATCAGAGCCGGAATTGGTGATTTATGGTAGTGGTGATATAACGGTTACTATTAATGATATATCGTTCCGAATAAAAGGAGTGGCTTATTCCGTTACCATCGATTCAGAGCTGCTAGAAGCATATGTTGGTACAACATCAATGAATTCTAAAATGATAGGAGAATTTCCGCTTTTTAAACCTGGAATAAATACAATTTCATGGTCTGAATCAGTTACTAAAATCATAGTCGAACCAAGGTGGAGATATAAATGAGTCACATTACACTATATAAACCAGATGAGACTGATTTCACTCATAATGGGATTGGCATATTAGATAAGCATATTTATGGTGCAACCGTTGTAGAAGAACTCAATGGTTTATTTGCACTTACATTTAGTTACCCATTATTTGCTCCACATGGAATAGAAATTGATGGTATGAGCATTATTAAAGTTCCTACACCAGATGGTGACCAATTATTTCGTGTAGTAACTCCTAAACCAAGCATGGGTGAATTAACCGTACAATGTTATCACATTTTTTATGATCTAACTGAGAACTTAATTGAAGATATATTTATTCAAAATACAAATGGTAATGCAGCAATGAGCCGTTTATCAACAGGATGCCAATATAAACATATTTTTACTTTTTACTCTGATATTCCAACAATAGCAAGTGCACGTATTGTAAGGAAAAATCCAATTGAAGCTATTTTAGATAATGGACAAGATAATGCTTTTATTAATCGCTGGGGCGGTGAATTGAAGCGAGATAACTTTGATGTGAAAATGTTAAAAAGTCGTGGTATGGACAGAGGGGTTGTCATTCAGCATAAAAAGGATTTGCTTGGTTATGAAGGGAATGTTGATTGGAAAAGCCCAGTAACCAGGATCATGCCACAGGGATTTGACGGATTGCTTCTTCCAGAAAAATATGTAGATAGTCCAAATATTAATAAATATCCTCATCCCAAAATCAGAGTGGTAGAATTCAAAGATATAAAGGCTGCCATTGGTGAACATGCAAAGGATGATGATGCTGTTCCTCTAGAAGAAGCTTACAAACGATTACGTCAATCCGCTAAAGATATGTTCACGATTCAAAAAGCAGATCAACCAAAAGCAACATATAAGGTTGAGTTCCAAGAACTATCACAAACAGAAGAATATAAAAATTATGCAGTATTACAACGTGTTTATATGGGAGACATCGTCACCGTTAGGCACACAGAAGATAATCTTGATATTCAAGCAAAAGTTATTTCTTATAAATACGATCCGATAAAGAAAGAGTATATAGAAATAACTTTAGGTAATTTCAAAGAATCGTTTGCAAATATGGCTGGTAAAGTAGAGCAAATACAGAATGAAATATCAAATATGCCAAGCTCAATATTAGATGCAGCAAAAGAAAATGCAACAAACCTTATTAATTCGGGTTTTGGCGGACATGTTAGGATTTATCCTGATCGTATTTTGATTATGGACACAAAATCCGAAATGACCGCTTCAAAGGTTTGGCAGTGGAACATCAATGGATTAGGATATTCCCCTTGGGGAGTAAATGGTCCATATGAAACTGCCATTACATATGACGGGCGAATTGTCGCTGATTTTATAACAGCTGGAACACTTACCGGTAATTTAATTAAAGGTGGAGAAATTAGTGGTACCACTTTAAGATCCGATGATACAAAAAACTATGTAAGTATATCCAAACAATTCATGCGAATTATGGAAAATGATATTACCCGTATGTTTTTAGGGTATTACAAAAATTCGAGGGATGAATTACAACCTACGTTACTTCTGGGCGGAGACAATGATATTACAGCTTCACAAGGTGCACTTGCACTCTATCAGTATTCTAATGTTTATCCAAAAGCGGCGGGTATAGGAATTACACGAGGTTATGTAGGTGGCAGTAATACCGATTTGTATTTTCCTGCCATTATTAAATTTGGTCAAAATGGAGATTTGAGCTTAAAAGCAGAGGAATATTTGCAGATGGAATCTCAATTGTCATATATGAATCTAAAAGCTGGTACAGACTTTTCAGCAAAGGCAAAAAACGATTTCATTGCTGAAGCCACAAATGGGAATATGCATTTCACGGCTGGTCAAAGATTCTATTATCACAAAAACGGCACGAGGATTCTATCTATCGATACTTCTTCGGGTGGAGACACTGATCTTATCATGCAGTACTGTATGCTACGTAATTCAAATTACGAGAATGGGTATCTTCAAGTTAAATCTGGTACAGGTTCATTCTATGGCGGAATAATAGCAGCGGATTTTAAAGTATCTTCGCAAGCTAAATACAAAACGAACATACGTGATATTAAATTTGATGTGTTAGAAAAAGTAATGGATTGGGATATAAAACAATACAACCTCAAATTAGATATACCAAAACTATATGAAATGCGGATGGATCGTAAAGAGGGAGAAAACACTTTAACGACAAATGACATCCCTACTCATTATGGTATTGTCATTCCGAACGAATCTGAAGAAACAGGTGTAGGCTTATATGGGATGATTTCACAGGTGACCAAGGCTTTCCAAGAATACGTTACAAAAACAGATGCTAGAATTAAAGAATTAGAGCCGATACAACCCAAAGGTAACGTAAGACATAGAGTGAGAACAAAACGTGTTAAACGGGCCCCTAATCGCATTAAAAGATGATTCGAGAAAGGAGATGGGTCACATGAGAGATGAGGTAATTTCTATAGATTTAGCTGATCCAGTTTTCACAAAAACAATACGTTCTCGCCAGAATGATAAAAATGGTTTGAGAATTGTTGTTTATTTAAAGGGAAATGGGCAAAAAGTAAATTTGGCGGGATATTCAGTTAAATATGAAGCCACGAATCATTTAGGACAATTGATTAGAGATGACGCAAAAATAATTGATGCAGATAACGGAGCTTTTGAGTACACATTGTCAGAAGAAGCAGTTTCGATGGCTGGTGATTGGACAGCTTATTTCGTTTTAGAAAAAAACGATTTAGAGCGAATGACTACGCCAGATATTCGGATTTCTTTAAAAAGAGATGTACGAGAAGGAAATATTAAAATAGAAAACTATATTTCAGAGTTTGATAAAGCACTCGAAAATGTGGAAGGATATCGAAAAGAAATTGATGATACAAATAAGAAAATTACAGATACAAACAACAAATTTGTAGAGTTAACAACATTAATTAATGCTAAAGATGTTCAAGTACCAAAGATCACAACTGAATCAGGTGGTCAAACTATTTCTGTTAGTGATGCCACAAAGAATATTCTTGATGAAATAGCCGCGAAAGGTGCCGGGATGAATACAATTTATTGTGCTACAGGTGTGCAAAACACAATCCCATCGGGCAAACCTTGGAGGGGAATTTCTTATTTTAATCAGAATAATATTGGCTTTGTAATCGCTAAAGATAGTGTAGGTGGATTTTATACAAATTATCTAAACGGAAATAACGGGTGGACAGGGTGGACAAATCATGTCACAAAAGAAGATTTTGTGGGATGGGATTTTACTGTACAAGGATTTAAACGAACTACCGATACGGATTGGATTCAGATGTCAATCAACACAGCTAATGCTTCCAACGTTGAAGGAAGACAAGTTACTAGAGCGAAACGAAGTGGCGACCAAGTTTCTGTTATAGGTTCTTTAAAGAATATAAAAGAAGGGCAAGTTGTATTCAATGTTCCAACTGCATTGCGACCAGCCCAACAAATAACAGATGTTGTTATTATTGCCGGTCCACCTTATTCTATATGTGAATTTAACGTAGAAACTGGCGGTAATGTAAAAATATACAACATCACTACTGACAAAACTATTCATTTTTCAATCAATTATTTAGTATAAAAAAGGAGGCAAACAAGTGGAACGTATCGACGTATTCATAAAAATGTTTATAGCTACCTTTGGTGGCTTCTGTGGGTATTTCTTGGGAGGATGGGATGCAATGTTGCAAATATTAGTAACTATGGCAGCGATTGATTACCTCACAGGCGTAATTGCAGCAGGATATAACGGTGAATTAAAAAGTAAAGTAGGTTTCAAAGGCATCGCCAAAAAGGTGGTGCTTTTTCTTTTGATTGGAGTGGCAGCACAGTTAGATACAGCATTTGGAAGTAATAGCGCAATCCGTGAAGCGACTATCTTTTTCTTCATGGGTAATGAATTGCTATCACTTTTAGAAAATGCTGGTCGTATGGGAATTAAATTACCTTCAGCTTTAACAAATGCAGTTGAAATATTAGGTGGTAAACAAAAACATGAAGTTAAAAAAGGAGAGGTTGAGTAATGGCTAAATATAGTTTACATGGTGGACATAACAGTATTGTACAAGGTGCTAACTACGGAAATAGAAAAGAACATATTATGGATCGTCAGGTGAAGGATGCAGTTGTTTCAAAATTACGCTCTTTAGGACACACAGTTTATGATGATACAGACGAAGCAGGAGCAACTCAAGCGCAAAACTTATCAAACATCGTTCGTAATTGTAACTCTCATGATGTGGATCTTGTTATTTCATTTCACTTAAACGCATTTAATGGCACAGCTAACGGTGTAGAGGTTTGCTATTATGATCAGCAATCTCTTGCTTCTAAAGTTTCAACTCAACTGTCTAAAGACATTGGATGGAGCAATCGAGGTGCTAAAGAACGAAAAGAGCTATATGTATTGGCTAACACTAAAGCACCTGCCATTCTTATTGAGCTTGGATTCATCGATAACGAATCTGATATGGCCAAATGGGATGTAGATAAGATTGCTAATTCAATCGTTTTCGCTTTAACTGGACAATCAGTATCAGGCACTTCTAATAAATCTGTTGGTAACGTAAGTAATAACGGTGGCTATCAATACGTTAAATCAGGTGGGTTTGGCATCTCAATGGTTCAAGAAGTCGCAAACGCTATGAACGCGCGTGGAACGAAAGGGAAAGTTGTTTCTGATCCATTAACTGGCCTAGCGTACTTACAAACTGAAGTATTGCCAAACGGTGAACTTGATAAGATTACAGCTTGGATGGATGAGAAAAACTGGTGGTACGAGTACCTTAAATAACTGTCAGGACATACTATGTACTGCAAATGAAGCCTTTGTATATGTGAAGTAGGAGTTACAAAAGAGCACTCACTAATTAAGGGGTGCTCTTTTGTATAATATATTTTTTACTGCTTGCTCAATCACTTTACACAAGTTGCTATACTCATCTATTCAGAAAGTTTGAAAAACATTTAGCTAATCAAGGCTTAAATTCCTAATACTAATATTAATTTACAAATTAATTTTTTTAAGAGTCAATTAGGTCTGTGTTGCAGCGCTTAAAGTGAATTTCATAACATTCTTCTTCAGAAAATATTTGTGCAATTTGCCCTGTACTCTTATCAGCAATTATAAATTCATTAGTTTCAGAAATGTCCCAAAGTTCCTCGATAGATTTTGTGAAATTCAATATTCTAACATTTGCCCATACCGGCTCTAAACAATTAGGAACTAATATAAAATATTCTGTTTTATGATTTGAAAAACTTAAAGAACCTAAAGAACTTTCAATCCATAAAATATACTTACTTTTAACATCACCAATAGGAATGTGAAATGTTGGATTAGAGTCTATATTACGAAACTGTTTCAATGCTGTGTCGAACAGTTTTATCCATTCAGAATCGGGATTTTCAAATTCAATAAGTTCTAAATTTGAAAATTGGCTAAAGACTTTTTTGGCACTGATTAATGCTTTTTTTCTATGAATCTTCTCATTTTGATATATCATAATTTTCCTGCCTCTCATTTGTTATAATAAATGTGATGATGGTTATGGTGTGAATCTATATGAAAATCCTGCTGATCCTATTTTTGCTGGACGTATCACACAAAAAATCCCTTACTTAATCCAGAAAGGATACTGGGGTGGTGGAGAAAAAGACATGATCTGCCTTGGGAATGAAAAGCAGTGGGCTTACCTAAAACATTTTGATGTGAAATGGTTCTATGCGCATTCTAAATATCCTGTAGGTTGGGGGATTGCAGTTCATAGTGAGCCAGAATGTATTAACCATGGTGGAAATATTGACGGTTCTACTCCTTATCGTATTTGGGGAAGAGTTGGCGACGCAATAGATATTGGTGGTAATCGTTGGATTCGTGAGGAACATGTAACTATTAAGTAAAAACAAGAGCCGTCATTATGACGGCTTTTTTTACTTATTCCAATCCAAGTAACCTTATTCATATTGATACCCCATATTAAAGAAGTGCTGTTTTCAATGCTTCTTCCAGCATTGTATTGAAATCATTGTATGTTTTCATCACTGTGCCAGATGGTTTATCAAGTTCTAAGTAAGTACCGTCAGATAAGTTTTTACAAAACCACGCAATACTTGAATCTCCAAAGAAAAGATACTCTTTTTGAAATTCATTTTCATACCAAATCTCATTCGTGTCTATAAATCCACAAATCGGTTCGTTTCTTTCTGTTTCTAGTAAAGAGGGGTCGACTCCATAAATAACTAGTCCACCAAAATCTAAACCATTTACGTTTTTAATAAACTCCTCAAATTCACTCGGTAAATCAACATTAAATTTCTCTTTCACGTGTTCTCTTAATCTATGAACTTCAGTATCTGTTGCTGGTGTGTTCAGATTAAAGTTAACACTTTTCAGTATATCTTCAATTTCTAAAATCAGATTTTTCCACATATAAATTTCACCATTGCTTCAGCTTGAATCTGTTCAAAAATTTCTTTTTCATTTCCCTCATAATTGTTTAACATTCTTAGAATTTCTGAAACCTTTGCGTCCATGCTGTTAACTCCTATCAGTTATTTTAGGACTTTCTTTTACATATTTGATTCCGAATCCCATACCTCTACAAATTCAAAGCCTTTTAAGTCACTTTCTAAAACCGTATTTTTAAATTCATCAGATACAAAAACAGTAGAGGAGTGTAATCTTTGATTTAAATAGGTTTTAAATATTATCTGCCCTTCAACTATATTAGGCAAAAATGCGTATTTTTCGAAACCTATTATTAATCCTGTACTTAGTTTTTCAAAAACTGCTTTATTGTAGTCAATTGCATCAATTGTATTTAAAACGTTTATTAGGTAATAAACTTCACCTGTAACATCATGGGTTAGCGGAAGAAACTCAACATTATTGCAAATTAGAGGTTCTAATACCTCTTTTGCCTTTCTACTAACCATTGGCGTGCCAAGCTCCCCCCAGAACATAGGACAATCACTATGGTTATCTCCTTCTACACATTCAACAAGAATTTCTCCCCATGAATCAGATAGCTTTATTGCCAAATCAATTTTTTCATCAAAATATTTTTCATGGTCTTGATCAAAATTTAGTAGTTGAAAAGATTCATAATCATTAACAGAGCCTCGTAATTCCCAGATCTTCATTGTATCCTCCTGAAAAGTCATTTATTTTTTGGCGTATTTAGTTGTAATGTGCCCTTCAATAGTTTCTCTTATATGTAGAGGTAATGTGTTCTATATTACAGCAAGTTCTTATTATGTGAAAATTAAATAGTAAGCATAAAAAGTGCCGGCTCTTAATTGAGTCGGCTTTTTTTACTATGTATTAAACTTTAGCATTACATAAGTAACTCTTTTAATTCTTCTGTAGATAATTTGCTTTCTAACGCTTTACTTAAGTCAAGTATAGAAGTTTAATAATCTACTACTACTTTTAAACTATCAGTCTTCTTTTCTTCTGCATTGTCTTTACTGCAACCTACCCCTAATGCCAAAGTAATTGGTAACGCTACTGCTAATATTTTACGTTTCATTGCTATATCCCCTTTATTTGATTTCCTATTATCCGTCTTACGACTTTGTTAAGCTTAAAATAACACCAAGTGACTCCATAAGACCGTCACTACCTTCATCAATCAGTTCACCTGACTTATTAATCTTTGTTTCATCTAATGTTGTAAACCCATCTACCATTATGTCTAACCCTTCATCAAAAATAACTAGAGATTGAGATAACTCTGATTGTAAGTTATCGTACTCTACTGGTGGTTTAATTTCTCTTAATTTCTTGTTTGCTGACTTAAATTCATTTACTACCTGCTTTAACTCAGCGTGAGTGTTAATGAATGTAGGGTCTTTCTTTTCTAATTCTACGAATTTCTTTTGTGCTTGTGTCCAAACCATAGATATGTTTTGTACTTTTAAAACATAGTCTACTTTACTCGTTAATCTACCATCTTCGTCTGTTTCAAATACTCTTTCGACTACTGCGATGTTGTTAGTTTTCTTTTTCGTGTATCTCTTTACTATCCATGTTAGTAGAAGGACAGGTACTACTATGGGTATTACTCTCATCAATACCGATGTTTCCCCGACTCCTAAAGTAGCTATTGCACCTACAAGAACGAACAAGAGAGCAGGAACTATAAGTCCGAATACTAGTATTTTTCGTATCATATGTAAAACCCCTTTATGAATTGTTTCTATGTAATACAGGTTAGTTATTGTCTATTACCTACGTTTTATTTGGTGCATTTTGCTACCATCGTCTCCCACCATTTTGTATTCACTACCACTAAAGTTCTCCATTTTATAAATCATAGATTGTTTCATTTCACCAGGTTCAGCCTTTTTGCCGTCTTTTACAAACTCATCTATCGTTAATGTCATTTCTCTTGTGTCTCCATTGTAAGACCATTTTCCATCCATATGTGAGTTCTCATAAGGTGTGTTGTCTACATCATCAAATATAGTGTATGTACCATCTTGACGGAACTCTGTTCCTTTAGTAAACTTGTCACCAACATAACTACCCCATTCACCTACTATTTCTTTACCGTCTTTTGATAAAGGGATAGCGCTTGGTGTTTTGGTATGTTCTACAGCTTTCTCAATTGGTTCCATACCTTCTTCTAAGTAGTCATTACCTTTATACATTAAGTCTTTTAATTTTTCCGTCTCCTTCTTTGTTACAGAACCACTTTTTGCTAGACTTAATTGTGTGTCAAACGCTTCTTTATAACAGTCTATTGCTTTTAAAACAGATTTATGTTGTTCTTCAAACTCTTTTGGTGGGTCTACCTTGTAAAACTTAACGAATATTTCTTGTAGTTCATCTACACTTTTTAGGGTTTCCTTGTTTTGCTTTTTTACATCCTTGTCTTTACTTCCTGCTATTGCAGTTACTTCTTCCATTTTCATCTTTAACTCATAATGTAAGTTTGACATTTTTGAAGGGTATGCTTCTAATGATAGTTTTTCCTTATCCTCTGCTTTTACTTCTATCTTTGCTACCTTCGTGTCTGCTTTCTTTTCTGTATTGTCTGTTCCGCAACCCCCTAGTAACATGATTGGAAGTGCTAAACTTACTAGTTTCTTTGCTTTCATTATGTATCCTCCTTTTAGAAAGTATTGTAATTAATTAACATATTGTACCATAACATAAATTATATAAATAAGATATAAAGATTTTCCATCCTTAAGAGAAATTTTGAGTGTTTTAACAATATGAAAAAATGTATTACGGTTGTAGAGAATCCCTCTCTGCATGTTTTTCTTCCAAATTTGCCCTTATTCGCCCCCGAACGTTTAGTGCTTGGGGGCTTTTTTTATGCTCCCATAAACTCACTATCAAAGTAGAACTTATCCATTAAGTTATTTACAATACCGTTGAAGTAAGCGAATTTACCCTTATTCATTTTTGCTCCGGATTTAATTTTCATAACAAACTCTTTAATAGCTTTTAAGCCTATAGTAAGCTCCTGGTCTTTAGTAAATGCTTTATCACCTGTAGAGAAGTTAGTAGTTTTATTACACTGTCTTACGACCTTCCACAGTTCTTGAATTGTTTTAGATTCAGAATAGAAAGAGCTAACTAGAGAAATAAAACGTTCTGGTACCCAATGGGCAACAAAATCAGCTTCTTTAATTTTTTCTTCAGGTGTAGTGATATTTTCATTACTATTACGTTTGTTTTTATCTTTTATATTTTGTTTTAAGGAAACAGGGGTTGTTTTAATGGTAGGACACTTTGTAGGGCTTTTTGTATCTACCTTGTTGGACACTTCTTCCACAATTGGTTGAATGATAATAGCGTTAGAAGTTTGAAGCATATCCTTTGTGCGTTTCATTGCTACTTGTTTAATCATCTCTAGATCCACAAGCTTCTTCATTAAACGTTGTACAGTTTTATATGAAACTTCCATCTTTTCAGCTATTCTATTTTTGCATAGGAAACTAACACCTACGTATTTGCAGCTGTGGCGCTTTAAAATTTCAAGTAATGTAATAAGTTTAGATTGTACGTCAGTACGCTTAATAGACATACGGATGTTGTCTCTGTATGTACGTACAGTTTTATTTAGTTCTTCTACATGAGTGAATGATGATAAGTTGTGGAAGGATTCTTTAGTTGCGATAACATCGATACGTTTCTTCATTATATAGGCCCCTTTGTATAAACAAAAAAGCAACAGAATGCCAAATGTAAGCAAACTGTTGCTAAGGAGCCCTTACGTAATGTAAAATAGTCCGTAAGAGTACAGCAAGTGTTTGCCTATCGAGAGTAGGCGGACGGTATAAGGGTGTTGGTAGCACTACTTATACACGCTGTGCTTTTTTGTTTTGTGGTAACGTTTTGGTAACAAATGTGTAAAATCAAACGATTATTTGTGGTTTTTATAGTTATAAAAAACGTTGATTTATCGGCTGTTTAGTTGATTTTTAGTACATTTGTTTCTGCAAGTATTTTACTAGCGACTTATATGCCGTTTATCGGTGTCATGATGGCAAATTATTTAATCCCAGTATATATTTCAGATATACTCAAAGCTAGTGCCTCTGTATACGCAATTGAAGGTATGATGTACGGTGTCGGAGCGGTTCTTGCAGGAATAAGTATTCCAATCATGATGAAATATGTCAAAATAGAAATTTCAATCGTTATGACGATGGTTATTTATGTAATTTCAATTACCGCAATGATTATTGAGCCTTCCATTATGTTATTATATGGACTAGCGATTTTCCATGCGATTGGAAATGCTGGAACACGAGTGGCGAGAAATGTATTGATGATGGAAGAAATCCCAAACGAAGTAATGGGACGTGTGGACAGCTTATTTCGATTAATTGGCACAGGAATTCGAATTGTATTATTAATGTTGTTTACGGCAGGCGTATCTAAAGCAGGGGTAATGATCCCGTTTTACGTACTGAGCTGTATATTGATCCTATCATTAGGGATTGCTTTTTATTATGTAATTTCAAAACGTAAAACGGAAGCGAATGTGTCTAATAAATCAATTGTTTAAAAAATACTTCTGCCTCCTTTTCTTTTTCTATATAATAAAAAGAAAGGGAGTGTTAACTTATTTATGAACAAATGGATATTGCTTATAATCTTATTACTACCTCCGCTATACATCATTTATATGACGTTTCGAATGAATAAAGTTGCTCGTGAAACATTGAGTAATCACTCTCCATACGTTCTTATATTAGGTGCAAAGTTATTTGGAGATAGACCGTCTTTATCTCTTCAAAATCGTTTGGATATAGCGTTGGAATATTTACATGCTCACCCTGAGGTGAAAGTAATTGTTTCAGGTGGTCAAGGGGAAGATGAAGATATACCGGAAGCTCACAGTATGAGAAACTATTTAATGGTACATGGTATAGATGAGAATCGTATTTTAATTGAAGACTGCTCTACAAATACGTATGAAAATTTAAAGTTTAGTATGGATTTATATGATGTAAAGCATGCGGTAGTTGTAAGTAATACGTATCATTTATATCGAACGAAAATAATTGCAAAGCGTTTAGGGATAAAGATGGAAGCTTTGGCTGCTGAAACACCGAGACGCTCTAAGAAAAAAGCGTATGCGCGTGAATATGCTGCAATTATGAAAACAATATTGTTCGACCGTTAGAGCTCAAATGAGAGCTCTTTTTTTGTATAATAAAGCGTATCATTTGAAATGAATGCTATATTCCATCAAAATAAAGGAAACAACATGAAAGGAGTTGTGTCTGTGATTCAATTTAATCATGTGTCAAAAGCGTATGAAGATGGCACAAAAGCAGTGGATTCATTGCATTTAGAAATTAAAAAAGGAGAATTTTTTGTTCTCATTGGTCCGAGTGGTTGCGGGAAAACAACGACAATGAAGATGATTAACCGTTTAATTGAAACGACGGAAGGATCAATTTTAATCGATGGAAAAGATATTCAACAATATAACATAAACGAACTACGTTGGAATATAGGGTACGTGTTGCAGCAGATTGCGCTGTTTCCACATATGACAATTGCTGAAAATATTGCAGTTGTCCCTGAAATGAGAAAATGGACCAAAAAGGAAATAAAAGCACGTGTCGATGACTTGCTACAGATGGTTGGGCTCGATCCAGATGTATATCGTGATCGGATGCCAGATGAATTGTCGGGAGGGCAGAAACAACGTGTTGGTGTCGTACGGGCATTAGCCGCAAACCCGAAAATTGTACTTATGGACGAGCCATTTAGTGCGTTAGATCCGTTAAGTAGGGAGCAGCTTCAGAAGGATATCGTACAATTGCAAAAAAAGATTCAAAAAACAATCGTGTTCGTAACGCACGATATGCAAGAGGCTTTATCACTTGGTGATCGTATTTGTGTAATGAAAGAAGGAAAAGTTGTTCAATTAGATACACCAGAAGGAATTATACATAACCCGAAAAATGAGTTTGTAGAGGAGTTCATTGGAAATCGTGGACGACCTTGGTATGAGGGGAAGAGTATAGAAGAGGTATTGCCGCTAGACGAGGGTATACGAGTTGAAGGGAATGCTTTATCTTTACATTCGTCATTACAAGAAGCACTAGTCCGCTTACAAACTGAAGAGTCAGTGCCGGTTGAAGAGCATGGTCAATATGTTGGAGCGTTAACAAGTCGTCATATTGTCAATTACATTGTTGAACAAATGAAGGAAAGAGGCTAAACAGTGACTGATTTTATTCAAACGTTCCAAGAACGAAAAGTAGAATTGCTAAGTGCATTAAGTGAGCATTTACAAATATCGCTTATTTCACTATTTTTTGCAGTAATTATTGCAGTGCCGCTCGGCATTATATTAACGAGAAAAGAACGAATGGCTGAATTTATTATAGGGACTTCTGCTGTTATGCAGACAGTGCCCTCACTTGCTTTACTTGGACTATTAATTCCGTTAGTAGGAATTGGAAAACTGCCAGCTATAATCGCATTAGTTGTGTATGCACTATTACCTATTTTACGAAATACATATACAGGAATACGGGAATTAGATGAATCACTTATAGAAGCGGCGAGAGCTATGGGGATGAATAGCTGGAAAAGATTATGGAAGGTAGAGCTTCCGCTCGCATTGCCAATTATTATGGCTGGTATTCGTACAGCGATGGTATTAATTGTTGGAACGGCTACATTAGCTGCTTTAATAGGCGCTGGTGGGCTCGGTAAGCTCATATTATTAGGCATAGATCGAAATGACCATGCGCTTATCATTTTAGGGGCCGTACCAGCTGCGTTACTCGCTTTATTCTTTGATATAGTACTTCGCATACTTGAGAGCCCGAAACGCTCTTCTAAGCGCGTTATATTGACGATATGTATAGTTGTAGTAATGATAGCTGCTCCATTTCTTTGGAATACCGAAAAGAAAGACATAGTTATTGCTGGTAAACTTGGATCTGAACCAGAAATATTAATTCAAATGTACAAGCAACTTATTGAACAGGATACAGATTTACAAGTGGAATTAAAGCCAGGCCTTGGAAAAACAGCATTTGTATTCGAAGCGTTAAAATCAGGTGAAGTAGATATATACCCAGAATTTTCAGGTACAGCTTTATCTACTTTCGTGAAGGAAGAACCGAAAAGTACAAATCGTGATGAAGTATATGAACAAGCTCGTATTGGAATGGAAAAGAAATATAATATGGTTATGTTAAAGCCAATGGAGTATAACAATACATACGCACTAGCCATGCCGAAAAAAATAGCAGATCAAAATAACATAAATACAATTTCTGATTTAGGAAAAATTGCACAGGAAGCTAAAGTAGGATTTACATTAGAATTTGCTGATCGTGAAGATGGTTATAAAGGAATGCAAAAATTATATAACTATAAGTTTTCAAATGTTAAAACGATGGAACCGAAACTGCGCTATAGTGCAATACAATCGGGAGATGTTAACGTAATCGATGCATATTCAACAGATAGTGAATTGGAGCAATATGGGCTTAAAGTGCTAAAAGATGATAAAGGACTATTCCCGCCTTATCAAGGAGCACCATTATTAAGAAAAGAGACGTTACAGAAATATCCTGAACTCGAAAAAGTATTAAATAAATTATCTGGAAAGATTACAGATGAAGAAATGAGAAAAATGAATTATGAAGTAAATGTGAATGGGAAAAGTAGCGAAGAAGTCGCAAAACAATTTTTACAAAAAGAGAAGTTACTTCGTTAATTTTATAATAAATATACAATTTTATATGTATGAAATGACCGTTCATTACAAAATGAACGGTTTTTTTGTGCATACTTATACATTTTTTCAAAAAAGTATTCCATTTTTCTTCATTTTCTTTTAGAATAAGTAATGTTTTCCTGAAAAAATATAAGAGAAACGTCTATTAGAGAAAAAGGTGACTTTAATAGTTGAACGAACATAACACCTAGAATGACAGATGGGGTGGTACAAATAGAAAAGAAGTTAGGATTTTTTCCGTTAATCGCATTAGTAGTTGGAACGATGGTTGGTGGCGGTGTTTTTAGTTTACCGCATGATTTAGCAGTAGGAGCAAATAGTGGTGCAACGATAATTGGTTGGTGTATTACAGCAATGGGAATGATTCCACTTGCGCTCGTATATCAAACGTTAGCAAGACAAAAACCGGAGCTTGAGGGCGGAATCTATAGTTATGCACGAGCTGGATTCGGTGAATATATTGGTTTTAACAGTGCTTGGGGATACTGGCTAGCAGGGATTTTAGGAAATGTTGCAACAATTATGTTACTGTTTAGTACATTAGGTTACTTCTTCCCAATTTTTAAAGGCGGAAATAATGTTGCGTCAATCGTAGGTGCATCACTTTTATTATGGACATTGCATTTTCTAATTTTATTTGGAATTCGTGAAGCTTCCATTATGAATGTTATCGCAACGATTGGGAAATTAGTTCCGATCTTATTATTTATTGTCGTGATGGTAACAGCGTTTCGCTGGGATACATTTACACATGACTTTTGGGGCGAAGGAACTATCTCAGTTTCCTCTGTACTAGGTCAAGTGAAAAATACAATGCTTGTAACCCTTTGGGTGTTCATTGGGGTTGAAGGAGCAGTTGTATTATCAGGAAGAGCTAAAAATAGTAGAGACGTTGGAAAAGCGACAGTACTTGGACTTATTTTAGTAATGTCTATTTATATTTTAATTTCTGTTCTGTCAATGGGAGCCATGACAAGAAAAGAACTTTCAGTATTAGAGACTCCTTCAATGGGACATGTATTAGAACATGTTGTTGGGCCATGGGGTGCAATGGCAATTAATATTGGATTAGTTGCGTCACTTGTAGGTACATTAATTGGCTGGTTTTTACTTGTTTCTGAAATTTCTCACGTAGCAGGAAAAGACGGCGTGTTTCCGAAAGTCTTTACGAAAACAAATAAGAAACAAACGCCGCATATGGCATTGTGGATTTCAAATATCGTTGCCCAAACTATATTTATAATCGTTCTGTTTTCACAATCGACATATCAAATTATGTATTTTATTGCGTCAACATCTATATTACTGCCGTACTTATTATCAGCGCTATTTCAATTGAAATTAGTCATCACGAAAGAGCTGAAAGTTGCGAGAGTAAAAAATGGATTGTTAGCATTAATTGCTTCCCTATACTCTGTATGGTTAATTTATGCAGCTGGTCTAAAGAATTTATTGCTTGTTTCAATCGTATATGGTATTGGGATTCTCGTGTATATGTTTGCAAGAAAAGAAAAAGGGAATCGTTGTTTTGCAGGCAAAGAGCGATATGTGATGTGGGCAATTGTTATTGCAGCTATTACATCACTTTATATGTTACTGACAGGAACTATAAAAATGTAAAAGTCCTTTTAATTTAAAGGGCTTTTTTCCTTGTCTAGAGAATATTTAATACATAAGATATTCAGGAGGGATGAAAATGGAAGAAAAAGAACAGTTGTCTAGAATTATGGATTTAGCTAGTGATTTAAGGAAAGTATTAGTACAAGAATCTTTTTTTAATCATCATCCTGAACTTCGAGGCGTGATTGAAAATTTAGCGAGTTCTGTAGAGAATTTGGCGAGTTTGCAGCAAAATAAAGATGAAAATGCCGAAGATCGATTACGGTACGTACTTGCTAAAATGAAAATCGCTCATAATGCCATTTTACAAGAAAAAAAAGCATTTCCTTCTCATTAATATACGTTTTAATTTTGAACCTGACGGATGACGTCAGGTTTTTTATTTCTAGTTTTAGATTGTAGTTCATACAATAAGAATAGTATGAAAAAAAGAAGGTGACTACGTTGAAATTACATAAAGCTCTTCATCCAAGTTTTATAAAGCGAATGTATTATATGAGGTTTATTGGGAAGTTTGCAAAAGCTGAGGGAGAGAAGAATGGAGAAAATTTCTTTGTACAATGTCTTTCTTCAATACCTTTAACTTTACAAGAGTTATTTCCGACTGGAAAATATTTGTTTGAAGGATTATGCAGTAATAAAAAGAATGAAAAAATCTTTACTGATTTAAAGAAGCATAAATTAGAAAAGCAACTGGTTATATTTCGTCTTTATTATGATCGTGGAAATTTATTTCTGGAATTAATATGCACAGAAGAGCCTCGGGAAATAGCATCTTCATATAAATTGATTCCTTCACCAAAGGTCTCAAATTATAAAAAGAGAGCGTCTTTGGAACGGAAGTTAAGCAACGGTTATTTATCATTTCTTATGCCTAAATTACCAAAAGACTTTGAGCCTCCAGAATTATTGTGGCATGAAGGAAGGCTATATGGAAATTTATCGTTAAAATCATCAATAAGTTCAATTTCATATTTTGAGCAAAGAAAAGAATGCAAATATATTGAAATAAACGATTGGATGAAACATGTAGAAATAGCAGTAGATGATCATTTATATTTTGTAAGTGAAAATGTGTATGACCAACTAAATAAACGAATTGCTGAAGAAGGTAAGTTAGTTGAAGTAGAAGATATTAAAATGCAAAAGGATGACTGGGAATGGGATGAGCGTGAATCCTCTTTTTTGCAGTATGTACAAAGTATGGTTCGTAATAAAGGGTTATATTTGGATGATACAGATATATATAATTTTCACATTAGTATTAAAACCAATATGTTAACAATTGTTGGTGGTATACCAGGTGTTGGGAAATCACGCTTTGTGCAAGCTTATGCAGAATCACTTGGGTTACGTTATGGGGAAGAGTTAATTTGGATTCCGATTTCACCATCGTATCAAGAACCACATGATATTCTCGGTTACCTTCATCCGAATGGTAATTTTATTGAAAGTGAAACGAAGTTAGTTCGGACATTGTTAAAGGCTAAAGAAAATCCAAATCAATTGTATATAATTGTGTTCGATGAAATGAACATGTCACATATTGAGCATTGGTTTACTCCGTTTCTATCCGTTCTTCAACTTGAAAAGAAAAATCGTATTTTGAGTTTGTATGAGAAAGTACAAGAAATAGAAAATCAAATTCCACCTTCAGTGGAAATTGGTGAGAATATTATTTTCGTAGGCACTGTAAATTTTGATGAAACGACGAAAGAGCTTTCCGATCGATTATTAGATCGAACAAATTTGATTACATTACAAAAAATTCCGTTTTGCGAGATGAGTATAGAACATGAGAAAGTTGTTCAGCAACCCCCGCTGAAAGTAACAACGGGAGAATTTCGACTCAATTGGTTTAGGAATAAAGAGATGATCGAAGTGTATACTGAAGAGGAATTAGAGTTATTGGATAAGTTACATGATGTATTATCATCACACGATATATCAAAAGGAATTTCTTTCCGATGTGCAAGCGCAATTGCTACGTATTTGCAAAATATACCGTTCCAAAATAATCAGTCCTATATGATTAGCAGGGAAGAAGGTTTTGATTTGCAAATAAAGCAGCGTGTATTAACGAAATTAAGGGGGACAGAAATGACAGTGGGCCCTCTACTTTCTGAAGAAGCAAAAAGGGGAGCGACATTGATACCACTTTTACAGTCTCCGCTTGCAAATCGTGTATCTACATTTGAACATTCTTTAGCTTATATAAGACAAAAGCGTAGAGAACTGGAGCTGTATGGCTATGCAAAATGAGGAGCGTTATGAAACAGCAATCGTCGATACGAAAGAAACGCTCCCGTTTGTATTGAAGCTAATTATTGGTACAGAGGGGAAAGGCGATTTTATCCTTTTAAACCGGCTTTGTACGTCTACTACAGCATTAGTTCAATGTATTTATAAAGTACAGGAATTAAAACCACTGAAATTACATTTCCATTATCAAAATCCAATGGATATTACATTCATATGGAATAAAGTATATGAGGGACAAAAGAATATAAAAGAGTCACAATATGAATTAAATGAAAAAAAACAAAGAGTATTAGTGTATGAACATGGAAAAACTGAATTTTTTTATCCGTGGCGCTGTGGCTTATACCATTTTGAAGTGCGTATAGAAGATAAAACTTATTATGGTGCGTTTCAAGTGGTTCCTAAAAACTTTTTTGATGACCAATTTGAAATGATTCAAGATTATGTGAAGTCAATTTTAAACGAGTTAATTTTAGATAGAGGTTATTACAAGAAAACTTTCTCAGCACTTAACGATATTGAAGATTCTTCTTATTTGGTATTGTTAAGAAAGTTGCCACAAAAAATGAAAAGAATAAAACAAATTTTTAAAAAAGTAGAATCGAATGCGGAATTTGTACACGAATATGAATGGGAAACGAAAGCGCGGAAGACAACGAGAAAAACTGCCATTATGACAGAAAGAAAGCTTTATGCGAAATATTACAACCGTAAATTTAAGGAGCAAAAAAATAGTATTGAAAATGCATTTCTTAAATTTAAAACGATGCAATTCTATTATTATTTACTTGAAGCAGAAATTTTTGTACGTAAAACTATTGAAATACTAGAAGGAGAAAAGAAGAAAAAGTCAGATGAATTTCAAGCTGTTAAAACAATTATGAAAACGATTGAACGAAATGGATCCGTGACGGATAGGGAAAAACAAAAATATAGAAATCTACATTTACTGAAAGAAGCAGATTTACGGAAAAGTTCTGTGAAAATACAAGAATATAAAATATTAGCTCATATCGTATATGAAAGTGTGCAATACTTTCGAAATTTATTGTATTCTCCATTTTGGAGGGAAGTTTCTGAAACAGCTACCATTAATTCGAACACTTTATCTATACCGCATCAACAATTAATCCACCATTTAGAATTGTTACCGCAACATACGGAGCAACCCCCATCTTTATTATTCGTATATAAACCAACGTTTTTAGTGTATGAGTATTACGCTTTTTTTATCGTTATTTCTATATTAGAACAAATCGGATTTGAAGATAAGAATCCTATTCGTGAACAAATACAAGAACATTTTTATTTAGACGGATTACAAGATGGAACGACAGTGATTTTATATCGAGATGATATAAAAGTGCACGTCGCGTTTAATGATTTAATTGAAACACACCCTCTTATTGCACTAAGCAAAGGAAGTAATTTTTATAACGGAGAGGACACAAAGAAGCCGGATATTCGTTTAGATTGTTATGTAAAGGAAGAAGAGAAGTATGTATATAAATCTTCTATTATTATCGAAGTGAAATACAGCCCTATGTACAATATTTTTCAGCCTGTCGGTAATACGAAAGCAACGGAGCAAATGTATAAATACTGGTCTATTAAGTATGTAGAAGAACAGAATGGTAAACGAATTTTTAAGCGAAGAGCGATTTATGAAGTGATTTGTGTATATCCAGGTAGCCATATGCATAGTAAAAAAATTGAATCTGGATGTGGAGTGTTTTTACAACTATATCCATATAAAACGAAACAAGGAGAAGAGAAGTTGGCTGGGAAGCATGGGATGATTCAAATTTTTGAGAAATGGTTAAAAAGTAATAAAATGTAAAAGAAATCCTTTTTAATGAAGGATTTCTTTAGGTTAAGAAGAATTATATGCAGTACGGAAAGACACATTATACGGTTCGAACTTGATAGTGATTATCATTTTTTTATTAGAGTAATTGAATCTTGTTATGTTTGTAACAGTATGGGGAATTAAGGGGTTTTGCATGTGTATTAATGACTAATAAGTAGGAATTTAATTCATTTTGCAGAATATAATAAGACATAAATATTTTTAGTTGCATACGAAGATTTGTTCTTATATGATAGTAAGTGAAAGCGTTATCAAAAACAGAGCGGCGATGGGAAAGGCGGTTAAATATGTTCCAGCGTGTTCAAACAAAGGAAGAGCATTTTTGGTTCGAGCAACTGTGGGGAGATTTTTGTGAAGAAAGAAACTTAATGTTTGTAGAACGTAATTTAAATCCATCACGATTTTTATTAATAGAAGATGAACATCATATTGGTACAGTAGAATGTATTAAGTTTACAGTACCTGAACAATCAAATTCTGAGTTTTTCTATCCGTTTTCTAAAAATGATTTAGTGAAAGATTTGAAAAATGTGTATGAAATAGGAAAGTTAAGTATTGCGAAAACGTCTCGGGGGAGAGGACATTTCAAAAGGCTGGCAGCTATTTTATTTATGCATGCGTTAGAGACGAAAGCGGAATGGTATATTGCAGCAGTTACAAAAAGAATGTATATGTATTTACTTACACTCGGTTTTCCAATCGAACCGATAGATAGTCCATTCCAGTTTCATGATACTTTACAAGGTGTACCAGTGCGAATTCATGCTCGAAAAGGGGCTACACATCTGTATTCTTTGAAAGAATTCCGTGATATTATTCAAGGGAATGCTCATGCGCAGGCACTTATTGCAGAATACAGTAAAAATATTATGTTAACAAAATGAGAATATATGAATATGTATAGTATGAAGAAGAGTTACTTATTACGGGCATCTGTTTTCATACAAAAAGTAGACCCTTATTCTCAGAATAAGGGTCTACAATATTATAGTCCAAATATACTAAAAATCATTTTACGACGCTTCGGTTTCTTTTCTCTTTCATATGTTGGTTTTGCATCAGGAGTAATGTATATTGGTTCTTCTTTTTTTAGGGCAGCTTCTAGTTTTTGAATTCGTTCTAACATTTCCTCTATTTCGCGGCGATGTTGTAAAAGTTGGTATGTAACGACATCATTTGCTTTATCTTGCATTTGTTCTTCCATTCGATCTAGTCTTCTCGTAATTGTGGTAAATTGAGCTGTTAATTGCTCAAAATCATTCGATGATGTGTTTTGAACAATTGTGTTTACTTGAGTTTTTAATTTTTCTACATCATTTGAAGATGGTTTTTGAGTAGTTTGAGAGTTTTGAGGCTGGTCCATTTGAGAGCGATGGTATTCTAACATTAGATCTAAATCACCTTGTGTGAAAATAAAATGACCATATTTATTTTTTTTTATCGTAAGATTTAATTGTTGTGCAATCCGGACAACAGCCTTTGGGCTAACACCTAATTTCTTTGCGATAAATGGTGTTTTATATTCCAAAATAATCCCTCCTATATATATCCTGTTTAATGATTTCTAGTTATGTAGCAAGTTCCCTTCAGGTGTGACAAAAGAAGTGTGGAATCGGCAAAGAAAGTGTTTTTTCACGAAGTTCAGCTGTTTAGCACATACTATTTATATAAATCATTTTTAGTTATCGGAAAATTGGGCTTATTATAGTTTGACGATAATAAGCTAATTAGATTATCATAATTATAAATATCTTTTTTATGTATGCATATAATATATAAAAAGGTGGTTACTAATGTAGAATTTTATTAGAGTATAAGAATGCTTACTTCACTTGAATAAATTTAAGTAGGAGGTGGCTTCCTTGCTTACACTGTAAGTAAGGAAAAGTATTTGGACATATATAGTATAAGTATAGTGATTGTTTTAATTGCCTTAACGGCATTTTTCGTTGCAGCAGAATTTGCAATTGTTAAAGTGAGGAGTTCACGAATTGACTATTTAATTGCAAAAGGAAATAATCGTGCAATATCTGTCAAAACAATCATTACAAACTTAGACGAATATTTATCAGCTTGTCAATTAGGAATAACTGTTACAGCTCTTGGGATTGGGTGGTCTGGTAAACCTGCGCTAAAGCACATGTTTGATGTGTTGTTTGCAAATTGGAACGTCCCTACTCAACTCGCAGACATTTTAGCTATAATTTTAGTGTTTTTGTTTATCACATTTTTCCATGTGGTAGTAGGAGAGTTAGCTCCAAAAACATTTGCGATTCAAAAAGCAGAACAAGTGAGTTTCTTTGTTGCTAAGCCACTCATTTTGTTTTATCGTATTGCATTCCCATTCATTTGGATTTTAAATGGATCAGCTCGGTTAATTACAAAGTTTCTTGGGTTGAAACCACCAAAAGGGCATGATGAAGTGCATTCAGAAGAAGAATTGCGGTTGTTAGTTTCAGAAAGTTATAAAAATGGTGAGATTAATCAATCTGAATATAAGTATGTGAATAAAATATTTGAATTTGATGATCGTATTGCGAAAGAAATAATGGTACCACGAACAGAGATGAATATTTTAAATAAAGAAATGCCTGCTGAAGAGGCTTTACAAAAAATGTCTCATGAAAAATATACGAGGTATCCGGTTGTTGATGGTGATAAGGACCATGTAATAGGCTTTGTGAATTTTAAAGATATATTTACAGATTTTGTGAAGCACCGAGTTGTTAGTGAAAAGACAGTGGAGCAATATATTAGGCCAATTATTTTAGTTATTGAATCTATCCCAATTCATGATCTATTTTTAAAAATGCAAAGAGAAAGAACACATATCGCTATATTAATTGATGAATATGGTGGTACATCAGGTCTTGTAACCGTTGAAGATATTTTAGAAGAAATTGTAGGGGATATTCAAGATGAGTTCGATACTGATGAACAACCGGAAATCCAACAAGTTAGTGAGACGAAAACGATTTTAGAGGGAAAAGTACTTGTTAGTGAAGTGAACGCATTATTAGGTTTGACTATTGACGACGATGATGTCGATACGATTGGCGGTTGGATCCTAACAAAAAATATTGAGATTTCCGAGGGTGATACCATTGAGATTGAAAATTATAAATTTTGCGTGAAAAAATTAGATGGACACTATATTAAGAGATTAGAAGTAACGAAACCTTCAGAATCGATTGTTATTGTAGGAGATGAAAAAAAGATTTCGCTCCAAGAACAAATTAGTTCGTAAACTCTGCTTTGTAGCAGAGTTTTTTTGAGCAAAATGTTTTTTGATGTATTAGGGCTATGATACAATTACACAAGTCAGACCTTTCACCAGGTGAAATAAATAAAATGTATTATTGTATACATATATTCGGAAGGAGAACCACTATGAAAAAACATTTATATATAAATGGGGTATGGAAATCAGTAGAGACGTATAAACCATTGTATGCACCATATTCTGAAGAAACATTAGCGGAGATTGCGCAAGGTACAGAAGATGACGTTAAGGAAGCAATAGTTTCGGCCAAAAATGCAATGAAAGAAATGAAAAAATTATCCGCATACGACCGTGCAACTATTTTAGAAAAGGTTGCACAAAAAATGGATGAGAGAAGAGAAGAGTTTGCAGAGATTATCGCAAAAGAAGCTGCAAAACCAATTCGTGCTGCACGTGGAGAAGTAGATCGCACTGTTCAAACATATAAGTTTGCAGCTGAAGAAGCGAAGCGAATATATGGTGAGACGTTACCATTAGATGCTGCACCAGGAGCAGGTGGCCGTATAGCGTATACAATTCGACAACCAATCGGGGTTATTGGTGCTATTACACCATTTAATTTTCCACTTAATTTAGTAGCACATAAGGTAGGCCCAGCAATTGCGGCTGGAAATACTATTGTGCTAAAGCCTGCCGACCAAACGCCACTTTCTTCGTATGCATTGGTAGAATTATTTGAAGAAGCTGGTTTACCAAAGGGAGCTTTCAATATAATTTCTGGACCTGGATCTGTTGTAGGTGAGGCATTAGTAAAAGATGAGAACGTTGCTAGTATTACTTTTACAGGAAGTCCGAAAGTAGGTATTGGAATTAAGGCAAAAGCCGGGTTGAAACGAGTGACGTTAGAATTAGGATCGAACGCTGCAGTAATTGTTGATGAAGATGTTGAATTGACAGACGAAATAATTGAACGTGTAAAATGGGGCGCGTTTGTGAATAATGGACAAGTTTGTATTTCAGTACAACGTGTTTTTGTGCATGAACGCAAAATGGAAGAGTTTATTACAAAATTAACGAAAGCAATGGAAAACGTTGTAGTAGGAGATCCGCTTCATGAAGAAACAGATGTATCAGCACTTATTTCAAAAAAAGATGTAGAACGTATAAATTCATGGGTGGAAGAGGCAGTTAAGGAAGGAGCTAATGTTGTATACGGTGGTAACAAACGTGATGCAAGGATTTTTGAACCAACTGTATTAACAAATGTTCCAGATTATGTATCTGTTCAGTGCCAAGAAGTATTTGGTCCACTTATGACTGTAAATACATTTAAAGAATTTGATGAGGCTTTAGAACAAGTAAATAATTCACGTTATGGATTACAAGCAGGTGTATTTACAAACAATCTATGTAAGGCAATGCGTGCAATTGATGAATTAGAAGTCGGTGGTGTCATGATTAATGATATTCCAACGTTCAGAGTAGATCATATGCCTTATGGCGGTGTGAAAGAGAGTGGCACAGGCCGTGAAGGGATTAAATATGCAATAGAAGAAATGACAGAAATGAAATTAGTGTGTATTAAAAAATAAAGTAGATCGAGCTTAAACACCGCAATAAAAAACGAGCAGGAAATGTTTACGATTCCATACTCGTTTTTTATTGTTTGTTTTACGTTTCTCGGAACGATTTCATTTAATCAAGTGTACCTTTTACTTCATTTCTTGTTTGAAAATATCATCTTCGACATAAATATGTTCTTTATCTACAGCAGTGCTATGAGAGAGTACTAAACCGATTGGTGTTTCAGTACCTTTATTTTGAACAATTGTAAAAGGAATATTTTTTTCAGTTGCTAATTTAATGTATTTTGATAAATGTGGGTAAGCAATGCTTCCATTTAGGAATAGTTGTAATGATTGAGAAGAACGTATGTTACCCGTTACTTCTGTATACACATTACTTTGCATTACTTGACCGATTGTTAAAGCGATTTCTACACGCTCACGTAATGTAGTTAAGTACATATTACGTTCTTCTGGTTTGTTTTGCTTTTGGCCATATATGCCTTCTTGGAGATAGTCTTCCACATTTTTATTTACCATATTTTTCACACCTTTCACTTCTTATTGTACGCAAGAATTAAAAAGGATGCAAAAAAAAAGTAGTTTTGAACAGGAAAATAATTTAAAAAATGAGAAGGGAAAGGGATATAGGAATACAACTTATTTAAATAAGAAAGGAAAAATAAATTTTATCAACAGAAATTAACAAAATGTGACAAAAATCTATTAACGAAATGTATTTTTTGTGTTAATATTCAAAATATAAAGGGTATTCGTCGTATGGAAATGGAGGAATGGAGGTTTTTCCAATCGATAAGGATATTAAAGAAGTATTTTGTTCGCACTTGAAAAACAACAGGCACCAATTCGTAGAGAACTGGAAAAACAAAATGATAATTTCCGAAAAAGATCCATTTAAACAAGAGGTAGTTCAAAATGGAGCGAATTTATTAGAGTTAATTATCGAACTTATTATGGAAGATAAAGACATTAATTATCTTCAGCCATTATGTGAGAAAATTGCCATTGAGCGTGCAGGGGCAGATGCGAATATTGGAGATTTTGTTTACAATGCAAATGTGGGAAGAAATGAACTTTTTGAAGCGATGTGCGAATTGGATGTAAGTGCTCGTGAACTGAAACCGATTATGGCCAAAATACATACTTGTTTTGACAAATTAATTTATTATACCGTTTTAAAATACTCAGAAATTATATCGAGAAATTTAGAAGAAAAACAGCAATATATAAATGAAACACATAAAGAAAGGCTTACGATTCTAGGGCAAATGTCGGCTAGTTTTGTGCATGAATTTCGTAATCCGCTAACTTCGATTATGGGATTTGTAAAGTTATTGAAGACAGATCACCCTAATCTATCGTATTTAGATATTATTTCACATGAATTAGATCAATTAAATTTTAGGATTTCGCAATTTTTACTTGTATCGAAAAAAGAAATGTGGAATGAATCTGAACGTTTTTTGGTAAATGACTTATTTCAAGATATTATACAATTCTTATATCCAAGTTTAGTTAATGCAAATGTTTTGATTGAAAAGAATTTGCCGTATCCTATTCCACTCGTTGGTTACCGGAGTGAAGTGAAGCAAGTAGTTTTAAATATTTTAATGAATTCGATTGATGCTCTTGAATCGGTGAAAGAAGAGCGGAAAATTATCATTGATGTATTTGAAGAGGATCAGGCTGTTCGCATTGTTATAAAAAATAATGGACCTATGATTCCAGCAGACAATGTAGAGACCATTTTTGAGCCATTTGTAACTACTAAAAAGCTAGGAACTGGTATTGGACTATTTGTATGTAAACAAATTGTAGAAAAACATAACGGATCCATATTGTGTCGTTCGGATAACGATTGGACAGAATTTCAAATTACGTTTCAAAAGTAAACAGTCTACACCATGCGAATGGTGTAGACTGTTTTAATTTGTAAGTATAACGGTCTCTAATTTTGGATCCTCAGTTGAATAACCAACTATTGAAATTGTGTAAATTGTATTTGGTTCAACGTTGAATTTTGGAATGGTTAATAGTACTTTTTTTGTATCAGCAAGTGAAACTTCAATATCTGCTGTACCAGGGCTAACTTGTAAAAAATCTGTTATTTGCTTAAAGAGTACATTTTCAAATAAATGATCCCCATCTTTTAAATTTACATTTACAACTGGAGTGTCTGGTGAAAAATGTGCAAACCGTATTTTTGCTTGACCAGATGGTAAATGAGTATTATCAAGAATGGGTTGTAATTGGAGATGATTATCGCTATTGACCGCTGCAAGGGTATAAGTGTGATTCCCCATTATTGGTACTAATGCTGAAAATATTGGAGTTTCGTTTCCGACAGGGACAATATCAATACGGTATTTACCTTGCACTAATGATAAATACGGACTGAATTGTTTAAAAGAAATATTTTTAATAACCTTTTGTCCGTTTATTATAATATCAACTGCTGGTATATGGGGAGCTGTGTGGAAGATTCTCATATGTGACGGTAAAGTCGCTTCTTGTGAATCTCTCTTTTCATATGCTTGTACAAGTTTTGTAATTGCATCATAGTATTTCATATAGAGTTCTACATATCTTTTAGGATTGCTATATTGATAGTAACGAGCGAGCTGTTCGTAACGTGCAGCTTCTTGGCCGTATTTTTCAATTTCGGATTGAGTCATGAACATTCCTCCTTTATCATCATTACAAATATATGCGAAGCTAGAAAGAGGTTATGCAAAAAACTTGCCTTTCTAGAAGGAAAAGTTAAAATGGGGATTTTTTTATTTATAGGCAAACACACATACAAATCGATAATTGTCCTACATAAATTATAAAGGAAAGGTAGTTTGACTTTGATGGAAGGAGTGGAACCATTGGGATGGGGATATTCCCATAGTTATTGGGAATGAAGTTATGGAGGATTTGGTGCTATAGGCTGTGGGACGAATTATGGATTTGTATTATGAGTATTTCTATTAATTTTAGTGATGCGTTGGATAAGGTAATACCGATAAAAGAGCGTCGTGCCGAACTGATTAATGTGGTTAATCGGTTCTTTTTTTTATTGTTCTAAACAGGTGGTACTATTTGTTAAGAAATAGTTATGATAAATGAGGCGAAGTAAAATGTCGAATTTTGTTTGAAAATATGCAATATAAAGTAGGATAATAGGAAGGAGAATAACGGGAGTTCCGTCGAAGTTTACACAATGTCAGCAATTGAGGGAAGTTGATATTATATTAAAAAAATATTCAATTTGCTGTTATCTTAAATCAGGAAGGGGTATTTAAGCGTACAGGTAAGATTAGTCTTTATTTTAAGTTCTGAATTTTCTGTTTTTGAAATAATATTTAGCAGTCATTTGTATATTTTATAATAGTTTTTTGATAAATTCACTGCTTTTGCAGAGGATTCTTTTTTATGAAAGAAACGTCAATTTTCTTCATATACATATACAAATTGGAGAAATGGGGGAGCGCTATGCGCGATTACTTAATTAAACCACTTGTTGGTCAGCCGTATCCGATGATTTCACATGGAAAAGGTGTGTATTTGTATGATCAAAACGGAAATAAATATTTTGATGGTTCGTCTGGAGCGATTACGGCAGGTATTGGACATGGCGTAGCAGAGATAGCAGAAGTTATTAAAAAACAGGCAGAGGAGATCGCTTTCGTTTATAGATCACAGTTTACGAGTGAACCAGCTGAAAAATTAGCGAAGAAGTTAAGTGATTTATGTGTAGGAGATTTGAACTGGAGCTTTTTTGTGAATAGTGGTACGGAAGCAAATGAAACAGCTATGAAAATCGCAATTCAGCATTTTCAGGAGCGTGGCATTCAAGGGAAACATAAAATTTTGTCACGGTGGATGAGCTATCACGGGATTACAATGGGAGCTTTATCTATGTCTGGGCATCCACTGCGCAGACAACGTTTCGTTTCTATTTTGGAAGATTATCCGACTATTCCAGCTCCATACTGTTTTAGATGTCCTGTACAAAAGGTATATCCAACATGTCAACTTTCTTGTGCGACTGAACTAGAAAGAGCGATTGATCGAATTGGTGCAGAACATATTGCAGCTTTTATTGCTGAACCGATTATCGGAGCTGCTGGAGGCGCGGTTGTCCCGCCGAAAGAATACTATAAAGTAATTAAAGATATTTGTAGTCATTACGATATATTATTTATTGCGGATGAAGTAATGACTGGACTTGGTCGTACTGGTGCATGGTTTGCTATGGAGCACTGGGGTGTAGAACCGGATATTATGACCCTTGGTAAGGGGCTAGGAGCGGGGTATACACCAATGGCAGCGACAATAGTAAGTGACCGTGTTATGGAGCCGATTTTACGTGGATCACGTTCTGTAATGAGCGGGCATACGCTTAGTGCAAATCCATTGTCTGCAGCAACGGCTTTAGCAGTTATTGAATATATGGAGAAACATAATTTACCTGAAAAAACAGCAGAAAAGGGAGAGTATTTATTAAAAGGTTTGCAGAAAGTTCAGCAACAATCGACAATCATTGCCGATGTGCGTGGAAAAGGATTGCTAATTGGAATAGAATTGCAACCGTTTACAAAAGCGTCGGAGCTTATTTCAGTTGCTGCTAAAAATGGACTGCTCTTATACCAAGCTGTTTCAGGGCAAGCAGGAAAAGAGGATAGTGCACTGCTTGTTGCACCACCAATGACAACTACATATTCCGAGTTAGATGAATTACTTTCAATTTTTGTAAAGAGCGTGGAAGAGATGATGCAAAAAGGAGGGCATAGTATCGCATGAAAACTATTACAAATACATTCGGTAAATTAAAAGAAATAGAGGAAGTAATTTCTTTGTTCCATGATGATATGACATTAATGTTTGGGGGATTTGGAGGAATCGGATCACCTCCATCTTTAATTCAAGCTGTTTTAGATAAAGGCATTACAAATTTAAATTTAATAGGAAATGATACTGGATTTCCTGATGTAGGAATTGGTCGTCTTGTTACGAATGAAAGGGTTAAATCTTTAGTTACTTCTCATATTGGGTCAAATCCAAATGCGGGAAGACAATTAAATGAAGGAAGATTGCAAATTGAATTCTCTCCGCAAGGAACACTCGCAGAGCGTATTCGCGCGGGTGGTGTAGGGCTTGGTGGTATTTTAGTTGACGTTGGTGTTGATACGATTGTAGAAAAAGGAAAGCGTACAGTTGAAATGAATGGAAAGACATATTTAGTTGAAACAGCTTTAACGGCTGAAGTCGCAATTGTATATGCGAAAAAAGCGGATCCGTTTGGCAATCTTGTATTTGATAAAAGCGCTCGTAATATGAATCCACACGTAGCTATGGCTGGTGACATAACGATTGTAGAAGCAGAAGAAATTGTTCCACTTGGAAGTTTAGATCCAGAAGAAATTGTCGTCCCAGGTGTATTTGTAAATTATATCGTGCCATCGGAAGGAGTGAATTGGAAATGGGTATGGGCGTAGAAGTAAGAGAAAAGATTGCAAGACGTGCAGCGAAAGAAATTCAGAATGGTATGCTTGTAAATTTAGGTATTGGAATTCCATCGCTTGTACCGAATCATTTGCCAGAAGATATGAAAGTTATGTTTCATGCGGAAAACGGTATTGTTGGTATGGGACCAACGCCAAGTAAAGGGAATGAAGATGAGAATTTATGTAACGCAGCTGGTTTACCAACATCTCTTATTACAGGAGCAAGTTATTTTGATAGCTGCATGGCGTTTGGCATGATTCGAAAAGGATTACTTGATGTTACGATACTTGGTTCGTTACAAGTAAGTGAAAATGGTGATTTAGCGAACTGGATTGTACCAGGAAAACGCGTTCCAGGTATTGGAGGAGCGATGGATTTAGCGCAAAAAGCGAAGCGGGTCGTTGTTGTGATGAATCATGTTGATAAATACGGAAATGCAAAGATTGTTTCGGAATGTACATTGCCATTAACTTCGAAAAAATGTGTAGATTTAATTATTACAGACATGGCTGTCATGGAAGTGACCCAAAGAGGACTTGTCTTACAAGAATTAATGAGTCCATATACTGTAGAAGATGTAAAACGACATACGACAGCTGATTTTCATATAAGCTCAAATTTACTAGTAATTGAATGAGGGGAGTTGTAATATATGGAGCAATTAAAAAAACAAGTTTGTGATTATATTGAGGGTCATGAAGAAGAGAGTGTAAAATTTTTAACACGATTAATTCAAGAAAAGAGCGTATCTGGTGATGAAAGTGGTGCGCAGGCAATTGTTATTGAAAAGTTGCGTGAGTTAGGTCTAGATCTTGATATTTGGGAGCCTGCTTTTAATGAAATGAAAGATCACCCTTATTTCGTATCACCTCGTATAAGTTTTACAGATAGCCCGAACATTGTAGCGACTTTAAAAGGAAGTGGCGAAGGGAAATCTATGATTTTAAACGGGCATATTGATGTCGTGCCAGAAGGGGATGTAAATCAGTGGGACCATCATCCATATAGTGGAGAGAAAATAGGAAACCGCATATATGGACGTGGAACAACAGATATGAAAGGCGGCAATGTTTCACTTATGCTTGCGATGGAAGCGATTATTGAATCTGGTATTGAACTAAAAGGTCATATACATTTTCAAAGTGTAATAGAAGAAGAGAGCGGTGGGGCAGGAACATTAGCTGCTATTTTACGAGGATATAAGGCAGATGGCGTTATTATTCCTGAGCCGACGAATATGAAGTTTTTTCCGAAACAACAAGGATCAATGTGGTTTCGTCTACATATAAAAGGAAAAGCAGCACACGGTGGTACACGTTATGAAGGAGTAAGTGCAATTGAAAAAAGTATGTTTGTTGTAGAGCATTTGAGAAAATTAGAAGAGAAGAGAAATGGTAGAATTACAGATCCGTTATTTAAGGGGATTCCGATTCCAATTCCAATTAACGTTGGGAAAATTGAAGGGGGAAGCTGGCCAAGTTCTGTTCCCGATTCATTAATTTTAGAAGGAAGATGTGGTATTGCGCCGAATGAGACTATAGAGGCAGCAAAAGAAGAGTTTGAGGGCTGGATTGGTGAATTAAAAGATGTGGATAGTTGGTTTGTAAAAAATCCTGTAGAAGTAGAATGGTTTGGGGCTAGATGGGTTCCTGGTGAACTAGAAGAAAATCATCCACTTATTACAACGCTTCAACATAACTTTGTTGAAATCGAAGGGAACGAGCCGATTATAGAAGCTTCGCCATGGGGAACAGATGGAGGTTTGTTCACACAAATAGCTAACGTACCCACGATAGTATTTGGTCCAGGAGAGACGAAAGTAGCACACTATCCAAACGAATATATAGAAGTTGATAAAATGATTGCTGCCGCAAAAATAATTGCATGTACATTACTAGATTGGTGTGAGGTGAAAAAATGAAATACTATGAATCTTTTAGTGAACAGACAAAGCATTATACAGTAGAAGGGGTTTTAGATTATTTTAATAAACGTATTAGAGTTGATCACTATACAGGAAATGTTGAAAGCATCATACAAACAATCGATGAATTAGCAAAGAAACATTCTTTCACTAAATGTATTATTAAAGGAAAGGGAGAGCATGTTTCAACATGGCTCTCTTTCGGTTTCTTACTGGAAGCAACGATACCTCATTATTTTCAAGGGCACGATGCGAACTTCTTCGTGAAATATCATAATGATGAAAGACGAAATAGTATTCATTGGACTGAGGAAGATACTATTTTAAGTGGTGTAAAAGAAAAAGAAGTGAAAGAAAAAATAGTCCCAGAGGAATTTGTGTTAAGAAAAGCGACAGAAGAGGATGCGGAAGAATTAGCAATTGTCTTTGGAAAAGTATTTGAAGTTTATCCGACACCTTTAAATGATGGGAATTATGTAAAGCAGACGATGAAGGAAGACGATACAATTTACTATGTTTATGAATTCGAGGGGAAAATTATTAGTACAGCATCTGCTGAAATGAACGTGAAAGAAGGTAATGCAGAATTAACGAATTGTGCTACATTACCTGAATATCGAAAACATGGTTTCATGAAAAGTCTGTTAATTAAATTGGAGGAAGAGCTCCAAGAAAAATCTATTTTTTGTTCTTATACAATTGCTCGCTCGCTATCTTTCGGTATGAATGCAGCCTTTCATCAATTAGGCTATACATATACGGGAAGGCTTGCGAATAATTGCTACATTTTTGATAAGTTGGAAGATATGAATATATGGGTGAAAGATTTATCCAGCTATTCGAAAGCAGTAAGACTCCCGCCTCAAAATTCGGCTGTAAAGCAAAGAAGTTAGGTGGGAGTCGGGTTAATAATAAAGCCCCACTGATTAAAGTTTCACTTAACCATAAATAAGCAATAAAAATATATATACATTTCATCAAAATAATAGAACGGAATCGTCATGCTTATAATCGCGCAGAGGGTGCCGGAAATTCGGCGTTGAATTTGCTGGATTTTCGGCAAAAGGGGGGATGACATTGCTAGCAGTTTCGACACAGGAAGTCATTGAAGCGATTTTGGGCAGTATAGATGAGGCCATACATGCAGTAGATGAAAATGGGACTACAATATTTTATAATACAGTTGCTGCAAAACATGATGGATCTAAAATTGAAAATGTGCTAGGAAAGCATTTATTAGAAGCATTCCCGTCATTATCCAGAGAAACAAGTACGTTGATGAAAGTATTAGATACAAAAAAACCAATCGTACACCAAGTTCAACATTACCAAAATTTAAATGGGGAAGACGTTTGTACGGTCAATACAACGTTACCTATTTTAATAGATGGAAATATTGCTGGTGCTGTAGAAATTGCGAAAGATTATTCTACTATTCAAAAGCTTACTGATACGATTGTAGATCTACAATCGAAAATAAAACGATCGACTAGCAAAAAAATGGTGAAAAAGCATGTTGCATTCGAGACAATTGTAACTGATGATTCCCACTTTAAACAGACGAAAGAGTTAGCACAAAAAGTAGCGCCAACCGATGCGAATGTTTTAATATATGGTGAAACTGGAACGGGGAAAGAGCTATTTGTGCAAGCGATTCATGAAGCTTCTAAACGAAAAAATAAGCCGTTTATTGCACAAAACTGTGCAGCTTTGCCAGAGTCGCTATTAGAAAGTTTGCTGTTTGGCACGACAAAAGGTAGTTATACAGGGGCAATCGAACGAGCAGGATTATTTGAACTTGTAGATGGAGGGACATTATTTTTAGATGAACTGAATTCAATGCCGCTTGATTTACAAGCAAAAATGCTACGTGTATTAGAAGATGGAGTTATTCGTCGCATTGGTGATAATAAGACGAGAAAAGTAGATGTTCGCGTTATTACTGCAATGAATCAGCCTCCAGAAGTATGTTTAAGAGAAAATAAAATTCGCACTGATTTATACTATCGATTAAATGTGTTTTCATTATATATCCCGCCGCTTCGCGAAAGAACTGAGGATGTACTGTTATTAGCGTCTTACTTTTTGAAAGAATATAATAAAAGTTATAAAAAAGGTGTACTTCAAATTGATAAGGAAGCGAAAGAAAGATTACAAGCTTATCAATGGCCTGGAAATGTTCGTGAGTTAAAGCATACGATTGAACATGCTGTCATTATTACAGAAGGGAATTCGTTAACAGCAAATTGCTTGCCACGAACATTTCGGAAAGAGAAACTTCCGAAGAAGAAAAGTATATTACCGCTTAGGGAAGCTCTTCATCAAATGGAAAAGGAATTAATAGATCAAGCGTTAATTGAAACGGAAGGGAATATTTTGCAAGCAGCAAAAATGTTAGGTATTCCGCGTCAAACGCTTCAATATAAACTGAGCAAGTACGACAAAACCGCCGAATAATCGGCGGTTTTTGTGTGTTTGCACCAATAAAAGAGCGTTTACATATATAACAAGTAATGAATATGATAGTAAATATCGTTTTAATACAGCACTTAAAAATATTTATTCTCTTATATAATAGGGTATTTCTCGCATTTACTTATCAAGAATATGAAGTTGGCATAATTATTGCTTATATAAAGGATGAGCGTATAAAAAGGGGGAATAGCAATGTTACATGATGTATACAAACCAAATCGTCACTGGAAGGATATTGAATTATGGAAAGATGTTACAGAAGAACAATGGAATGATTGGGTTTGGCAATTAACGAATACGATCAAAACTTTAGATGATTTAAAGAAAGTAATTAACTTAACACCTGACGAAGAAGAAGGCGTTAAGATTTCAACGAAAACGATCCCGTTAAACATTACACCGTACTATGCTTGGCTAATGAATCCTGATGACCCACGCTGTCCGATTCGGATGCAATCAGTACCGATTTCGGAAGAGTTATATAAAACAAAATATGATTTAGAAGATCCTCTTCATGAAGATGAAGATTCACCAGTTCCAGGATTAACTCATCGTTATCCAGACCGTGTACTATTTTTAGTAACGAATCAATGTTCTATGTATTGTCGTTACTGTACACGTCGTCGTTTTAGTGGACAAATTGGAATGGGCGTACCGAAAAAGCAATTAGATGATGCGATTGCTTATATTAGTGAAACACCACAAGTACGTGACGTTTTAATTTCTGGCGGTGATGGACTTCTAATTAATGATAAAATTTTAGAATATGTATTAAAGAATTTACGAGCAATCCCGCATGTTGAGATTATTCGTATCGGAACGAGAGCACCAGTTGTATTCCCACAGCGTATTACAGAAAACCTGTGTAACATAATTAAAAAATACCATCCAGTATGGTTAAATACGCATTTTAACACTTCTATTGAGATTACAGAAGAATCGAAACTAGCATGTGAAATGCTTGCAAATGCAGGTGTTCCAATTGGAAACCAAGCTGTAATTTTAGCTGGAATTAATGACAGCGTTCCAATTATGAAAAAACTTATGCATGATTTAGTGAAAATTCGTGTTCGTCCATATTACATTTATCAATGTGATTTATCAGAAGGTATCGGTCATTTCCGTGCACCAGTTTCGAAAGGTCTTGAAATTATTGAAGGCTTACGTGGGCATACGTCTGGTTATGCAGTACCAACTTTCGTTGTCGATGCACCGGGTGGAGGCGGAAAAATTGCGCTTCAGCCAAACTATTTAATTTCACAAAGTGCGGATAAAGTTGTTCTTCGTAACTTTGAAGGGGTTATTACAACGTATCCAGAACCAGAAAACTATATCCCAGGAAGAGCAGAAGGCTACTTTAAAGAAATTTATCCGACTTATGAAGAGAAACGTTCTGATATCGGCGTTGCAGGATTGATGAGTGATAAGAAATTTAATCTTGTTCCAGATGATTTACAACGTATGAATCGCCGCAAAGATTATGAAGTCAATGAAACGCATGCTTCTTTAAAAGATAAACGTGATAAGCGTGATCAATTAAAAGATAAAAAATATCAAGCACAAATAGCAAAGTTAGATGATGACAAAAAAAATGAGGGTGACGTAGTATGAATTGTATGTGGTGTGACAGTACAGAAGCGAAAGAAAGCTTGAATACTGTATATTGGGAATTACCAGATGGTACGAAAGCCATTGAAATCCAAGAGACACCATGTATTACTTGTTCCTCATGTGGAATGGACTATCAAGCAGACCATACTGTAAAAGAAATTGAAGATCAGTTGTTTTTAATTTATACGAAAGATTTGCCAAAACAACTAACATACGAAGAGTTGATGGGAAGACCACGTTTATTAAAAAGGAATTATTTCGACTTTTAACCAGCTTTTATGCTGGTTTTTTTCTTTTTTGCCTTGTATAATGTACCCAAGTTAGAAAGGTAGGGAATATTTTTGAAAAAGACATTTTACCATTATATGATGAAGCACCGTGCAGCTTTATTTAAAAATGAAATATCAGATTTAGCAGAGGCGATGTATGATGATTTAAGTTTTCCGAAGCAATCTGAAGACTATGATGTAATTAGTTCATACTTAGAGTTAAGTGGAATGCTAGAAAGTATGTCTATATTTGATGATGCATGGGATTTATATATACAAGAGAGATAACGATATGAAGTTTTAGGAAAATGAAAGCATAATGAATACATTACTTTGAAAGAAGTGAAGTATTCATTATGCTTTTTTATTTACAATAGGTCTTGTTGTTAGAACATAAATGAAAAGTGAAAGCTAGTTTAAATACTAGCTTTTTTAAGTTATATACAAATTCTACTTTTTTATTGAAAAAATTTATGAATATAAGCTTCTGTGATAAGCGTTTTTATGTAGGTTGCATATACTGTTATCAAAATCACGACGTTTAAAAAAGGAGAGATATTGATGGCAAGGAAAAAACAACCTAAATATAACGTAGGGGACATAGTCGTGATTACGCTATATGGAACCGTTGGGAAAGTTACAAATATGAAAGTTTTAGATGGAGTTTACGTATACGAAGTAAATAATCACGATGGGTTTTACGTTGAGCAAACTTTGCAGCATGTAACAGAGCAAGAAATGAAAAAGGGCGACACAGAGTGGATTGAATTAAATTATAACTTTACGTTTGGTGATCTCGTGCAAGTAACTGGATATGATAAAGATGTTTTTCGTATTGTTGGTTTTCGTACAGAAGTATGGAGATATAAAAATGATGCATGGGAAGATACTATATATGAATTGTCACGAATTACTGATGGTGAATGGTTAGAAGCTGATGAATCGGATTTAACATTACTTGCCAATGCACAAACGGCAAATGCAATTTTGAAGAAAATGAAACAAGATAAAGCGGGTATGAATAAATTAGATTTAGGAAAATTGAAGTCAATTAACAATTCGAAAAAAGTAAGTGTAAAGACGAATCGCCAAGAAATTATTGATGGGTTATTAGATATTTATAATGATTATCATTTATTATTCGATACATTTAAAGATGAAGAATATAAAATTGTTATAGATGTTGTTCAAAATTATTTAGTTAAATTGACAGAGAAAAAATAGTTAACTAGAAAGAGAGAATAAATTGAACAACAACATATGCAGTATAAGGTATGCCTACAATTATTAAAAAAATAAAAAGCCATTTAATAAGAGAGTCTGCCCATTGATCTTCATGCATGAACTCTTCTTTTGTTTGCCCTACTTCTTGATCTACTTCATATTGGTATTCCATTATTATTTCCCCCTTTGGATAGCTTGTACTAACATCGTATGCCCTTTACCTACATGATATGACTTATAAAAAAGAAAAACTATTTTTCTAATCTCATATACATAATTTTGAGATTTTTTCATAAAACAGAAATAAAGGAGTGATGCTCATGAAGGAAATTGAAGTCGTAATTGACACGGAAGAGATTGCGGAGTTTTTTTATGAGCGACTAATTGAAAGAGGGTACGTTCCAAAAAGAGAAGAAATTGAGGACCTGGCAGATATTACATTTGAGTATTTATTAGAGAAATGCATGATTGATGAAGTTTTTGATGAAGAGGAAGATTGAAAGTAACGGCGGGCTTAACTCGTCGTTTTTTACTCTTTACAAACTTGTCACAAATATAGACAAGAATTGTTGGTATAATTAAAAGAAAATTTTATACAAGAGGTGAAGGGATGTTCAAAAAAATTATTGATTCTTTATTAGGGAAGAAAAAACATCGTTCGTATTCAAGTAGTGATTATCGTCATAGAGGGCGCTCTTATTCAAGTAGCGACTATAAACGACGTTCATCTGGTTATGGGCATCAGCATTATAAAAGAAAACGTAAAAGCCGTAGCTTCTTTTCAAGTAGCTGATGAAATGGCGTCGTATACTAGCTTTATTTGATAGACCACTGCGAAAAAATACAATCGTTGCAGAGCGTTATAAGATTGAATCAGTAATTGGAATGGGCAGTTATGGGGTTACATATGTCGTTAATGATTTACAAATAAATAAATATAAAGTCTTAAAACAATTAAGGCAAAGTAAACAAAGATATGAGTCTGGTAGAAAATCATTTGAGCAAGAGAAAGTGATTTTACAAACATTAAATCATGCGTCAATTCCTAATCTACATGATCATTTCATATGGGAGAAAAAGAACTTTTTTGTGATGGAGTATATGCCGGGGGGAAATTTCGAAGATCATATTTTCTTAGATGGGCAAGTATATGATGAACGTGAAGTTTTTGAAATTTTATATGAAGTACTAGGAATTGTTTCGTATTTTCATAGTAAAGGTATCATTCACCGAGATTTACGTATTCCAAACATATTAATGAAAGAAAATCAGATTAGTATTATTGATTTTGGATTGGCTAAATTGAAAGGTGAGGGTGATGAGCGAGCTATAACTTATGAAGGTGAACAAGCTTTGATGCGAGAAGTTCACTTTCGTAGCGACTTTTATGCGCTCGGTCATTTCGTATTATTTTTATTGTATGCTAGTTATGAATCGACTGAAAAAAAGGAAAAACCTTGGTATGAAGAGTTAGCGCTGGAAGAATATAATCGCGACATGCTGATGCGAATGTTACAAATGAAAGCGCCATACTATGAAAATGTACAAGATTTGAAAAAAGATGTAGCTTACGCTTTAGAAAGGATGGAGACCCCATGTTTCAAAAGTTTTTAGCAAGCGTTGGAATTGGAAGTGCAAAAGTAGATACTGTTCTTGAAAGAGATGAGTATACAGTTGGAGAAGAGATAGTAGGGCAGGTTCATATAACTGGAGGTTCAGTTAGCCAAGAAATTGAAAGCATTTACTTAACGTTGTCGACGTCATATGTAAGAGAAGTGGATGATAAAAAAGTAACTGCAACGTATGATTTGGAGCGAGTTCGTTTAACAGATCCATTTTCTGTAGAGCCAAATGAAAAAGTGGAAATTCCATTTTCATTTTTAATGCCAATTGAAGCACCGCTAACACTTGGAATGAAAACGGTTTGGGTTCATACAGGTCTTGATATTAAACGTAGTATTGATCCAAGTGACCGTGATTATATTCAAGTATTGCCGAATGCACTATTGAACAGTGTATTAAATAGTGTAAATCAATTAGGTTTTAAAGCGCGTCATGTAGAATGCGAAGAATTACCGTATCGATTACGTAAGCAAGTTCCATTCGCGCAAGAATTTGAGTTTATTCCAGTCTCCGGAGAGTATTATGGGAAATTAGATGAATTAGAATTATTAATTTTGCCAAGTGCCCACGACCGATTAGAAATTATTATGGAAGTAGATAGAAAATCACGTGGATTGGCTGGTTTATTCGCAGAAGCGCTTGATCTTGATGAGAAGGTTATTCGCTTTACAGTAACAAACGAAGATATTCCAACGATGCAGCAAAAAATTAACAATAATATTTTTTAATAAACTATGCATAAAAAAGAAATGGAGAGGAAAACTAAAACAACCGCTCCATTTTTTTGCATAGTGAGGTTATGTATGTGAAACGATACCGACATTTATACTTGTTAAGTTGTACACTACTCATTTGTTTTGTCGCACTATCACTTTCGTATCATACCGCTTGTATTGAAAAATTTGATAATGTAGTCGCACACTTTATTCAAAGTTTCCGAAACGAGTATTTGACAACCTATTTTACTTGGGTGTCCTTTATCGGTTCAAAAAGAATATATTTCCCGTTACTCATTATACTTGTAATGTATTTTCTTCTTAGAAAAAAAATATTAAGTGCATTACTTCTAACAATTAATTATTACGGATCACGTTATTTGAACAGTATGCTCAAACTATGGTATGAACGAGCACGACCTGATGTGACGCAGCTTGTTACAGCAACTGGATATAGCTTTCCGAGCGGTCATACGATGAATGCTACTGCTTTTTTAGGATTTATTGCATACGTCACAATTACAGAAGATCGTATTTCATTGCATAAAAAGTTGCTGATTATTTTTATAGCAAGCTTCGTTGTATTATCTATTTCAGTTAGCCGAATTTATCTTGGCGTGCACTATCCATCTGACATATTAGCCGGATGGGCAGCGGGCGGTAGCTGGCTCGTTTTATGTATTATATTTCATAAGGCGTTCATTAAAAAAGAACCTATGTCATAATAGGTTCTTTTTGCATGGGCTCCACATGAATATGAGCATGGTAAATTCCGAATTTTTTTCGAAGCATATCTTCAATATTGTCAGTAATACAATGGCTTTCGCTAACATCCATTCGAGCATCTACTTCAATTGTAATATCCACATACGTTTGGTTCCCATACATACGAGCACGAATATCTACAATATGTTCTACACCTGAAATATGCCCTATAGCATCAGCGTATTCATCCATTTTTTCAGGATCAATTCCATCCGTTAGCATATGAGAAGCTTCTACGAAAATTTCCCACGCGGTCTTACAAATAATAAGACCGACAAGTAAAGCAGCAATAGGGTCCAAAATAGGCATTTGGAACTGTGCTCCGACTATACCTACTACTGTACCAATACTTACAAGAGCATCTGATAAATTATCTTTTGCAGCAGCCTCTAATGATTTACTTTTTGTTCGCATTGCAATCTTTTTCGTATACTTGTATACACCGTACATAACGACAGCAGAAAATAAAGCCACCCATGCAGCAAGTACATTAGGTGCTGCTTGTTTCGGATTGAAAAACGATTGAATTGCACTAATAACAACTTCTAATCCGACCGTTGCCATAATAAAGGAAGCAACAAGTGATGCGATTTGTTCTGCACGCGAATGCCCATATGGATGATCTGGGTCACGAGGCTTACGAGAAATTTTCAGGCCAATTAATATTGCTAAAGAAGCACCAATATCCGTTAAGTTATTCAAACCGTCAGCACGTAATGCGCTAGAGAGGGTAATATAACTGATGATGATTTTCATAGAGGATAAAAATATGTAGGCTATAATGCTGACAATAGCACCTTTATCAGCTTCTTTATGAGAAAGAGAATCCATTTTAATCACTCGCCTTTCTACAAGGAATTTCTTTCTATACATAGAGTATCAAACGAAACTCGTGTGGGTCTATACAAACATTGTTGACGTTTTATAGCTTTTTAAGAAGGGGGTAACAAAGTTTCGTTAAGGAAAAATATGTTGAAAAGTACAAAGTAGAAATTTATTAAACAATTAATGATGATTATGGCAAATGGAAAGAGGGCGAGAATAATGATTCTCAAAATTTTTTTCATATATATTTTTCGCAAAATGACTCTTTGTAATTCCTCATGTGAGTAATATATAAGAAATGATAACAAAATTCTTCAATAAGAAGAGGAGAAAGCATTATAATATTCACTTTCCAGAAAGAGACAAAGGCAAAGAACAATTTGAAAACGAAAAAAACCTCTGATGATTTTTCAGAGGTTTTTCGTTTCTTAGTATGCTTCTAAAAACTCAGTAACTTGCTCTTCCGTTTTTGCATTTGCACTATGTAAGTGACCTAACTTTTCGCCATTTTGATATACAAGTAGGCTTGGAATACCCATTACTTGATACTCTTCAGCAATACTTGGGAACTCATCTTTATTAATAGAATACCATTCAAATTTATTGAACTCTTCCATTACATCTCCGATAAAGTTGTCCATACGCACGCAATCTGGGCACCATGTAGTAAAGAACTTAACAACTACTGGCTCCTCGCTTGCGATGATGTCTTTGAATTCTTGTTCAGCTTTGATTTCTTTCATGTTTTTGTTGCTCCTTTTTCACTTATAATATTTGGGGTTATTTAGGCGGTGTTTTTGCCTAGAAACGAAAACTTCTAACAAAAGTTTTTCTTTCCGAATAATTCGTTTGCAAATTGATCCACCGCAGTTTCCTGAAGTCCTGGTACAATATGTGAGTAGGTTTCCAATGTGATGCCTACTCTTTTATGTCCTAATCGTTCACTCACAATCTTCGGATGTATACCTTGCTTTAACATAATCCTCAGATCATGGAACCGAATATCGGGAACCTCACTTTTCTTTATAAGCTTTTTCCAGAGCTGTGTCAAACTTCTGAAACGGCAGACCAAATCGTAGTCATTATAGCTTTCATCATATTGCTCTTTTTCCTCAGAGATTTTTTGCAGATGGTCATTTAGTGCCATTAAAGTAATGTCAGGTAAAATCAGCAATCTCTTTCCATTGTAGACCTAAGATTTCACCTTTACGCATTCCACATGTAATAGTAAGAAGATAAGCGATATAATAACGGTTTTCTTTTGCATGTTCTAAAAAACGAAGAACTTCTTCATCGGTTAAAAAGCTAGGGTGTTAACGCTGATTTAGTGGAGAGAGCTCATTATATCACTCTTTCGGAGGAGGTGTGTTAGGATGCGGAAATGGTTAAAGAAACTATTTTTGAAAAAACGCCCACCCTGCATTGTTCGTGAGGAACAATGCAGGGTGGGCTTCAATTAAACGAAACTGATAGGATCTGTGAAAATTGTGCCCAAATTATGCATGGAAAAGGTATTGAAAGAGATGAATAGTACTCTTTACATCTTATTCCATATATAACAAAGCTGGTTAGCTTCTGATTCAAGCGCTATTAAATGATCATTATTAATAGAGTTATTCGTATACATTCTGTTCTTTTGGATGTTAAGAACCGTATAATTCACATCGTTATGTTCATTTGAAAATGTCGATTCGTTTAATAATGTCAGCGTTGAGTTGATGTTGTATTTATCAATTCGCTCTTTTTTTCCTTTGAAAAACAGTTTGATAAGATGCGGCTCATCATTAATGAGCAAACCGAGTTCAGGTGATGAGCGGACGATTAAATCATCTGATATCCAATGTGATTTACCTGGATCGAACCAAGAGACGTCTTTGTTTTTAATAAATTTTTTGTACTGTTTTATGACATCAATATAGTTTTGCTTTTTCTTCTGATCAACCGTTTGCACTAATGTTTCGAAACATTCAAAAGGTAGTTCGTTTTGATGAAATTTAATAACAGTATCTCGTAATTGTTTCCAGTAATCAAAAGCTGGTTGGTATTCCGGTTGAGATTTTAGATTTTTTACAAAGTTTGTTTTAGCTGCACTACTTTTCAGTGTGAAGTCTAAAAATTGTGTAAGTCCTACTTTAATTTCTGCCATATTACACCCCCTTTTCAAACATTACTAATTCGATAATGGAAAGGAAAATCCTGCATTTTTTAAGGAGGTGAGCTAGATGCTAGAAAACCCGATGTCCATGCACAATGGCTATGGTAAAGCTGATCCGCAAGAACAAGAGGGAATTATTACAACTTCTATCGATATCGAAAAGTTACAAGATGTCATAAGTCGAGCGGTAGTAATTTTGCAGGAGTGTCCAGAAGATGCTGAACTTGATGATTTAAATGGGAGCATTAATGAAGCGTTGGAATTGTTACAAAAGTATTTGGGGCAATAAAAAAGGACGAGCAGTCGTACCTGCTGTCCTTTATAGGAGGAAAATTATTCTGGACTAGAACTACGAATAACCAGAAAACGCGCTTTTAACCAGTGTTGTCAAAGATGTAATAATCTATGCAACATAAAAGCTTAGTCGGAATTCAAAACACCAAAATGGCTTGCGTTGGTAAACAGGCTCAAAAGTAGTATATGCAAAATGAAAAATTCCATACAAAAAGCAGACAACAATTTTGGTTGTCTGCCTGTGAGTTGAATGAGTTAGCTAATTGTGATAAATTGCTTTCCCATTACAAGAAGAGTGAAGCTGCTAGTTCAAACAGCTTGTAGGTAGTATTTTCGATATCTAAAAAAATATACAGAGAAAGCAGATAGGTGAAGAACCTGTCTGCTTACTACTGTAACAAAAGAAAGAAGTACTAGCCGTGGATACGACGGCTTGAAAATAGTATGTATTTTTATTTAAAAAATATTCAAGAGGTGAAGAAACATGGAGTGTTTGATAAATGGTGTCTATGAAATAGATAATGATTTTTTTGGTCCAATAAACTTTGCTAATGTTGTAGCTGTTTCATCCATAATTCAATTGAGTGCAGGGGATTTAGTCGAGATTTTTGCACAAAGTAGCGTAGCTGGAGTTATTAGTAATGTAGAAGATAGTACGCATTTTGAAGCTGCAAGATTCCCGTCTCCAAAAGTATAAGTGGTATGAAACCTTGTAAGTAATTTAATATCAGGACATTCCAAAATTTATACTCATCCTGTACAAGAACGGATAATTTATTTGTAGTGCATGAAGTATTTTAACGGTGTACAAGCTGTTTTGAAAGTGCTGGATAAATGAACTATGTACTGTTAAATAGTGTCTGATGATTGTAAACGAAACAGTTGAAGAAGAGTAGCGGTGTATGCAAAAAGAAATGCATGATGTTTAGGTAAAGAAAGCTTACTAGTTAGGGGATCTTACCGATTTAGTTTATGAAAAAAGGCCCTGTTGTCTCCAACAGGGCCTTTCCTAAAATGGCAAAGAGTAACTCTTACCTTACTCCTTGTCCATAGAATACACAAAAATTATACGTTTGTACAGGTCAATAATTTACAATAATAATATTTGAATATAATGCTTACAGGTAATTCTAAAGGATGAAAAAGTATTTGTTATAGAGTAAGTGTTGATTTTAAAGTGTTTTAAAGAGAATGTTTACAACTCAACGATAATAAAGGAATATTGAAATAATAAAATATGAAATATTGCATATCTCACTTAACAATATAATCTATTCAATAATAATAAAATCGTACAGAGGAGTTTTTTCTGAAAATCCGAGTTGATGAAACTAGATAATTTGTATTACTGATTTAACCAGAATATTACATGAGTGCTTTGTTTTTAAAAGTTATACTTTCTCTTCGCTCTGCCTTATGGTGGAGCATTTTTATTTTTGTAATCGTAATAACCTGTCCAAACTTTCCAAGTCTAGCATACATATTATGCAGTAGTAGATTAGAAAGGAGCACTATATATGTCTTGTTATTACTACTGTAAGAATTGTGAGAGTTACCAAAAGAAAAATCATGATTGCTGTAAAAAAAGAAGTGATTATTATAATAAGTGCGGTAAAAGATGTGATGACTGTTCTTGCGATCATAAGGAGAATAACCTTGTAAGAGCATCTGCTTTTAGAGCTGTAAATACAGTTAATCAAAACCTTCCAGCTAATACTTTTGTTAAAGTATTATTTCAAAATGAACAATTTGATTTAGCGAACGAATATAACCCAGCAACATCAGATTTTACTCCGAAGACTAGAGGAGTTTATTCCGTAATTGGGACGATTGGTTTCTTTCCGAACGATACAAATTTAAATTATAGAGCGCGTGTAGAAGTTCGAGTAAATGGAAATGCGGCAATTGCTATAGATAACGACTTTTTTGGTCCAATAAATTTCGGCAATGTCGTAAGTGTTTCAACAATACTTCAATTACATGCAGGTGATATTGTCGAGATTTTTGCACAAAGTAGTATAGATGGAGTTATTAGTAGTACAGAAGACGGTTCTCATTTTGAGGCTGCAAGATTCCCATCTCCAATTGTATAAATATTAAAAAGGAAAAAATTTTATTAACTCTGCTTCTCGGTGGAGTTTTTTAATTTCATAATAGCAATAGCTCGTCCAAACTTTTTAAATTTATTTTGCATAGTATACAACAATAGATTTAGAAAGGGGATATAGATATGTCTTATTATTATTGTAAGCATTGCAATGGCTATAAAAAGACAAAGCATACTTGTTGTAAGAAGAGTACAGATTATTACGATAAGTGTTGTGATAATGAGAAAGATAAACTTGTAAGGGCATCTGCTTTTAGAGCGGTTAGTACAGTAGATCAAAATGTCACTGCAAATACTTTTGTTAAAGTATTATTCCAAAATGAACAGTTTGATTTAGCGAATGAATATAATCCAGTAACATCAGATTTTATTCCGAAGACTAGAGGGGTTTATTCTATTATTGGTACAATCAGCTTTGCACCTAATGATAGTAATATGAATTATAGAGCGCGTGTAGAAATTCGGGTAAATGATAATCCAGCTATAGCGATAGATAATGACTTTTTTGGTCCACCCAATTTTGCAAATGTCGTAGCTGTTTCAACAATACTTCAATTACATGCAGGAGATGTAGTTGAAATTTTTGCTGAGAGTGATGTAGATGGACTGATTATACAAAATGATCCAGGATTTATTAGTACGCATTTTGAAGCTGCAAGATTCCCATCTCCAATAAAATAAAAGACATGTTTGTGATTTATGGACTATTTTTTTTAAAAAGGCTCTACCTTATGGTAGGGCCTTTTAGTTAAAGGTGTTAAATTGGCAATATATTAAAATAAGTTCATAAACACTTGATAAGCAACACCTAGAGTTAATACGATAGCTAACAGTTTTGCTACCCATCTCGGTGCATTTAAATTTAGTAAAAGGGAATGACATATACTAAATGTAATGCCGAGTGTTAAAAGAATTGCGATAAGATATAAAATTAATAGGAATAAAGGTTGCTCTATGGAGCCGAAGTCAATTTTGGATGGATTCATGTAATATGCACCTCGTTTTTTATTAATATATTAATGAAATAATGAAGAATACAAGGAATTGGAAGAGTAATGTAATAAATACTATAAAAGTAAATTTGAAGTTATGGATGGAGTAGATAAAATAATCTTTGAAAGACTATTCAAAGCCAACATTTGTTTAAGTTTAATATACAAGAACGAATGTTCTTGGTATACTGTAAAATAAAAAAGGTGCGTTTACATGACAAATTTTAGTAATATAATTGAAAAACTAGATGAAATGATTTACAAACCTAATAATCTATTAATTACTAAACGAAAAGAAGAAAAGCAAAATTCAGAATATGCAGGAGGGGTATTCCAGCTAAATAATAGAAGCATCCGATTTAGGGTATCAAAAATTACGCCTAATAAGATTGGACAATTTGTTTCTTTTTGGGAGAAGAATGCCTCTATGAGCAATCAGGCATTTTCTTATGATTCAGCTCCTAACTTTTTAGTTATCACTTGTATAGCGGATAATAAACTAGGACAATTTATTTTTCCAAAAGAGATTCTTCTAAAAGAAAAAATATTAAAAACTCAAAATCAAAAAGGGAAAATGGCTATGAGGGTTTACCCTATTTGGGATAAACCTATTAGTAATCAAGCTAAGAAGAGTCAATTGTGGCAACTTCATTATTTTGTCGATTTAAGTGATACTGAAAATGTAGCTACAGATAAATTATTAAACTTATATTCATAGCACATAATAAGAAAAAATTGAAATATTCAATGTTCGTTCAGATGATATTTGGAAATATTAACAGGGTAAGCCGTTAAGTAAAGAATAAAAAAGGAGCATACAAATAAAGTATGCTCAAAAAAAGATAGGTTTTATGAGTGGAGAATCTCCATACGATAATATATGCGCATTTCATTAATATGTGTAAAATATCAACAAAATATCAACAGAATATCAATTAATGAGTTATTTTAGTTTTTTAATGAAGTCATGTTTTGTGAAATGAAAAAGAGCCGTTTCTTTTGAAAGATGCGGCTCTTTTTATTATTTTGTTATCGTACTGTTCGAAATGATAAATCATAAAATTATACGATTAACAATTTGATAATGATCGGACTTCAGTTATATATTTCTTGAAGTCTGGATATTGAGATACAGTTTGGCAGGTAGGGGTGAGTAGTTGATTAATTAAAGATACATTTGTAATTACTTCGTTACAAGGACCATAGAATGTAACTTTTAGCTTTGAATTCGGGGGAACTTTGAATACGATAGGGATTTTTTTCATTAAATAAACTCCTTACATAACAGAGGTTATATGTTTATTTCCTTTTAATTAGGAAGACATATTAATATAATATGTAATTTTTATTGTAGTTGATTATTACATATACTGTATGAGTTGATGTAATTTCTATTACGTATCAAAATAGTGTTGTGAAAAAATATATATCATGTTTATAAAAAGCTTAAAAACAGACTAATATGAGGGAATAAGCGTTAATTAACTTGTCTCTATATAATAAATTGTAAAAAGGCAGCTTTTTTTAGCTGCCTTTTTACAGGGAGATTGAAAAATCTTGGAGGTCATTCATGAGTATAAGCAAAAATTGCTTATATGTAGTATGTACATTATTTATAGTTTTATCCCAATATTTAGTATGAAATAAACGCAAGTTTATCGTTTACAAATGAAAAAAAAGAAGGACTTATTTATTATGGATAAAAAGAAATTATTTAGTTTTAAAAAATGATGAAAATATATTTATTTGTCTTATAGAAGCTTGCTATTAGGCGTATGGGTCTAGCAATAAAACAAGCTTTGAATAAGATAATAAAAAGGAGTTGATTAGTAATGGGTTATATTGTAGATATTTCGAAATGGAATGGAAATATTAATTGGGATATTGCAGCGTCTCAGCTCGATTTAGTTATTGCTAGAGTTCAAGATGGTTCGAATACGGTCGATTTTATGTATCAAGGTTATGTGAAAGAAATGAAGAAACGTAGTATTCCATTTGGGAATTATGCATTTTGCCGTTTTATATCTATTTCAGATGCAAAAAAAGAAGCGCAAGATTTTTGGAATCGTGGCGATAAAAACGCTAAATTTTGGGTGGCAGATGTAGAAGTTCAAACAATGGTAGATATGCAAGGCGGGACTCAAGCATTTATTGATGAATTACGCCGATTAGGTGCAAAAAAAATTGGTTTATATGTAGGACATCACACGTATGTATCATTTGGAGCTCGCAATATTGATGCTGATTTTATTTGGATTCCTCGTTATGGAGGGAATAAACCAGCATATCCTTGTGATATTTGGCAATATACTGATTCAGGAAATGTTCCTGGTATTGGAAAATGTGATTTGAATCAATTAATTGGGAATAAAAATCTTTCTTGGTTTATAGGTTCAAATCAAACAAATCAATCTAGTATTGGAGACAGTAAGCAACCAAGTGGAATTGGTATTGCAGTTTCAAAATATGATGATGGATACGGCATTAATTTATATGAAAATCCTGCGAATCCGCAATTTATAGGAAGACTTACGAAAAAAATCCCATATTTAATCTATAAAGGTTATTGGGGAGGTGGCGAAAAAGATATGATTTGTTTAGGTGGTGAACAACAGTGGGCTAAGTTAGAACATTTTAATGTACAATGGTTCTATGCATATTCAAAGTACACACCTGGATATGAAATTAGAACGTACGATGGGCCAAACGGGAATGATACAGGTGCGGTCGATGGGAAGGTCCCTTATCGTATTTGGAATCGTCAAGATGGATATATAGATATAGGTGGGAACAAATGGATCAAAGAAGAACATGTGCAGATTAAATGATGTTAAAAAGTCGGCTTTATGCCGGCTTTTTTATTTAATAAAGCTTGTCTCTGGCATGAAGAGAAATACTTGCAGAAAACACATTGATTTCACAATAGCGCTGTATAGTTCCTAATATACATTTATCAAAGTGAGGTATTTGAATTGAAAAAGAAAAAGCTATTTATGGGAACTATTATTGCATGTGTGGCGCTCACATTGTCTGCGTGTGGTTCCTCAGAAAATGTTGCAACATCAAAAGTAGGAAACGTGACAGAGAAAGAGTTAAGTAAAGAATTAAGGCAAACATATGGAAAAAGTACTTTATCTCAAATGATGTTAAATAAGGCATTGCTAGATAAATATAAAGTTTCAGATGAAGAAGCTAAAAAACAAGTAGAAGCAGCGAAGGAACAAATGGGTGACAAGTTTAAAGTGGCTTTAGAGCAAGTAGGATTAAAGAATGAAGATGAATTAAAAGAGAGAATGAAGCCAGAAATTGCACTTGAGAAAGCGATTAGAGCGACTGTCACAGATAAAGATGTGAAAGATAACCATAAACCTGAAATGAAGGTAAGTCACATTTTAGTGAAAGATGAAAAAACTGCGAAAGAAGTAAAAGAGAAAATAAATAATGGTGAAGATTTTACTGCTTTAGCGAAACAGTATTCGGAAGATACTGGTTCAAAGGAACAGGGCGGAGAAATAGCTGGTTTTGCTCCTGGTCAAACTGTGAAAGAGTTTGAGGAAGCTGCGTATAAATTAGATGCAGGACAAGTAAGTGAGCCAATAAAAACATCTTATGGTTATCATATAATAAAAGTGACGGATAAAAAAGAATTGAAACCATTTGATGAAGTAAAAGATACGATTCGAAAAGATTTAGAACAACAAAGACTGCAAGATGCGACAGGTAAATGGAAACAAAAAGTAATCAATGATCTATTGAAAGAAGCAGATATTAAAGTAACAGATAAAGAATTTAAAGATACATTTAAATTCTTAGATGAGAAATAAGGTTTAGAAGAAAAACAGAGATTTAGCATAATGCTATATTTCTGTTTTTTTGTTTTCAATAGAAAAGGGAACTCATATAGAGTTCCCTTTTCGCGTTAGTGTGTGAGTTATAAATAGATAGTAAGACAATACAATATTACATTTAAATATTAAGAATTACAATAGGAAAATTTGGATGTAGATAAAAGGAATAAGCAATTAAATTCGCAAAATGTTGAAATGATAATGTTTTAGTTAATTAATTTTGTTAAATATAAACTAAATATATTTTCGTGGAGAGTGAATTGAGGACAAAATTTAAAGAATGGTACATATCATATTTATTGGAGTATAAATTAACTTTATAGGAAGTGACATGTTGAACATTTAGTACAAAAGGATGTTCTTAATGATGATAAGAATTATTTATCCCGCTATTTGTGGGAGTCTTACTGCTCGTAAAACCCCCACTGATTATTAGCCTTCACTTTATTAAAATAGGATGAATATTTTTATATTTACTAGATTATTAAATTAATTTGGGGGAGAATATATGAAAGTTATTTTTAAGAGAGAAGGCGGAGGGAAAATTTTTGAATCATCTAATGAAAATATAAGCGTTCTATTAGCTGTATTAAAAGAAACAAAAGGGATAAAGATTGGGATGGTTGAGTATGAAGTATTAGAATATAAACTGGAATATTATCGGAATCCGAAAAAAACAGAAACAGAGAGAGAATTACATATTATAATGCAACCCAAGCATATTCAATAAAGAAAGTGAAAAATTGATGAGTGTGAATCTTACTGCCTGCAAATAGCAGGATAAATGGTAGTAATTGTCGATATGTATGAAACTTATGAGGAATGAATTGTTTTACATCATAAGTTTCTAAAGCTTTGTGAGTTCGTTCATAATAAAAGTGTATGCTTTTGTTGAAGGATGGTTAATGAGATGTAGCTGAAATTTGTATTACAGAAAGAACGTTAGTTAGGATAGAAAAGTAAAATTAGAAATATAATTAGTTCAATAAAAGCGACTTCACATTAGGTGGAGTCGCTTTTATTGTTGCTACACGTATTCTATGATGCGATAGGAAGTGCAAAGAAATTTGATTAATAAAAGGGAGTAATAAATGAGTATGAATAAACTTCATATATTAAAGTTGCATTTTGTTTGAAAAATTTACATGTTGCACTTCCGAAAGAACGTTCGTTCGTGTATAATTAGAACGAATGTTCTTTCGGAGTGGATATTTCTACAAATTCATAAATAGTTTTGAATTGGAAAGCTACGCTACATATAAATAAGAGATGGATAAAGTGTATTTAGAAGTGAAATTAGTGAGGTATCATGGTCACAGTTTCGAACCATGTTGGAATATAAAGCAAAATGATACGGCAAACAAGTCATTGTCGTATCGAAAACATTTGCTTCAAGCCAATTATGTTCTTGTTGTAGATATCAAAACAAAGACGTTAAAAATCTAAACCTACGTAAATGGGACTGCCCTTCTTGTCGTACACACCATGATAGGGATATTAACGCAAGTATCAATCTAAAGAATGAAGCGATAAGGCTTCTAACCGCAAGGACTGTGGAGATAGCCTAAGAACTCTTTACTTAGGAATCCCCCACTTCTAAACGAAGTGAAAGTGGGGTAGTTCAAGAATGGATAGATATAGAAAATTGAGGAGTAAAGAAAATGAATTATGTAAAGATACAGGAAAAAGGAAGAGAGTGGGTTCCGTTTACAGTAATGTCGGAACAATTATTAAGTATGAAAAAAATTATTGGAGAGAAATTAAAAGTCCAAAGACCGCTAATAACAAATGAAGCGAAAGACAGCATTTCAGACAAATTATTAACTTCATTATTGTCTGAAGAAGAGATGTTAGTGACATATTTTGAAGAAGGATACATACTTACGAGTTATATGACAGTGGTTCATATAAATCCAATTCAACAAATTGTAAAATGTACAGATGCATTTTATAAAACATATATATTTTCTGCAATGGACATAATTGATGTAACCTAAAAGAAGCTGAATTTTGAAGTTTAGCTTCTTTAATTTATCTAGCTATTTACGGACAGGCAGATTCACACCTCAAAATTCGGCTGTGAGTCAGGCTACCTGTTAAAACCTAATTTTTTGAAGAGGTGAAGAACTAAATGAAAAAGCAGCTAGCTGCAAGCTAGCTGCTTAGTCCCAGGGAAAGGGAGAAAAAGATTGGCACTCAAAAAATCAATGATAGCTGTGTATCAGCCTGAGTATAGTATAGACAAATTTTAAAATGTTATACAAAAATGATTACAGATCTGGTTAGGCCGTACCAACTTGGTTTTGATCTGCTAGATCAGAATCAAATGTATTAGTCGCGCTAACCCCACTAAAAGTGTTCACTACGAAACCAACGTTAGATGCGCCAGAGCCGTTATAAGCTTTCGTATTCTCTTTTGGAGAAACATTGTAGAAATCACCTAAGTTGAAAGATCCGTTACTATTTTGTACAACTAAATTCCCAACAACTGAGGGCATAATTTTCACCTGCTTTATAAGTAATTGTTTGCATTACTATATGAAGGTATAGTCTAATTGGTTCATTTGACAAATATTCCGGAATAGAAAAATGTTTGAAGCTTTGTTTAATCAATCGAGCAAAAAGTATGTTAAAATTAATGAAGAGCTGAATTTTAAAAAGAATAAATTCGAATAATTAATATATACGGAATTAAAGGAGGCAAAATGTAATGGATAATGTTATAAAAACAGTGGATTTAACAGATGCAGAATCAAGTAAACTTATTGCTTATATTTATAGTAATGATGTCACATTGATCGAAGAAGCATTTTGTCCTAATGAAATAAAATTAAAGTTTAATGAAATAGCAATTTTATCGGCAATTAAAACCGCATATATTACGAAAGTATCTATAAGGAAAGAACTTGAAGCAATTTTTCAAGATACAGGCGTTTTATTAGTAAAGCAAAATGTTGAAAGGAATAGTATTCAATCTATAACAATGCATTTTGAGCAATTTAAAAAGTTGCAAAATGAGATTGAGAATTTAAATAAAAGTATGTTATAAGACTAGGTGGAAATTTATTGATAGAGGTGGGCTCTGTTAAGTTGAAAAAGTGGATTGAAAAGTATTTGGATAAATCGAACCGTAAACATAAATATACTTTCATTAAGGTGTAACCTATATTTATCGATGTGAGAAATGTAGGGAATAGAAGATACAATTTAAAAATAATAACGATACAAACAAAAAGAGTAACTATGATGGTTACTCTTTTTGTTTGTAATATGTAATATCAAAAATACTTCTAAAGTATGAAATGAATTGATACTTAAGTGAGAAGTTGAATAAGAATAAAAAGAGTAATATTAATGGAAAGGAGGAGATGAAGTTGGAGCGAAACGACATTGGGAAACTTGTAATTATTACTGGAGTAACGCAAGGGTTAGGACGTGCAATGGTTGATAGGTTTCATGAATTGGGGTGGAACATAGCAGGGTGTGGACGCTCAAAAAATAAAATTGAAGAGCTTAATAAATATTACGGTGCTTCACATGATTTTCAAATAATTGATGTTTCAAATCATCACCAAGTTAGTAAATGGGCAAGTCGTATTCTTAATAAGTATAGGGCTCCCGATATGTTAATAAATAATGCATCGATTGTTAATCAAAATGCACCTCTATGGAAAGTTACCGCACAAGAATTTGAAAGTGTAATGAGTGTAAATGTGAACGGGGTAGTAAATGTCATTAGGGCGTTCGTCCCGGCGATGATAGCTAGGAAAGAAGGAATTATTATTAACATGAGCTCTAGTTGGGGAAGAGAAGGCGAGGCTGAACTTGCGCCATATTGTGCCTCGAAGTTTGCTGTTGAAGGTATCACGCAGTCAATGGCAATGGAACTACCAAATGGTATGGCAGTAGTTGCTTTAGATCCAGGTGGCAGTATTAGCACTCCAATGCTTCACTTATGTGCACCTCAATATGTAAAAGAATCTCCTACACCTGAAATGTGGTCACATAAAGCAATTCATTATATATTAAATATATCAATAGATAAAAACGGTGAGTCATTGACATGTCCGGCATACATTCATTGAGAAACTTCTTGTCAAAAAGAGCGCCTGAAAGGTGCTCTTTTGTATTATTAGTACATTATGTGATGCACAAAATTACATATGAAAAATAGAATAATGAATTAAAGGTGATATTTGTTTGTTTTGAATGTACTAGAAAATTTAAATATAGGTGATGGGAAATGAACCTACGCGATTTAGAATTGACAGGTGCCTGGTTTCAAGTAGGAGGAAATCTTATAGCAGCAATTGGAACAACTAGAGGGTTTGCAGGGGAAGAAAAGATTGAGTCGGATCTCGTTATTGTAGGAAGTTCATTACAAGCTCTCGGATATATATTACAAATTATAGCAACTAATGATGCGAAAGATGAAGATAAATGTGAGAAGCAAGAGGTAACTATAGATAATAAAAATAAAGCGCTAGCGAAAACGGGGATTGAGTTATTAGCTTTAGGTAATATTTCAAATGTAATAGGAACGTATTTTAATCTCAATGAACAAATGAAAGAAAATGATTTCCTTATAATTACTGGAAATAGTTTGCAATCAATTGGCGCTTTTTTAGGAGTAGAAGTAGCATTGAATGAGATAAATGGAATACAGTGGATTATCGTATTAGGGAATTCAATGCAAAGTTTAGGTGCGGGATTACAAGCATATGAAGGTATTAAAAATATACCAAAAGAAGAAAAGGGAAAAGAAGACAGTAATATAGATAAAGAAGATCAACGTATAATAGGGCTAATAGGTATTTGGATACAGGCAATAGGTACTGTAATTTCAGCAATTGGATTAACCGAAATAGTAGAGGAACAACGATTGGAATCTAAGAAAAGGTGATGAAATACTCATTTCAATGAAGTTTGGAGTATTTCAATTTTAGAAGTAGGACAAGATGGATGTGTTAATTGTTTTTGTAGGCTTTTTCATATAGGCGTAGAATATACATATAAATGAACAGGTGAAAATAACTTGTTAACGTTAGTGAGAGGCTTCTCATTTAGTTATACTATTATATGTGATTTTTGTAATGATGAGTTCTTATATACGCTTTTAGAAATAACATGATTTCATAGGTTTGATAGTGTAGGAGATGGATGGGGAAGAATCGAAAAATAAACATTAAGGAGTTTTTCAGACATGATGTACTTATTAGCAATTTTACTTCCGCCGGTAGCTGTTTTATTTTGCGGAAAGCCGTTTCAAGCGATTATTAATTTCATTTTAACCTTAATTTTTTGGGTTCCAGGAGCGATACACGCAGTTCTTGTCGTACATGATAAAAAAGCCGACAGGCGACTTAAAAAACAAGTTCAAGCGTATGATGAAATTAATAAAAGAAATAGAAGGTAAATTGCGATTGACATACAAAAAAGAAAGGGGATTTGATTCGCCTTTCTTTTTTGTATGCCAATCAAGTTTAAATTTTAGTATAGCGGTAAGAATTTTTAATATAAGTATTATGATAATAACTTTTAGAGTGTGCGTTTAATAAACCGGTGTAAATGCTTTCTGGCACATTAAAGAAATCATACATACCATTCTTTAGTTGAATACGTAAAATCATAGAAAAAGGATTATAGCCAACAGCAACTAATTTTTTTGAAATAACGGGAGATAGCTTCATCATTACGCAACTCCTTATTTTTCATTTTAGATGGTTTCTTGTAGAGAAGGGGATTGTCGTGTTGAAATCCTAATAATTAAAGGAGTATTATACTTATATGCAATATATTAAATGTTTGTTATACGTAATTATAAGGAAGTTCACACGAAGTACATATCGTTGTGCTATTTTTATTTCACCTTTGATTTATAAATAAGAAAATATTGACCATTTGAAAAAAAGGTATATTATTTATACGAGGTATTAAAAATTCACTTCTTACATTCTATGCTTTAAGGGGCAGTATTATTAGAAAAAATAGAAGTGAAAATAGTTTGTATAAGAAGTATTCTAAAATGTATAATCTGTGAATTGGGAAAATATTGAATGCTCCAGGTCAATATACTTTCTTGATTAAATGTATTTGGGAAAGTGACCTCAATATTTTCAAGTAAATCAACGGGAGAATTGAAAGGCAGGAGAAAGTAACATGTCAGAAAATTATCGTTCTCGAGAGGAGCGACGACAAGTTCAAAAGAAAAAACAGCCAGCTTCTAAAAAAACAAAACCAAAAGGTAAAACATCGTTTTTTCGTAAATTTTTAATCAGTTGTTTACTACTTGGTATTGTAGGTTTAGTGGCAGGGGTTGCTACCTTTTTCGTAATGATTAAGGATGCACCAAAACTTGAGAAAGCAAAACTTGTTAATCCGTTATCCTCAAAAATTTATGATAAAGACGGGAATTTGGTATATGAATATGGGAAAGAAAAGCGGACGAATGTTACGTATGATCAAATCCCAAAATTAGTAGAAAATGCATTTTTAGCAACAGAAGATTCGCGTTTTTATGAGCATAGCGGAGTAGATTTTAAAGGTACTGCTCGTGCAGTTTTAGTTAGTCTTAAGGGAGATTATGGCTCTCAAGGTGGTAGTACGATAACGCAGCAAGTTATTAAAAACTACTTCTTATCGATGGAAAAAACGTCAAAACGTAAAGTTCAGGAAATATATTTAGCGTATAAGCTAGAACAACAATATTCAAAACATGAAATATTAGAGATGTATTTAAATAAAATTAATTTAGGAAACCGTTCATATGGAATCGCAACAGCAGCACAAAACTACTACGGTAAAGAATTAAAAGATTTAACATTACCAGAAGTTGCGATGCTAGCTGGCTTACCAAAAGCACCGAATAACTATGACCCAACGAAAAAAGAAAATGTTCAAAGGGCAACAGAAAGAAGAAATACTGTACTAAACTTAATGAATCGACATGGTTATATTACAAAGGCAGAAATGGAAGAAGCATCGAAAGTACCAGTGGATAAAAATATTAAGAGTGCAGCTGAACTACAAGCGATGCCACATACTGCATTTATGGATGCAGTTGTGAAAGAAGTAGAAAAAGAAATACCAGATGTTAATATTGGATCTGACGGTTTAGAAATTTATACAACTTTGGATCCAAAAGCGCAAGATTTTGCTGATCAGCTTTTAAATGCAAATATTATTAATTATCCAAACGATAAGTTCCAAGGGGCTTTCACATTTATGGATACAAAGACTGGTGAAGTTCGTGCTATAGGTAGTGGTCGTGGTGAAAATAAAGCAGTATTTAAAGGGCATAATATGGCGATTGAATTAGATCGTGCAGCTGGTTCAACTATGAAGCCAATCTTTGATTATGCACCGGCTATTGAATATTTAAAATGGGCTACGTATCATCAAATCGATGACTCTCCATTTAAGTATTCAACTGGCCAAGAAGTGAGAAATGCAGATAGAAGTCATTTAGGGCCAATCTCAATGCGTGAAGCACTAACAAAGTCACGTAATATCCCAGCTATTAAAACAGCTAAAGAGGTAGGTATTAGTAAATCGAAAGAGTTCTCTGAGAAATTAGGTATTACATTTAATGTAGCACCGACAGAATCAACAGCGATCGGTACAAATGAAGCGTCACCAACTGAAATTGCAGGTGCTTATGCGGCATTTGGGAATGACGGTAAGTATACGAAGCCGCATTTTGTTAAGAAAGTAGTTTATCCAGACGGCAAGTCACAAAGTTTTGGACAAAAACCAAAACCAGTTATGGCGGATTCTACAGCATATATGATTACTGATATGCTTCGTTCTGTAGTTACATCAGGTACTGGTACATCGGCAAATGTGGCCTCTTTAGATGTAGCTGGTAAAACAGGTACAACTAACTATTCTTCAAAACAACTAGCACAATATGGAATTCCAGAAAGTGCAACTCGTGATAGTTGGTTTGCAGGATATACACCGCAATATACGATGGCAGTATGGACTGGATATACGAAAGATGGTAAAGACGAGTATATTAGTAGTAAAAATACGAAAATTGCACAGTTGATCTTTAAAGAAATGATGAGCAAGATGGCTACAGATAAATCACGCTTTAAAATGCCAAGTAGTGTTATTCAAGAAGGTAGTGAATTGCGTATAAAAGGTGAAAAACGTGATTCATCTCCAAATACTAGCGTACCGGATACAACGGAACAACCAAAACAAGATCAACAGCAAAAAACTGAAGAAGAGAAAAATCAAGAGGAATTAAAGAAACAGGAAGAACTTAAGAAACAAGAAGAGCAAAAGAAACAAGATGAACTTAAGAAGCAAGAAGAGCTTAAGAAGCAAGAAGAGCAAAAGAAACAAGATGAACAGAATAAGCAAAATGAACAAAACAATGGAAATGGTCAAGGAACTCCAAATCCACCAACTAATGGAGGTGACCAAGGAACTCCAAATCCACCAACCACTGGAGGTGGCCAAGGAACTCCAAATCCACCAACCACTGGAGGTGGTCAAGGAACTCCAAATCCGCCAACCACTGGAGGTGGCCAAGGAACTCCAAATCCACCAACCACTGGAGGTGGCCAAGGAACTCCAAATCCACCAACCACTGGAGGCGGCCAAGAAACTCCAACCCCACCAACTACGGGCGGGAACACAGGAGAGGCTCCTTCCAATAATGGACAATAAATAATGCATTTTAAAAGCACCAAAGGTACCGGGAAAAACGGTTTCTTTGGTGCTTTTTGTATTATAAAGAGTAATATTATTTTTAAATATTAAAAGTACCATAGAAATTTTGAAAGTAAATTGATGGGAAATGATAAAAAATTTGAGTTGGCGGTATTGGATAACTAGGGCTATAAAAAGTAGTACTACTCGGGTGTGTACCATGATGCCAAAATGAAGGGGTGAATTGGTCAGTCGATTGATATTGTTGCCAAGCGGCAGGAAGTTCGATACCAACATCGGAACTAGCTGTATGAACGACAGGAACATGTATTGAGGGAGCTGATGGGACAACGGCGGTTATTCTTGGTGATACCCACATGAAAACGATCACTCCTAAGTTTAATAATAAAATAGTATATTCTTCTAGAACATATAAAGGTACATATATAGGTTTTTTGCGTAAAACATAGGCATAAAGTCGTAAGACCAACTTAAATTGATGATAGACCATTTATTATGAAAAGATACGTCTATTAGCGGAGGGCAAGGGAACATGAAAAATATACAATTGATGTGTTGATTGTAATATTTTACGTGTTTATGGAGGGATTTTAATGGAACGATTATGGACGAAATCATTTATACAAATGACTATCGCGATGTTATTTTTATTTACGGGGTTTTATTTACTTGTTCCAACGCTCCCGCTCTTTATTAAAGAGATTGGTGGAAATGAATCGCAAGTTGGACTGATGATGGGAATGTTTACAATAGCGGCAGTTGTAATACGACCGATTATTGGAGGTATGTTAGATCAATATGGTAGAAGATCTTTTATTATTTTCGGACTCATATTTTTTGGGATAACGATGTATTCGTATAATTTAGCATCGACTATTGTCCTTTTAGCTGTTTTACGCGTTATTCACGGAGTGACGTGGGCTGTTTCTACAACAGCAGTTGGAACAGCGATAACTGATATTATTCCAGATTCACGTCGTGGTGAAGGGATGGGCTGGTATGGTATGGCGATGACAATCGCGATGGCAATTGGCCCGATGATTGGATTATGGGTTGTACAAAATTATTCATTTCATGGTCTATTCTTGTTAGCAACTCTTTTATCCTTTATGGCAGTCGTATTATCGTTAATAACGAAAATGCCATTCACGCCACAAAAAGAAAAAGGGAAAATTCAGCTGTTTGAAAAATCCGTTTTATCAATAACGGTTGTTGTTTTCTTTTTGTCATTTGCATATGGAGGAATAACAACATTTTTACCGTTATTCGCGTCATCAATTGATGTGAATCCTGGGACATTCTTTCTTGTATATGCAATTGCTTTAACAATTGTACGACCTATTTCAGGAAAACTATTAGATAAGTATGGAGAAGTTTTTATCATACTTCCGGCACTATGTATTACTATTTTAGCGATAGTTGTACTAACGATTTCAAATGGTTTGATAGGTGTAATGATTGCAGCGGCATTATATGGTGTTGGATTCGGTTCGGCACAGCCCGCTTTACAAGCAGCGATGCTGACAATTGTTGATCCTAGTAAAAGAGGAGTTGCTAACGCTTCATTCTTTACCGCTTTTGATTTAGGGATTGGATTAGGTGCGATTTTACTTGGAGTTGTTTCACAAATGTTTGGTTACCGTATTTTATTCGCAGGTAGTGCAATTTCAGGATTAATAGCTTTAATTATATTTGTCATTTTTGTAAAACAACGATTAGGAAAAAAAGATTTTGCGTATAAAGCATGATGAATCTATTTGATGTATTGTAAGGTACGGAGGAAATAGCTCAATTCAGCCCGGATATTCTTTAGGGATTGTTTCTGAGAAATCAGTTCGGGAAATAGTGTCAGTTGAGAAAGACGGTAGTTTATTTTTATAGATTTTGATGATCTTTCGTACTTTCAAAACTATGAATTAGTTGTAAGCTATCGTAAAGAAACGGAAGAAATTTAATTTAATTATGTAAAATAATAATTTTATTAAAAATAAATAAATTTTATATAAGAATTATATTTATGGGAATATGAAATAAATATTATAAAAAACCGAGCTGTGCATGAGTGCAGCTCGGTTTTTTATGTTTGTTGAAGAAAAAGGGATTAAAGGTATATTTAGTGGGATTATATGGATAATTGTTATATTTCGTTTTAAAAAATTGTAAAAGGATGTTTGTCCTTTCTTTATAAAAGATGAAAGTTATTTTTGAAAAATTGTATTATTACATCGGTAAAAGTATAGGAAACTTATCATTATAAAATAAATTGAAATCTTCTAAAAACTCTGATACATTGAAATAGAAATGTAGTTTCATATTATTGTAAAGGCTTACAGTTATGTGCACGAAGATCTATTAGGATTGGAGGAAATAATGATGAAAGCTGAAGAAAAATTTTCCCCGGGATTAGATGGTGTAGTAGCAGCGGAAACGAAAATTTCGTTTCTTGACACAGTAAAAGGTGAAATTGTAATTCAAGGGTATGATTTAATCGAACTCTCAAAAACAAAAGAGTATTTAGACATTGTGCACCTTTTATTAGAAGAACGTTTACCGAATGAGGATGAGAAAGCAACAATTGAAAAGAAATTAAAAGAAGAATATGCAGTGCCAGAAGGTGTATTCAATGTTCTAAAGGCATTGCCTAAGGAAACGCATCCTATGGATGGGCTACGTACAGGTGTGTCTGCATTAGCTGGTTATGATAGTGATATCGAAAACCGCTCATTAGAAGTGAATAAAAGTCGAGGATACAAGCTTTTAAGTAAAGTGCCAAATATTGTAGCGAATAGCTACCATATTTTAAATAATGAGGAACCAATTGAGCCTCTTCAAGAATTGTCATATAGTGCGAATTTCTTCTATATGTTAACTGGAAAGAAACCAACTGAACTTGAAGAGAAAATCTTTGATCGTTCCCTTGTTTTATATAGTGAACATGAAATGCCAAACTCTACATTTACAGCACGCGTTATTGCATCAACGCAATCCGACTTATACGGCGCTTTAACAGGAGCAGTTGCATCCTTAAAAGGAAGTCTTCATGGCGGTGCGAATGAAGCGGTTATGTACATGCTTTTAGAAGCTGGTAATGTTGAGAAATTTGAAGAGTTATTACAGAAGAAACTATATAACAAAGAAAAAATTATGGGCTTTGGACACCGTGTTTATATGAAAAAGATGGATCCAAGAGCACTTATGATGAAGGAAGCATTAAAGCAGTTATGTGATGTGAAAGGCGATTATACACTATATGAAATGTGTGAAGCTGGAGAAAAAATTATGGAGAAGGAAAAAGGAATTTATCCGAATCTTGATTATTATGCTGCTCCAGTATATTGGATGCTTGGTATTCCAATTCAACTTTACACACCAATCTTCTTTAGTTCTAGAACAGTAGGGCTATGTGCACACGTAATTGAGCAACATGCGAACAATCGTTTGTTCCGTCCACGTGTAAATTATATTGGCGAGCGATATGCATTTAGTAAATAAAAACAACTGGGGAGTTGTTAGCGCCGCCCGCCAGATGGGTGTTTGACCGACACCCATCATTAATAATAACGAATTTTCGACAGAAAGGGAAGAATAGCATGATTAAAACAAATGAAATTAAACAAAAAGATGCATTATTAGAAGAAATTACGGACTATGTATTAAATAAAGAGGTTACAAGTGCAGAGGCATTCAGTACGGCTCGCTACGTATTACTTGATACACTTGGATGTGGAATTTTAGCACTACAATACCCAGAGTGTACAAAATTATTAGGACCAGTTGTACCAGGAACAATCGTGCCAAATGGTACACGTGTACCAGGAACATCTTATGTGCTAGATCCAGTAAAAGGCGCATTTAATATCGGATGTATGATCCGTTGGTTAGACTATAACGATACTTGGCTTGCAGCAGAGTGGGGACATCCATCTGATAACTTAGGCGGAATTTTAGCTGTTGCAGATTATATTAGCCGCGTTCGTATTTCAGAAGGAAAAGAACCATTAAAAGTGCGTGAAGTACTAGAAATGATGATTAAAGCACATGAAATTCAAGGTGTACTTGCTTTAGAAAACAGTTTAAACCGTGTTGGTCTTGATCACGTATTATACGTAAAAGTAGCGACGACTGCAGTAGTTGCAAAAATGCTTGGCGGAACGCGTGAGGAAATCTTTAATGCATTATCACATGCGTGGATTGATAATTCTAGTCTTCGTACATATCGTCATGCTCCAAATACAGGTTCACGTAAATCATGGGCAGCAGGTGATGCGACGAGCCGCGGTGTTCATCTTGCAATGACTGCATTAAAAGGTGAAATGGGTTACCCAACGGCATTATCTGCACCAGGATGGGGATTCCAAGACGTGTTATTTAACAAGCAAGAATTAAAATTAGCAAGACCGCTAGAATCTTATGTAATGGAAAATGTATTATTCAAAGTGTCATTCCCAGCAGAATTCCATGCACAAACAGCTGCAGAATGTGCAGTGAAATTACATCCGGAACTTAAAGAAAGATTAGATGAAATTGATCGTATTACAATTACAACTCATGAGTCAGCAATTCGTATTATCGATAAAGAAGGTCCATTAAATAACCCAGCTGATCGCGATCACTGCCTACAATACATTACGGCAATAGGTTTATTAAAAGGAGATATCGTTGCGGATGATTATGAGGATGTAGTAGCGAATGATCCACGTGTAGATGAATTACGTAATAAGATGGTTGTTGTTGAAAACAAACAGTACAGTTTAGATTACCTTGATCCGAACAAGCGCTCAATCGCCAACGCTGTTCAAGTTCATTTTAAAGATGGTACTGTAACAGAAAATGTGGAATGTGAATACCCACTTGGCCACCGTTTCCGTAGAGACGAAGCAATTCCAAAAGTTGTTCGAAAATTCACTGCAAATATGGCAGGTCATTATTCTAGTAAGCAACAAGAAAAAATCCATGAAGCTTGTCTAAATGAAGAAAAACTAGAAAATATGAATGTAAACGAATTTGTAGATCTATTCTTAATTTAATAATAGGGGGAATTTAGAATGGCTTGGGTTGTGAATAAACAGTCAACACAAGAGGAGCTTGCGAATCGCTTCCGAGCTTTAGTAGAAGCAAATGAAATTTTGCAAATTCCAGGTGCTCATGATGCAATGGCGGCTCTTGTTGCGAAAAATACAGGTTTTTCAGCTCTATATTTATCGGGAGCTGCTTACACTGCAAGTAAAGGACTACCAGATTTAGGGATCGTGACGTCTACTGAAGTAGCAGAGAGAGCAAGGGATATAGTTAGAGCTACAGATTTACCAGTTCTTGTTGATATTGATACAGGATTTGGTGGAGTACTAAACGTAGCGAGAACAGCTGTAGAAATGGTGGAAGCGAAAGTTGCGGCTGTTCAGATTGAAGATCAACAATTACCAAAGAAATGTGGACATTTAAATGGTAAGAAACTTGTTACTACAGAAGAATTAGTTCAAAAAATTAAAGCGATTAAAGAAGTTGCGCCAAGTTTATATATTGTAGCACGCACAGATGCTCGCGGCGTGGAAGGATTAGATGCAGCGATTGAAAGAGCGAATGCATATGTAAAAGCAGGGGCAGATGCAATATTCCCAGAAGCGCTTCAATCGGAAGAAGAATTCCGTTTATTTACTAGCAAAGTGAATGCACCTTTACTAGCAAATATGACTGAGTTCGGAAAAACACCATATTATAGTGCAGAGGAATTTGCGAATATGGGCTTCCAAATGGTAATTTATCCTGTAACTTCACTTCGTGTTGCTGCAAAAGCATATGAGAATGTGTTTACGCTAATTAAGGAAACAGGTTCTCAAAAAGATGCACTTTCTAATATGCAAACGAGAAGTGAATTATATGAAACAATTTCATATCATGACTTTGAAGAGTTAGATACTGGAATTGCAAAAACAGTATTATCTGAAGATCAATAGGTAGAAGGATTTAGGCGATGAAAATACATCTTTGGCAAAACGAACTGCTTGATGTGAAAAATCATCGCCTTCTGTTTTCAATAATAAGATATTCCACTCATCGTAGACGAGCATATGCAAAGATCAACGAAGGCCGAAATGATAGGGGGATTCAGATGGAGAAAACGAAGTTACCATGGGATGAATTTTTTTCACTCAATAAAGATGTGAATAATACTTTCTTTACACCAGAAGATTTTTCAGGGGATGAAGATTTAATTGCAAAAACGACAGAACAATTCGTTAAACAAGAAATTGTCCCGCAAATTGAGAATATTGAACAACATAACTATAAAGTTTCTCGTCAATTATTTGAGAAAGCTGGGGAACTTGGATTATTAGGTATTGAGGTACCAGAAGATTATGGCGGATTCGAGTTAGGAAAGGCTGTCTCAGGTCTTGTAGCAGAGAAAATGGGTTACGCGGGTGCATTTAGCGTTTCTTTTAATATACACGCCGGTGTAGGTACATTGCCTTACATATATTATGGAACGAAAGAACAGAAAGAAAAATATTTACCGAAAATCGCATCGGGAGAATGGATTGGGGCTTATGCTTTAACTGAGCCAAATGCTGGTTCTGATGCATTAAGTGCAAAAACGAGTGCAGTATTGAATGAAGATGGTACTGCTTGGAAGTTGAATGGTGAGAAGCAGTGGATTACAAATGCTCATATGGCAGATGTATACGTTGTTTTTGCGAAGACAAATAAAGGAATGACAGCGTTTATTGTCGAAAGAACATGTGAAGGTGTATCAATAGGATTAGAAGAAAAGAAGATGGGGATTAAAGGATCTTCAACAGCGACGCTTATTTTAGAAGATGTTGTCATCCCCGCTGAAAATATTTTAGGGGAAGTTGGGAAAGGGCATCACGTAGCTCTTAATATTCTTAACTTCGCTAGACTAAAACTTGCTTTTGGAAATATTGGAACAGCAAAACAAGCAATCGGTTTATCAGTTCAATATGGAAAAGAGCGAAAACAGTTCCAAACGGAATTAGTAGATTTTACGATGATTCAAGAGAAAATTGCCAATATGATTATTTCTACATATGGAGCAGAAAGTGCAGCTTACCGTACAGCGGGTGTAATTGATGAAGCAATTCATGAGAGTGATGAAGATCTTATGAAAAAAATGTCTCAATTTGCAATTGAATGTGCACTGAATAAAGTAAACGCTTCTGAAACACTTGCTTATATCGTAGATGAAGCTGTACAAATTCATGGTGGTTACGGTTATATGCAAGAATACGAAGTAGAACGATTATATCGTGATGCTAGGATTAGTCGTATTTTTGAAGGAACGAATGAAATTAATAGATTAACAGTTGCAAAAATGTTAATGAAGCAAATCGAGCAAATAGAAGATGCTGAAGTAGAAATTGATGTGGCAAATGTAGAAAGAAACCATCGTTACATTTTATTAGCGAAAAAATTGTTGAAACAATCTTTGAAAACGCTCTCTAAAACTCCAGGTTTAAAAATTGAGCAAGAGCAAGAATATTCACGCGTATTATCAAATATGTTGACGGACGTGTACGTCATGGAATCAGCATTTTTACGTACGAGGAAAGCAGTTAGTAAAAATGGTGAGGAAAAAGAGCGTACGAAGCAAATGATAACAGGTGTTATTTGTGAAGAAGGATATCGTAAAGTAGAAGAAGCTGCGATTTCCATTCTTTCAGCAGCTGTCACAGAAGAACAAAATAGACAAGAAATATTAGCTGAAATCCGTCAATTATTAGTGCCTTTATACTCAAACTTATTTACGAAAAAGAGAGATATTGCGAAAGTTATTATAAATCGCGGGAAATATATTGTGTAAATAGGAGGAAAGCGATATGAAAAAGATTGGTTTTATCGGTTTAGGTAACATGGGTCTTCCAATGTCTAAAAATTTAGTTAAATCTAGCTACACAGTATATGGAGTGGACTTGAATAAAGAGGCGGAAGCTTCCTTTGAAAAAGAAGGAGGAATTATCGGCCTATCAATCTCAAAACTAGCAGAGACATGCGATGTGATTTTTACAAGTTTGCCTTCACCTCGTGCTGTGGAAGCGGTATATTTTGGGGAAGAAGGATTATTTGAAAATAGCCACTCGAATGTAGCTTTAATTGATACAAGTACAGTATCTCCACAATTAAACAAACAATTAGAGGAATCGGCGAAGGAAAAGAAAGTAGACTTTTTAGCAGCACCTGTTAGCGGTGGGGTAATTGGTGCAGAAAACCGTACATTAACGTTTATGGTTGGTGGATCGAAAGAAGTATATGAGAAAACTGAATCTGTCATGGAAGTACTTGGAGCAAATGTTTTCCACGTTAGTGAGCAGATTGATAGTGGTACAACTGTTAAATTAATTAATAATCTATTAATTGGTTTTTATACAGCTGGTGTGAGTGAAGCTTTAACATTAGCGAAAAAGAACAATATGGATTTAGATAAAATGTTTGATATTTTAAATGTAAGTTACGGTCAAAGTAGAATTTATGAGCGTAATTATAAAAGTTTCATTGCATCAGAAAATTATGAGCCAGGCTTTACTGTAAATTTATTAAAGAAAGATTTGGGATTTGCGATAGAGTTAGCTAAAGAAAGTGAACTTCACTTACCAGTAAGTGAGATGCTATTAAACGTATATGAAGAAGCGAGTGAGGCAGGATATGGTGAAAACGATATGGCTGCTTTATATAAGAAAGTTAGCGAACAGTTAATTTCTAATCAAAAATAGTGCACTTATAAAAACCATGATAAAAAAGGAGAGAATATAATGATTACAACTGAAATTAAACGAGTGAAAAATCATATTAATGGCGAATGGGTAGAATCTACTGGTACGGAAGTAGAAGCGGTTCCGAATCCGGCAACTGGAAAAATCATCGCTTACGTTCCACTTTCTCCAAAAGAAGATGTTGAAAAAGCTGTTGAAGCGGCAAAAGCGGCATACAAAACATGGTCTAAAGTGCCAGTTCCAAATCGTTCAAGACAACTATACAAATATCTACAACTGTTACAAGAAAATAAAGATGAGCTTGCAAAAATCATTACGCTAGAAAACGGTAAAACGCTAACGGATGCAACTGGTGAAGTACAGCGTGGTATTGAAGCGGTAGAACTTGCAACATCAGCACCAAATTTAATGATGGGACAAGCTCTTCCGAATATTGCTAGTGGAATTGATGGATCGATTTGGCGCTACCCAATCGGAGTTGTTGCTGGTATTACACCGTTTAACTTCCCGATGATGATTCCATTATGGATGTTCCCACTTGCAATTGCTTGCGGTAATACATTCGTATTAAAAACATCTGAAAGAACGCCACTTTTAGCTGAGCGACTTGTAGAGTTATTCTATGAAGCTGGTTTTCCAAAAGGGGTATTAAATTTAGTACAAGGCGGAAAAGATGTTGTAAATAGTATTTTAGAAAATAAAGATATTCAAGCAGTTTCGTTTGTTGGCTCTGAGCCAGTGGCACGCTACGTATATGAAACTGGTACAAAAAATGGTAAACGTGTACAAGCGTTAGCAGGTGCGAAAAACCATGCGATTGTAATGCCAGATTGCAATCTTGAAAAAACAGTACAAGGTGTAATTGGATCTGCGTTTGCAAGTAGTGGAGAGCGCTGCATGGCATGTTCAGTAGTAGCAGTAGTTGATGAAATTGCTGATGAATTCATTGATGTATTAGTAGCGGAAACGAAGAAGTTAAAAGTAGGTGACGGTTTCAACGAAGATAATTATGTTGGACCATTAATCCGTGAATCTCATAAAGAACGTGTTTTAGGCTATATTAATAGTGGTGTAGCAGATGGAGCAACTTTACTAGTAGATGGCCGTAAAATCAATGAAGAAGTTGGAGAAGGTTACTTTGTTGGTGCAACAATCTTTGATGGTGTAAATCAAGAAATGAAAATTTGGCAAGATGAAATTTTCGCTCCGGTATTAAGTATTGTAAGAGTAAAAGATTTAGAAGAAGGTATTAAGCTGACAAATCAATCGAAATTTGCGAATGGTGCTGTTATTTATACGTCAAATGGAAAACATGCACAAACATTCCGAGACAATATTGATGCTGGTATGATTGGTGTAAACGTTAATGTTCCAGCACCAATGGCATTCTTCGCATTTGCAGGAAACAAAGCTTCATTCTTTGGAGATCTTGGTACAAATGGTACGGATGGCGTTCAATTTTATACACGTAAAAAAGTTGTAACTGAGCGCTGGTTTTAATAAAGTAAAATGATAATGAGTGGGGTGCATTCCCACTCATTATAAAAATAATACAAACGAAAATACACTNNAGTGTATTTTCGTTTGTATTATGTTAACTATTTCTTTCAAAGGCTAATTTAATACCAAACCCAATTAAGACGATTCCTGTAATCCCTTGAATATAACGCTGTGTCTTCGGTTTTTTCATAAAGGCACTAATTTTATCAATTAAAAATATATAAAAAGCAAACCAAATGACTGTTAAAATGAGATAAGTAAGTCCCATAACGAGAAGTTGTATAAATGTATTATGATTTGGATTTAAAAACTGTGGTAAAAAAGTTAAAAAGAAGACTGCAACCTTAGGGTTTAGTAAATTTGTAAGAAACCCTTGGCGAAAGCAAGAAGTATGTTTATTGTCATTATTTATTGGAACGTCATCTGTATTTAAGTCTTCTGTGTTTCTTACTGCTAAAAGGGCTTTAATACCAATATAGACTAAATATACAGCACCAACATATTTAAAAATAGAAAATAAAAGAGCAGACTTTACAATAAGTGCTGAAAGACCAATTACAGCAGCTAAAGTGTGAATTAAAAGCGCAACACAAGTACCAAAAACAGTTTTTACGCCGCCGATTTTGCCGGCAATCAATGTGTTTTTCGTAGCCATTGCTGTATCAGGACCGGGTAGAATAATAAGACATATAGACATAATAATAAACAGAAAAAAATTTTCCATAATGTTATCCGCCTTCCTTTGTTGTTTTCAGAAAATTCGATTAACGTTAGTTTAACATACATTTTAGTTAAATAAAATTAAATTATATTTAAAATTATTTAACTAAAAAGAAGAGGCCATATAGAGTAGCTGAGAGTGTGCTACAATATATGGCCTCTTTGTTTAAGCGTTAAGTAAGTTAAAGAATCGATTTACATCTTCTTCTGAAACATCACTTAATTGTTTATATTTATAATTTGGATTTTGGTCTTTATCAACTACAACGGAGCGTACTCCTTCAAAGAAATCTTCATGTCGCATGAAGTTTTTAGCGAGTATAAGATCTGTCGCGAAACATTCTTCAACTGACTTTTCTTGGCCATCAATAAACTGTTTTAATGTTACCTTTAATGAAACAGGGGATTTGGATAATAGCTTTTCTTTCGTTGTTTGGGCAAATGGACTTTGATCTTTCTCTAACGATTGAATGATTCCCTCAATTGTATCGAATGCAAAATGCGAATTAATTTCTTCTACTGAAGAAGAAAGATTACCATCTAAGTTTGGAGCAGTTGCAAATGTACGAATAACTTCTTTTAAATGAGTATGTACATCTTCTTTTTTCCAATTTACATTTTCAAGTGCGGTAAGGAAATTTGGTAATGAATCTGATGTCATAAAGTAATCAGCAGCGTTAATATATAATACATCAGGAGCTTTTAAAATAGATGCTGTTAAAGCAACATATCGACCAGTATATCCAGGCGCTTTATTTAAGAAATAAGCAGCACCGACATCAGGGAAGAAACCGATGTTCATTTCAGGCATTGCCCACTTCGTACGCTCTGTTACAATTCGATACGTCGCTCCATTTGTCAGACCGACACCACCGCCCATTACAATTCCATCTAAACAAGCGATAATTGGTTTTTTGTATTGATAAATAAATGTATCAATTTCATATTCTTCTTCAAAAAACTGCTCTGCATGTTGTAATGCAACTTCGTTAGAACGTGCTTCGTATAGCGTTTTAATATCACCACCTGCACAAAAACCTTTCGTCCCAGCTCCTTTTAAAACGATGAGTTCAATACGCTCATCTTGCTCCCATTCTTTAAGTTTTTGCCCAATTGGTTGTAACATGTCATAGGATAAAGAATTAAGTGCTTTTGGACGGTTTAAAGTAATAGATGCAACGCCGTTTTCGCTAACAGAAAATAAAACGTGTTCAGTCATTATAAATCCTCCCTTACTTATCTTTCTATTCTTATTTCTTGATACATGCTGAAATGTCCTCTATAATTTTTGTCTAAATTAGGTGCTTAGTGTTAGTATTTATCGCATATTTTGACGAGTTATATTTGCAGGATTTCAGAGAATGAAGAGGAATATTACAACATTACTGTAAGTGCTATTATTTGAAAATGTCGTGTTGAAGGCGCTATTATATGTATAACTTATATTGAGTTAGTATACGTGGCGTAAATTAAAGAGTTGATGTAGAAAAAGTTAAAAGGCTGAATTATCTAACTTTTAAAGAGCGCGGGGTTTGTATATAATTAGAAATAGAGAAAGGAGAGATCGGAATGCCAGGACCTTTACTATTGTCGGTTATTATTTTGTCATCTCTTATGGTAGGAATTACACAGTATTTTCATCATACAGATACGACAGAAGAAGTGAAGGCTAAGGTACGTCTCGTGTTTCCGATTTTTATAATATCTATTTCCATATGCTTTTTATTAAATAAAGATGGGTATGTTGTGGCCGTATTTGCGTTTTTTGTAGCGATTGTCTTAATAACTGTATTGTACTACGTTATGAAAGAGTACTTACAAAAATAAGGATGCCTGAAAGGGCATTTTTATTTTTGTAGATTAATAATTTCACATACCGTATTTCATATAAAAAAACATAAAATATTTATAATTAAAAAAGTATGTACATCGCGGTGTATTTACTTGTCAATCTTGCATGACCACTATACTATTAAAATGTAGAGATTAGAAAAAAGGGGTTGTATCTAGCATGAAATTTGAGATGCATACAAAAATTATTTCAAATGAAAAAGAAGTAAGATTACATATAGAAGATAATTTATTTCAATTAATTTTAGATGGTTATCATCTATTTACTATTCAAGAAATATTGCCTTTATATAAATCAAACGAAGAAAGAATCGGTAGTGCAATTGTCCAAAAGTTAGAATGGGAGAACGGAAAAACTACACTAAACTATCAGCTTGTTTCACTACAATCAGTAAACTAAAAGGAGAAGGGTAATATGAAGTTTTTTCATACAGCGGATTGGCATTTAGGTAAGCTTGTTCATGGTGTATATATGACTGAAGATCAAAAAATTGTGTTAGATCAGTTTGTACAAGCTGTTGAAGAGGAAAAACCGGATGCTGTAATTATTGCAGGAGATTTATATGACCGAGCAATTCCACCTACAGAAGCAGTAGACTTATTAAATGATGTATTACAAAAGATAGTTATTGATTTACAAACACCAATAATTGCAGTTGCAGGAAACCACGATAGTCCGGACCGCATACATTTTGGTAGTAATTTAATGAAAAAACAAGGATTACATATTGTTGGACAATTCCAGTTTCCATACAATCCTGTTGTTTTAAATGATGAATACGGAGAGGTTCATTTCCATCTCGTTCCGTATGCAGATCCAAGTATTGTTAGACATATATTGAAAAATGAAGATGTTCGTTCTCATGATGATGCGATGCGTATTTTTATGAACGAACTCTCTGAAACGATGGATAAAGAAGCGAGACACATATTTGTAGGACATGCATTTGTAACTTCTTCAGGAGAGGCAGAGGAAAATACGAGTGATGCGGAACGACCACTTTCAATTGGTGGTGCTGAATATGTAAATAGCCATTATTTTGATAAGTTTCATTACACGGCGCTTGGCCATTTACATCAAGCGCATTTTGTACGTAATGAGACAATTCGTTATTCAGGTTCACCACTTGCATATTCTATTTCTGAAGAAAAGCATAAAAAAGGATATTATATTGTGGAACTGGATGAAAAAGGTGAAACAACAATTGAAAAACGTTTACTTACACCACGTCGTAAAATGCGTACAGTAGAAGCGAAAATAGACGATTTATTGCTTCATCCAGTGAGTGAAGATTATGTATTTGTGAAATTATTAGATGAAAATCCTGTCTTGCAGCCAATGGAAAAAATACGTTCTGTATACCCAAATGCAATGCATGTTGAAAGATCTATTCAAAGACGAGAGTTCACAGATGAAAATGAAGTAACTGTTTCAAGACATAAAACGGATGATTTATCTCTTTTAAAAGCATTTTATAAAGAAATGAAAGGGCTAGATTTATCAGAAGAGAAAGAACGTCTATTTTTAGATGTTTTGCAAACAGTGCAAGAACGGGAAGGTGAGCGAGGATGAGACCGATTCAGCTTATAATGACCGCGTTTGGTCCATATAAACAGAAAGAAGTAATCGATTTTAAAGATCTTGGTGAGCATCGTATTTTCGCTATTTCTGGAAATACAGGAGCTGGAAAGACAACGATTTTTGATGCGATTTGTTATGTATTATATGGAGAGGCTAGTGGAGAAGAGCGCAGTGATACAAACATGCTTCGTAGCCAATTTGCTGATGATGATGTTTATACAAGTGTGGAATTAACTTTTCAATTAAAAGGAAAAAGTTATGAAATTAAACGACAACTGGGCCATAAAAAACAAGGAAATAAAACAATTACAGGACATGCAGTCGAATTATATGAAGTAATTGATGAGGAAAAAGTTCCATGTGTCGATCGTTTTCATGTAACGGATGTAAATAAAAAAGTTGAAGATTTAATTGGATTAAGTAAACATCAATTTAGCCAAATTGTCATGTTACCGCAAGGAGAGTTCCGAAAATTATTAACATCTGAAACGGAAAATAAAGAAGAAATACTACGCCGCATTTTTAAAACAGATCGTTATAAATTAATGCGTGAGATATTAGATCAAAAGCGCAAACAATGGAAAGACGTCTTACAAGAAAAACAAAAAGAACGTGAGCTATATTTCCGTAATGTATTTAAATTACCAATACGTGATGGGGCATTATTAGAGACATTAGTGGAACAAGAGCATGTAAATACACATCAAGTAGTAGAGGCATTAGAACAAGAAACAGTTTGGTACAATGCAGAGGTTGAGCAATTACACTTAGAACAAAATGACAAAACGAAACAATTAAAAGAAGCAGAGGCACGTTTTCATGCAGCAAAAGCTGTAAATGAGAAATTCAAAGATTTAGAACAAAAGAATGAGAAGTACAGTATTTTACAAGAAAACCGTGCCGTAATCGAAATGAAAGAAAAATCTTTTAAACATGCGGAACAGGCGAAGCGATTATTACCATTTGAGCAATGGTATGAGGAAGCGATGCAATATGAACAGCAGTCTGAAAGTTTGTTAAAACAGATAATCGCAAAAAAAGAGCATATAATGAACAGTTTTGCACTTGCTCAGGAGAAATATGAAGCATTAAAGAATAAGGCATCCGAGCGTGAAGATGCTAAAAAACAAGTTCAAAGACTAGAAGAGTTACAGCCAATTATTGCATCATTAGCTGAGAAAAAGTTAAATTTGCAAAATGCTGAAATTCAAATAGGAAAATTAAAAGAAGGTATGCAAAAGTTAGATGAACAACTAGAAGCGCATAAAAATGAAAAACAAAGAATGTCTGGCGAATTACAGCAATTAGAAGCAGCGCTTGAACAATATGTAGCTAAAGTAGAAGAACTAACGAATATGCGAGAAGATGCAAAAGTATTAAAGCAGGCATATGATGTATGGCAAGAAAAACAAAAATACGAGCTAGAAAAAGAAAGTGCGTTTCATAAGATGCAACAGGCAGTTAGTACATATGAAAATATTGAACGCCGCTGGTTAAGTGAACAAGCTGGTATATTAGCTCTTCATTTACATGATGGTGAATCTTGTCCAGTATGTGGTAGTATGGACCACCCGAAAAAAGCTACAGAGCAAAGTAATGCAATTGATGAAAAAGAGTTAAATGAGCTAAGAGAAAAGAAAAATATTGCGGAAAAATTACATGTTCAATTAGAAGAAAAGTGGAATTTCTATCGAGTTCAATATGAACAAGTGATAGAAGAAGTGCTAAAGCGAGGCTATCGCTCAGAAGAATTAGTAGAAACATATAGTGCGCTCGTTCAAAAAGGAAAGCAATTAGTAGCAGAAGTTAATGCGTTAAAAGCAAGTGAAGAAACGCGTAAGCAAATTGCTGTAAATATAAAAAGCGTAGAAGAAAAAGTAGAAGAACTCCAGAAACAAAAGCGTGAAGTAGAAACTGTGCAGCACCGTACTGAAATGGAGTGTATGCAGCTTCGTACGTCATATGAACATGATAAGCAAAATATTCCGGAAAGCTTGCAAACGGTACAAGCTTGGAAAGTACAGTTTGACCAAGCTCTGGAAGAACTTAGGTTAATGGAAGATGAATGGGAGAAAGTACAAGAGGCGTATCAACATTGGCAAAATGAAAATATACGTATTCAAGCAGAACATGATAATGCTTCTAATCAATTTAATAGTGCAAAAGAGAAGAAAGAAGAGACGTTTACACGCTTTATGAAAGAGCTAGAACAAAGCGGATTTACAGATCAATTAACATATAAAGAATCCAAATTAAATGATGCTGAGATGGATAAGTTACAACAAGAAATCCAAAGTTATTACTCATCTCTAGAAGTACTTACAAAACAAATTGACGAATTAAAAGCAGACTTAAAAGATAAAGAGTATATGGACATTTCTTCATTAGATGAGCAAGTGAGAGAATTGGAAATTAGCCTTGATATTATTAAAGAAAAACGACAACGTGCTCAAAACGCCGTATCATATATTACGGATTTACATGAAAATATTAAACGAATTGATGAACAAATTCATGAGGAAGAAAAAGCATTCCAAGAACTTGTTGATTTATATGAAGTAATGAAAGGGGATAATGATAGTCGTATATCCTTTGAACGTTACATCTTAATTGAGTATTTAGAACAAATTGTTCAAATTGCGAACGAACGACTACGTAAATTATCAAATGGACAATTTTATTTAAAACGAAGCGAACGAGTTGAAAAGAGGAATCGACAAAGTGGATTAGGATTAGATGTATATGATGCATATACAGGTCAAACCCGAGATGTAAAAACATTATCTGGCGGTGAGAAATTTAACGCATCACTTTGCTTAGCACTTGGAATGGCAGATGTAATTCAAGCGTATGAGGGTGGTATTTCCATCGAAACGATGTTTATCGATGAAGGATTCGGCTCATTAGATGAAGAGTCATTAACGAAAGCAGTTGACGCCCTAATCGACTTGCAAAAATCAGGTCGCTTTATCGGTGTAATTTCACACGTTCAAGAACTGAAAAACGCAATGCCAGCCGTATTAGAGGTAACGAAGCAGAAGGATGGGTGTAGTCAGACGAGGTTTGTGGTGAAATAAGCTTGTCAAATTGAAAGTATCTATCCTTACTTTGAACATTGTACCAAATTGTTATAACGTTTTTTCAATTAAGTTCAAATGAATTTAATAATGTTTTTATATAAAGCCGTCTCTATAGTAGAGGCGGCATCTTTATTATTTAAAGGAATGAATGATGCAATTATGAATCATTTGAAGAAGGTGGCGTATTTGCCAAACGGTTATAACTTTTAAAGGCTGAAATTGCAGATATAACACCACCTGTTAAAAATAAAGCTGAACCACCAACTAAAATAATACGACTGACATACGTTTCACGAGCTTCTTCAACTTGTTCTTGTAACGGTGTTGGCATATAAAGTCCCCCTCAATAAGAATGTGTTTTGCAATAGTATATACAAATGCCTAAAATATGTTAAAATCACTGGATAGTATTATGAGGAAGTATATAGTTAGATGTGAATTGTTTGAAAAATCTTCATTATAAATTTATGCTAACTTCACATAGAGCACAAATTGAAATTGTATTATGTATATGTACCAAATAGATGAAATTGTATAGTATTGCTGTTTTTAAATAATCAAAATCCTATTATTTCTATATAAGGGTCTTAATTGTATATTTAGAGATAATATTTTATTTAGAAGCAGATTTTAATAAAAAGGAATTCAAATAAAAGGGGAATGTCTTATGACAACATATACGAGCGAGATAAAAAAAAGTTTAGTAACTGAAGAAGATGTGGATATTTTAAAAATAATGGCGCATCCAATACGATTACAAATTGTAAATGAATTAAGTGCACGCAAAACTTGTAATGTAACACAATTAACAGAAATATTGAATATTCCTCAATCGACTGTTTCGCAGCATTTATCAAAAATGAAAGGTAAAGTGCTAAGAGCTGAGAGAAGAGGGTTAGAAATTTATTATTATATTAATAATTTAAAAGCAAGCAAGATTGTTAGTGTTTTAGGATATGTAAATTAATGAATTGTTATTATACAAAATAGCCTCCGCTGTTAAGCAGGGGCTATTTTGTATTGTATTGTTTTATTTATTTGCATTTAAAATTTTATAGTTTTTATGATTTACAATTGTTCGGTCAAATTCAAAAGTACCACCGCTTACATCTGTGACTTCAACTAAGACCGATTCAGTGTATAGTTTTAGTACAGATGCTGTGATCTTTAAGTTATTTCGTTGAAATAGTATAGTATCGCCTACGTTTGCTTTCATAGTACCTCCTTATAAAAGTCAGAAATGTTTGTTTATTATATATATTAAACCACGTATAGATATATTAGTGAATGTTTAGTTTTATTTATCAATAAAATATTTGTTGTTTAGTAAAAATTAAAGTGCAACATTATGTAAATGAATTATATATTTTCTATTTTTATGTAGAAAATTGTAAAAAACGTTGTAATTTTGTATGTTTCGTTAGAAAAACAAGATATACGGAAGTGGAAGTGGTGGGATTTTTGATTACAAGCATTGTAACGAGAAGCCAGATTACAAGACTATTAAATGATTTGTATTAAGAAATATAGACGCAACATGTTATAAAGCTGGAGAGTTAAAAAGAATATGGTGTTTTTTTGTTTGTATAGGATAATCAAAATTTTGAAGTCCAGCCATGGTGTAACAGGGCGCATAACTTTGTATAAAAGAGGATATGAAAACACACATAAGTCGTATTGATGTAAAACATTATAAAAACTACTACGTATTTAACAAGTAGTTTTTTGTATTTCACCCTTCGTTTTCTGTAACTGATTCCATATTTTTGACGCTCCGTCTTGTAAGTGCTTACATGAACGAAAACATCCTATACAATGAAGTTGTTAAGTCGAATGAGGTGGCGAAAATAAAAATAAAAAAAGCATATTTAGCGAATAGCATTGAAATAGAAAGAGGAGGCGGAATGATATGAAAAAATCAAATGTTAATCCATGGCTTGTTGTCCTTGGCACAGTCATAGTACAAATGGGACTTGGGACGATATATACATGGAGTTTATTCAATCAGCCTTTAGTTAGTAAATATGGTTGGAGTCTAAACGCTGTTGCTATAACTTTCTCAATTACTAGTCTTTCCTTAGCGTTTTCAACTTTATTTGCGAGTAAATTGCAAGAAAAGTGGGGACTTCGAAAACTTATTATGATAGCTGGACTAGCATTAGGACTAGGATTAATACTTAGTTCACAAGCTTCCTCATTAATATTGCTTTATCTACTAGCAGGGGTTGTTGTAGGTTATGCAGATGGTACAGCATATATCACTTCATTATCCAATTTAATAAAGTGGTTTCCAAAGCGTAAAGGTTTAATTGCTGGTATTTCTGTCTCTGCATATGGTTCGGGTAGCTTAATTTTTAAATATATTAACGCACAGTTAATTGAATCAGTTGGTGTATCACAAGCGTTTATATACTGGGGTTTAATTGTTACAGCTATGATTGTCCTTGGCGCTTGTTTAATCCATCAAGCTGCAGATCAAGGAGCAGTTCATGAAACAAAAACTGAGGAATATACAACGAAAGAAATGTTAGGCACAAAACAAGTATACTTATTATTTATTATGTTATTTACATCATGTATGAGTGGCTTATACTTAATTGGTATGGTAAAAGACATTGGTGTTCAACTTGTAGGGCTTAGCGCAGCGACAGCAGCTAATGCGGTGGCTATGGTTGCAATCTTCAATACATTAGGTCGTATTATTTTAGGACCGTTATCAGATAAAATCGGCCGTTTAAAAATCGTTACTGGTACATTTGTTGCTATGGCAGCTTCAGTCTTGGTTTTAAGTTTCGTAGATTTAAATTATGGTATCTACTTCGTATGTGTAGCAAGTGTAGCGTTTTGCTTTGGTGGAAATATCACTATTTTCCCAGCTATCGTTGGTGATTTCTACGGTATGAAAAACCATAGTAAGAACTACGGAATTGTGTATCAAGGATTTGGATTTGGAGCGCTCGCTGGTTCCTTTATCGGTGCAGTTCTAGGTGGATTCAAACCAACTTTCATGGTGATCGGCGTATTATGTGTCGTATCATTTATTATCGCACTTTTAATCCAAGTGCCTAAGCAGAAAAAAGAAAAAGAAGAAGAGTATCGCAGTGTAGCGTAAGTATATAAATCTTCTTTAACACTATGTTTACTAAAAAGCACCCTATTTAATAGGGTGCTTTTTTATGAATTACAACATGTGGAATTTTCTAGAGGCAAAAAAATGAGTAAAGTATCCGTTTGGATTATATTGGAATATCATAAATTGATATATTATATTCGAAATACTTATTAAATCTTAAATTATAAACACGACATGCATTGGTAATTGCAAGATATACTTTCTCGATATTTTCAGAAAAATGTTGAGAAAATATATACTTGAGTTTTTGGTAAGGCTTTGTAAATGAAGGTATCTACAGTTTATCTTCTTCAGTTTTAAAAAGAGGAGTACGAATTAAATTTTTTAATGTAAGTACTTATTAATGCTTTTAGATGTAATTGTATTGAGAAGTACTAAAATATTTTATCTGAAAAATAAAAATAGGTTGACAAGTTTATTGAGAAAGATTATCATTTCGATGTAAGAATATTAAATGAAAAACATTATCAATGAATAATATTTTGATGAAAAGTACACTTGACCAATTAGTTTAGTAAGTGTATTATTTTTTACATTGATAGTGATAATCGTTATCATTATCGCTATTTGTTTAATTAGATTAATTTTCAAATGAAAGGATAGAGGAAATGAACTTAGGGGAATTTGATGGAAAAACGGTTTTAGTAACAGGTGCAGCTCAAGGTATAGGCAGTGTTGTTGCCAAAATGTTTTTAGAAAGAGGAGCTACAGTTATTGCGGTTGATCAAAATGAAGAGGGGTTAAACGTAATCTTAAATGAAAATGAATTAAATGAAACACGTATGAAAACATTTCATTTAGATGTGAGTGATAGTACCGCTGTTGAAGATATGGTAAACGGTATTGAAAATGATATAGCACCAATAGATATATTAATAAATGTTGCAGGGGTATTACGTATGGGACCAATTCACTCTTTAAGTGATGAAGATTGGAATAAAACCTTCTCTGTAAATTCTACAGGAGTTTTCTATATGTCTCGAGCAGTAAGTAAACATATGATGCAAAGAAGGTCAGGGGCAATTGTTACAGTTGGTTCAAATGCGGCAAATACTCCGAGAATGGAAATGGCTGCGTACGCTGCATCAAAAGCCGCAACGACAATGTTTATGAAGTGTTTAGGGTTAGAGCTTGCAGCATACAATATTCGCTGCAACTTAGTTTCTCCTGGTTCTACTGAAACTGAAATGCAAAGATTACTATGGGCTGATGAGAATGGAGCTGAAAATATAATTGCTGGTTCTCAAAATACATATAGACTCGGTATTCCGTTACAAAAAATTGCACAACCTTCAGAAATTGCTGAAGCAGTATTGTTTTTAGCTTCTGATAAAGCGAGTCATATTACAATGCACAATTTATGTGTCGATGGCGGAGCTACATTAGGAGTTTAATAAAAAATTCAGGAGGTTATTATACTATGAATGAACTTACAGCCGTAAAGGAACTGTCAGAAAAACTTTTAGAAGATTATAAGACAGAATCTTCATTCTTTTTCGCTTCACCAACTCGAACAATATTAGCAGAAGAAGAGTTTACTACAGTAAAACATCGTGAAATTGAAAGCTTTCCAGAACTTGTACAAGCGGTATTAAGTAATGCAAAACAAGCCGGAAATCCGAATCCTATCGTTGTTGGTGCTTTGCCCTTTGATCGTAGAAAAGAAGTTCAACTTATCGTACCAGAACATAGTAGAATTACTGAGCGTTTACAGTTAGAGACGACAAATGAGATAAAACGAAATGAGAAACTGACATTTGAAATGACACCGGTTCCAGCTCCTGAAGTTTATATGGATGGTGTGAAGCAAGGAATAGCAAAAATTCAGGACGGAGATTTAAGGAAAATCGTTCTATCCAGATCATTGGATGTTAAGTCTTCCGAGAAAATTGATCAACAAAAACTACTTCGTGAATTAGCGGAACATAATAAGCACGGCTACACATTTGCTGTTAATTTGCCGAAAGATGAAAACGAGTACAGTAAGACGTTAATTGGAGCAAGTCCTGAATTACTTGTTTCACGTCATGGTATGCAAGTAATTTCTAATCCGTTGGCTGGCTCAAGACCACGAAGTGAGGATCCAGTAGAAGATAAAAGAAGGGCAGAAGAATTACTTTCTTCTCCAAAAGATTTACATGAACATGCGGTAGTAGTTGAAGCGGTTGCCGCTGCGCTTCGCCCTTACTGTCATATATTACATGTTCCAGAAAAACCCTCAGTTATTCATAGTGAAGCAATGTGGCATTTGTCTACGGAAGTGAAAGGTGAACTAAAGGACCCAAATACGTCTTCTTTAGAATTAGCAATTGCTCTTCATCCTACGCCAGCAGTTTGCGGAACTCCAATGGAAGAAGCGAGAGAGGCTATTCAAAAAATTGAGCCATTTGACCGTGAATTCTTTACAGGAATGTTAGGGTGGAGCGATTTAAATGGAGATGGCGAATGGATTGTTACAATTCGATGTGCTGAAGTGCAAGAGAATACACTTCGCTTATTTGCAGGTGCTGGAGTTGTTGCTGAATCAAAGCCAGAAGATGAGTTAGCAGAAACATCAGCTAAGTTCCAAACAATGTTGAAGGCTTTAGGGTTAAGAGATAATTCGCTGAATGAAAAATAGGGGGAAGAAAGAATGTTAATAGGTTATACGGAATGGCCAAAAGAATTTGCCAATCGCTATCGAGAAGAAGGGTGTTGGCTTGGAGAAACATTTGGTTCGATGTTAAAAGAACGCGCTGAAAAATATGGGGATCAAATTGCGGTTGTAAGTAGTAATACGCATATAACGTATAGTGAACTTGATAAAAAGGTAGATCGCTTAGCTTCAGGTTTACTGAATTTAGGAATAAAGAAAGAGGACCGAGTTGTAATCCAGTTACCTAATAGTATAGAGTTTTTCGAAATATGCTTTGCGCTATTTCGCATTGGAGCACTTCCTGTTTTTGCACTACCTTCTCATCGCAGTAGTGAAATTAGTTATTTTTGCGAGTTTGGTGAAGCGAGTGCTTACGTTATTTCAGATAAGGCTCTCGGCTTTGATTATCGAAAACTAGCAAGAGAAGTGAAAGAGAAAGTTCCCGCTTTACAACATGTAATCGTAGTGGGGGAAGAAGAAGAGTTTGTGAACATAAGTGGTCTGTATATAGATTCCGTTCCATTACCAGAAGTTCAGCCAAGTGATGTTGCGTTTCTCCAATTATCAGGAGGGACGACAGGACTTTCTAAATTAATTCCTAGAACACATGATGACTATATTTATAGTTTACGTGTTAGCGCTGAAATTTGTAATTTAAATGCAGAAAGTGTCTATATGGCAGTTCTTCCAGTAGCACACAATTACCCGATGAGTTCTCCAGGGACATTTGGAACTTTCTATGCGGGTGGAAAAGTAGTATTGGCAACTGGAGGTAGTCCAGATGAGGCATTTGCTCTTATAGAAAAAGAAAAAGTTACGATTACAGCGCTCGTTCCACCATTAGCAATGATTTGGCTTGATGCAGCATCTTCCCGTAACGACGATTTATCGAGCCTGCAAGTTATTCAAGTAGGAGGTGCGAAATTTAGTGCCGAAGTTGCGAAGCGTATTCGCCCTACATTTGGATGTACGTTACAGCAAGTGTTCGGTATGGCAGAAGGCTTAGTAAATTACACAAGATTAAATGATCCTGAAGAAATCATTATTCATACGCAAGGTAGACCGATGTCTACATTCGATGAAGTAAGGGTTGTTGATGAAAATGATAACGATGTAAAACCCGGTGAAGTAGGAAGTTTATTAACAAGAGGGCCATATACAATTCGTGGTTATTATAAAGCGGAAGAGCATAATGCACGATCATTTACAAAGGATGGATTTTATCGTACAGGAGATCTTGTGAAAGTAAATGAACAAGGTTACATCATTGTAGAAGGAAGAGATAAAGATCAAATTAATCGTGGCGGTGAGAAGGTTGCTGCGGAAGAGGTTGAAAATCATCTATTAGCACATGATGCAGTACATGATGTAGCAATTGTATCTATGCCTGACGATTATTTAGGAGAACGCACTTGCGCTTTTGTTATCGCTCGTGGACAAGTCCTAACTGCAAACGAATTAAAAATGTTCTTAAGAGAACGTGGTATAGCAGCTTATAAGATTCCAGATCGAATTGAATTTATTGAATCATTCCCACAAACAGGTGTTGGAAAAGTAAGCAAAAAAGAATTACGTAAAGTCATTGCTGAAAAACTTATTACAGTAAAACAATAATAAAAATCGGAAGGAAGTGATTAGATGGCTATCCCATCTATTTCAGTATATAAAATGCCAATTGAATCAGAACTACCAAAAAATAAAGTGAATTGGACGCCAGATCCGAAACGTGCGGTTCTTCTAATCCATGACATGCAAGAATATTTTCTTGATGCATATAGCGATAAAGAATCGCCAAAAGTAGAACTCATTTCAAATATTAAGGTGATAAGAGAAAGATGTAAGGAACTTGGTATACCAGTTGTTTATACAGCACAACCTGGTGGACAAACGTTAGAACAACGAGGGTTATTACAAGATTTTTGGGGTGACGGTATTCCTGCTGGACCAGATAAAAAGAAAATTGTCGATGAGCTTACTCCAGATGAGGATGATATATTCCTAACCAAATGGAGATATAGTGCATTTAAAAAGACGAATCTATTAGAAATTTTAAATGAGCAGGGAAGAGATCAACTTATTATTTGCGGTATTTATGCGCATATTGGCTGCCTTTTAACAGCTTGTGAAGCATTTATGGATGGTATAGAGCCATTTTTTGTAGCAGATGCAGTTGCTGATTTTTCACTAGAGCATCATAAACAAGCATTGCAGTATGCATCAAATAGATGTGCAGTAACGACATCAACAAACTTACTATTAAAAGATTTACAAAGTGTAAAAAGCGATGAGAGTGAAGGAATCACTTTACAGAAAGTACATGAACTAGTTGCACAACTACTCCGTGAGCCAGTAGAGAGTATTGAAGTTGATGAAGACTTATTAAATAGAGGACTTGATTCGGTCAGAATTATGAGTTTAGTAGAGAAATGGCGTCGCGAAGGGAAAGAAATCACTTTTGCAGATTTAGCAGAACGTCCAACTGTTGATGATTGGTACCGTTTACTATCTTCACAAGCAGCACAAGTGCTGTAACAAATAGACTACATAATAAAGGGGTAGTAAAGAATGCCTAATAGTCAAAAGATTCGTCATTCGTTATCATCTGCGCAGTTTGGTATGTGGTTTGCGCAACAATTAGATCCGCTTAATCCGATTTATAATACTGGGGAATATATAGAAATAAAAGGAAATATTAATCATGAAATTTTCGAGTTAGCTGTACGTAAAGTGGTAAAAGAAGCAGAAGCACTTCATGTTCGTTTCGAAGAGGATGAAATTGGCCCATGGCAAGTTATTGAGGAATCGTCAACGTTTCATATGCATTTTATTGACGTTCGTAAAGAGGGAAATCCTGAAGAAGCTGCTAAAGTATGGATGAAAAATGATTTATCTGTACCGATAGATTTAAAAGAAGATAAATTATTTACTGAAGCACTTATTCAAGTTGAAAATAATCGTTTCTTTTGGTATCAGCGCATCCATCACATTGTGATGGATGGCTATGGATTTTCACTTCTTAGCCAAAAGGTAGCGAATGAGTATACATCACTTATAGAAGAAACAAATAAGAATGAAAAGCCATTTGGTTCTCTTGCAAAAATTGTACAAGAAGATAATGAGTATCGTGAATCTAAACAATTTCAGGAAAATCGTACTTTTTGGCTAGAAAAGTTTGCAGATGAACCGGAAGTTATAAGTTTAGCAGAACGAGCGCCGAGAACATCAAATGGATTTTTACGAGAAACTGCTTATTTATCAAATGCTAGTACGAAAACTTTACTAGAAGATATTAATATTTCGTTAACGAGTTGGCCCGAATTTGTTGTAGCTGTAACAAGTATTTATATGCATAAATTAACAGGTGCAAATGATATTGTTTTAGGTTTACCGATGATGGGGCGTCTTGGTTCTGTATCTATTCATACACCTAGCATGGTAATGAATTTAGTTCCACTTCGTCTAAAGTTAACTCCAAATATAACTTTTGCAGAATTAATACAGCAAGTTTCTAAAGAAATTCGAGACGTACGTCGTCATCATAAATATCGTCATGAGGAATTAAGAAGAGACTTAAAGTTACTAGGTGAAAATCAAAGGTTGTTTGGGCCGTTAGTGAATGTTATGCCTTTTGATTACGGGCTTAACTTTGCTGGAAATCGTGGTATTACACATAATTTATCAGCAGGACCTGTCGATGACTTATCGATTAATGTATATAAGCGCTTCGATGAAAATGAGTTAATGATTCATTTTGATGCGAATCCGGAAGTATATAGCGATACGGAACTAGCATTGCATAAAGAAAGATTTATGAATCTATTAGAATTAGTGATAAATAATTATCACAAAGACGAGCCGATTGGAAAAATAAACATTACTCTTCCTGAAGAAAATCATAAAGTTTTATTGGAATGGAATGAAACGAAGAAAGCTGAAGAGCTAATTAATCTACCTATATTATTTGAAAAACAAGTACAAAAAAATCCAAATAAAATAGCAGTTACTTGTAACGGGATAAAACTTACGTATAAAGAGCTAAATGAACGAGCGAATGAACTAGCACACTATTTATTAGAAGAAGGAATAGAAGTAAATCAGTTTGTAGCCTTAGTATTTCCAAGATCAATAGAAATGGTAGTTAGTATGCTAGCAGTTCTAAAGGCTGGTGCAGCGTATTTACCGATAGATCCAGAATACCCAGCCGAGCGAATTCATTATATAGTAAATGATGCAAATCCGGCTTGTATCATAACACATTCATCTGTTTCATCTAATTTAGTTATAGAAAATGATATTAAAAAAATCGTATTAGATAGCGAAGAAACGAAAATAGCGTTAAAAACATATTCTCATATGAATTTACCATTTAAAAATGATGAATCACTTTTAAACCAAGCTTATACAATTTACACTTCAGGATCAACTGGAAATCCAAAAGGTGTAATTGTTCCTATGAAAGGTTTAAGTAACTTCTTATTAGCTATGAAAGATATGTTTTCATTAAATGAAAACGATCATTTATTAGCAGTTACAACGTTTGCGTTTGATATTTCTGCTCTAGAAATTTATTTACCTCTTATTAGTGGTGCAAGTTTAACAATTGCACAAAAAGAGGTAATCCAAGAGCCTTCTGCGTTAACGACATTGTTACAAGAAGAAAGAGCGACAATTATGCAAGCTACACCGACGCTCTGGCAGGCGTTAATAACTGAATATCCAGAGAGGTTACAAAGGCTAAACGTACTCGTTGGCGGTGAAGCTCTTCCGGCACATTTAGCAAATAAATTAAAAGAATTAGGTTGCTCTATAACTAACTTATATGGACCAACTGAAACGACTATTTGGTCTACTTTCATAAATATTGATGACAGTGAAAATGGTATACCTCCTATTGGAAGACCAATTTGGAATACAGAAGTGTACGTTTTGGATGCAGGGTTACAGCCTGTTCCACCTGGAGTTATCGGTGAATTATATATTGCAGGAGAAGGACTTGCGAACGGATATTTAGGAAAACCAGCGTTAACGGCTGAACGGTTTGTTGCAAATCCTTATGGAAAAGATGGAGCACGTATGTACCGCACAGGTGATCTTGTGAAATGGCGTAAGGATGGTGTGTTAGAGTACATTAGTCGCGCGGATCATCAAATTAAAATTCGCGGTTTCCGAATTGAATTAGCTGAAATTGAAACGGTATTACAACGACATGAAAATATACAACAAGCAGTGGTAATGGTACGAGAAGATCGTCCAAATGATAAACGAATCATTGCGTATATCGTTGCCGAAGAGAAGGAACCAATTAATCTTTCGGAAATTCGTTCTTATGTTTCAGAAAGTTTAGCGAATTATATGGTGCCATCGGCATTTGTTGTGCTAGAAGAATTACCATTAACACCAAATAGTAAGGTTGATAGAAAGAAATTACCTGCTCCTGATTTTAATGGAATGAACAATGAGAGAGTTGCTAGAAATCCGAAAGAAGAAATATTATGTGATTTATTTGCTGAGGTACTTGGTGTTTCGCGAATTAGTATAGATGATAATTTCTTTGAAATGGGTGGCCATTCGCTTCTTGCATCTCGTTTAATGGCAAGAATTCGTGAAACGTTAAGTGTAGAATTAGGAATCGGAAAGCTATTTGAATCACCAACTGTCGCTGAATTAGCGAACCAGTTGGATCGTGCAAAAAGCGCAAGACCAGCTATTAAGAAAGTAAGTAGGCCAAATGAAGTTCCACTTTCGTTTGCACAGCGCAGGTTATGGTTCTTAAATTGTTTAGAAGGTCCAAGTCCTACTTATAATATTCCGTTAGTCATTCGTATGTCTGGAAAATTGAATGAGGAAGCACTGCAAGGTGCCTTTTATGATGTAGTTGAGAAACATGAAACACTTAGAACGATTTTCCCGAATTCACTTGGCAGTTCATATCAAAGAATTCTAGAAATGGATAAATTGAATTTAAAAATGATTATAACAAATACATGTAAGGATGAATTAGAAAGTACACTGTCTGAAGCTGTAAGATATAGCTTTAATCTTGATATCGAACCAGCAATTCGTTTGCAACTTTTTAAAGTGAGTGAAAACGAACATGTTTTACTAATTCTTTTGCATCATATTGTAGGAGATGGATGGTCATTACAAGCGTTAACGAGAGACTTTACAGCGGCTTATAAAGCACGATGTCAAGGTGATAGTGTTCAACTAGAAACCCTTCCAGTTCAATACGCAGATTATTCACTATGGCAACAACAGCTATTAGGTGATGAAACAAAACCAGACAGTATTATTTCAACACAATTAGATTTTTGGAAAGAAGAGTTAAAAGGTTTACCAGATCAAATAGAGTTACCTACAGATTACCAGCGCCCAATTGAAACTAGTTATCGCGGGGAAACAATTCATTTTCATTTAGATGAAGGTATGCATAGTAGGTTAGTGGAGCTCGCTCGTAAAAATGGAGTTAGTTTGTTTATGGTGTTGCAAGCAGGACTAAGTGCCTTATTTACAAGATTAGGTGCTGGAACTGATATACCATTAGGTAGTCCGATTGCTGGAAGAAACGACGATGTACTCACGGATATAGTTGGTTTATTTGTAAATACATTAGTGTTACGCACAAATACATCAGGAGATCCAAGTTTTAAAGAATTATTAAATAGAGTGAAACAGGTAAACCTTGCAGCTTATGAAAATCAAGATGTTCCATTTGAACGACTTGTTGAAGTGTTAAACCCAGTACGAACTCGAAATAGTCATCCGCTGTTTCAAGTTATGTTAGCTTTCCAAAATACGCCAGAAGCAACGTTTAATGTACCGGATTTAGAAGCGAGCCTTGAAATTCAAAGTGTTGGTTCTGCAAAATTTGATTTAACATTTGAAATTAGCGAGAGTAACAGAGTTGATGGTACTCCAAACGGCTTACACGGATTGTTAGAGTTTAGTACCGATTTATATAAACGTGAAACGGTTCAAAAACTAATAGAACGATTCATTCTATTATTAGATGATGCAGAGAAACATCCGGATCAATCAATTGGTAGATTAGAAATATTAACTTTAGCAGAGCGAAATACAGTTTTAGAAAAGTGGAATGGTGGTTTTCAAATTGTACCTGAAATGACATTGCCACAATTATTTGAAAAGCAGGCTCATGTAAATCAAAATTCTATTGCTGTTGTCTTTGAAGATGAAAAGCTAACTTATGAAGAGTTAAATAGAAAAGCGAATAAAATAGCTCGTTTGTTAATAGCGAAAGGAATCGGTCCTGATCAACTTGTTGCTTTAGCGATGCCGAGATCTTTAAATATGGTTGTAAGCTTACTTGCTGTTCTTAAAGCTGGTGCGGGATACCTTCCGTTAGATCCGGATTATCCGTCAGATCGTATCTCATTTATGCTACACGATGCGAAACCATCATGTGTTTTAACAAATTCAGATGTGGAAATTGAATGTGATGAGGCACTAAAGATTTTAGTTGATGATGTGAACGTAATAGAAGAAATTGAGAAATATAGTGAAGACAATATAGATGAAATGGAGCGCATGAAGCCGTTATCTCCTTCACATATTGCTTACGTTATTTATACGTCAGGCTCAACAGGTAGACCGAAAGGGGTTATGATACCTCATCAAAATGTAGTAAGACTTTTAGGCGCAACTGATCATTGGTTCCAATTTGACGCAGACGATGTGTGGACGATGTTCCATTCATACGCTTTTGATTTCTCGGTTTGGGAAATTTGGGGACCTTTATTATATGGAGGGCGTTTAGTTGTAGTACCACATACTGTAAGTCGCTCGCCGAAAGAATTTTTACAGCTTCTTGTTAAGGAAAAGGTTACTGTTTTAAACCAAACTCCATCAGCGTTCTATCAATTGATGCAAGCAGATCGTGAAAATGAAGAGGTTGGTCAAAAATTATCTTTACGATATGTTGTTTTTGGCGGAGAAGCACTTGAACTAAGTCGATTAGAAGATTGGTATAGTCGTCATCCTTATAACGCACCGAAGCTTATTAATATGTACGGAATAACGGAGACGACGGTACATGTTAGTTATATTGAATTAGATGAAAGTATCGTATCTTTACGAGCAAATAGTTTAATCGGGTGCAGTATACCGGATCTTAAAGTATACGTATTAGATAACTATTTACAACCGATGCCACCTGGAGTAGTTGGAGAAATATATGTTGCAGGTGCAGGGCTCGCTCGTGGATATTTAGGAAGAGCAGGATTAACTGCTGAACGTTTTATCGCAGATCCATTTGGTAAGCCAGGTACAAGAATGTATCGTACAGGAGACCTAGCGCGCTGGCGTCAAGATGGGACGTTAGATTATATAGGACGTGCAGATCATCAAATTAAAATTCGTGGATTCCGAATTGAATTAGGGGAAATAGAAGCGGTAATAATGAAACATCCTAAAGTTGAACAAGTAGCTGTTATTGTACGGGAAGATCAACCAGGGGATAAACGATTAGTTTCTTATATCGTCGCATCAAATAATGAAACGATCGATACGAATGAAATGCGTCAGTATGTTGGAGGTAGTTTGCCAGATTATATGGTTCCATACGCTTTTGTAGTAGTAAATGAGTTACCTTTAACCCCAAACGGTAAATTAGATAGAAAGGCATTGCCAGCTCCAGAATTTATTGCATCATCTTCTAGCCGCGGACCGAGAACACCGCAAGAAGAAATGTTATGTGACTTGTTTACAGAAGTTTTAAGTGTGTCTCAAATTGGAATTGATGATGGATTCTTTGATCTTGGTGGTCATTCACTTCTTGCAGTGCAGCTGATGAGTCGCATTAAAGAGGCACTTGGAGTTGAACTAAATATCGGAACTTTATTTGCAGCACCTACTGTTGCAGGGCTTGCTGAAAGACTTGAAATGGGGAATGGTCAAAGTGCACTTGATGTGTTGCTTCCATTACGAGCAAGCGGAGATCAATTACCACTATTTTGTGTACATCCAGCAGGTGGATTAAGTTGGTGCTATGCAGGACTTATGAAATCTTTAGGAACAGATTATCCAATCTATGGTGTACAAGCACGTGGTATCGCTGAAAATGAAGAACTTCCAAAAAGCTTAGAGGAGATGGCGGCGGATTATTTAAAACACGTTCGTGAAATACAGCCTCACGGACCATATCGTTTACTCGGATGGTCGCTTGGAGGAAATGTTGTTCATGCTATGGCGGCGCAACTTCAAAATGAAGGGGAAGAAGTAGAATTACTCGTTATGCTGGATTCGTATCCTGGTCACTTCTTACCGAATACGGAAGCACCTACTGAAGAAGAAGCGTTAATCGCATTACTTGCTTTAGGTGGATATGATCCAGATAACATGGATGGTAAACCACTTACTATGGAAAGTGCGGTTGCAATACTTCGCAAAGATGGAAGTGCATTAGCAAGTCTTGAGGAAGAGACTATTTTAAACTTGAAAGAAACATATGTAAATTCAGTAGGGTTGTTAGGGAAATATGTGCCAAAAGTTTATAACGGGGATATTTTATTCTTTAGATCTACTGTTATACCAGACTGGTTTGATCCTATTTCTCCAAATACGTGGCTAAATTATTTAGACGGGGAAATCGTGCAGCATGACATTGATTGTAGACATAAAGATTTATGTCAGCCAGGTCCACTTACAGAAATTGGACAAGTGCTAGCGAAATATTTGCAGAATAAGAAAGGGGTAAGTAAAGTATGACGAATCCATTTGAAAATGATAATTACACATATAAAGTATTAATGAATGAGGAGGGCCAGTATTCTCTCTGGCCTGCCTTTCTCGATGTACCAATTGGATGGAATGTCGTACATGAAGAAGCTAGCAGACAAGTTTGCTTAGAATACGTTGAAGTTAACTGGAATGATTTAGAGCCGAAAAAAAATCAAATTAGCGAAAAAATATTAGTAGGAAAACAATAATGAAAGTAAAAATAAATCCAAAAGTAGTTGTAAGCATCGTTTATATAACAGCGATGTTTATGGCTGCGATGGATGCAACGATTGTGAATGTAGCACTGCAAACGATAAGCAAAGAACTGCAAGTGCCCCCATCTGCAATGGGGACTGTAAATGTTGGGTATTTAGTTAGCTTAGCTATTTTCCTTCCGATTTCTGGTTGGTTAGGAGATCGCTTTGGTACGAAAAAAGTATTTTTAACTGCCCTTTTCGTTTTTACAATTGCATCTGCACTATGTGGAATTGCTAATGATATTACTTCATTAAACACTTTTCGTATCATTCAAGGTGCTGGTGGCGGACTTTTAACACCAGTCGGGATGGCGATGTTATTCCGAACATTTTCACCAGAGGAAAGACCAAAAATTTCTCGATTTATTGTACTTCCAATTGCTGTAGCACCAGCGATCGGACCAATTATTGGTGGTTTCTTTGTAGATCAAATGTCTTGGCGCTGGGCATTTTATATTAATCTGCCGTTTGGTATCATTGCGTTGCTATTTGGACTTCTATTTTTAGCAGAGCATATTGAAAAATCGGCTGGTCGTTTTGATTCTCTCGGTTTTGTTCTTTCAGCACCAGGTTTTGCGATGCTCATCTATGCACTCAGTCAAGGACCGTCAAAAGGTTGGGTTTCTCCAGAAATAATTAGTATTGGGATAGCTGGGATTGTATTACTTACATTGTTTATTATTGTAGAACTTAAAGTAAAGCAACCGATGTTAGATTTACACTTATTAAAAGAACCGGTCTTTAGAAAAATGAGTCTTATTTCGTTGTTTTCATCAGCTGGTTTACTAGGAATGTTATTTATTTTTCCGCTTATGTATCAAAATGTAATAGGAGTTTCCGCGCTGGAATCGGGTCTTACTACATTCCCAGAGGCGATTGGATTAATGATTTCTTCGCAGATTGTACCATGGTCATATAAGAAATTAGGAGCTCGAAAGGTAATCTCTATTGGATTAGTAAGTACGGCGGTTATCTTTATTTTATTAAGTTTTGTAAATCATGATACGAATCCATGGCAAATTCGGGCACTATTGTTTGGCATTGGTATTTTCTTAGGTCAATCTGTCGGTGCGGTTCAATTTTCTGCTTTTAACAATATTGCACCACCTTCTATGGGGAGAGCAACTACTATATTCAATGTGCAAAACCGATTAGGATCTGCAATAGGAGTTGCTGTTTTAGCTAGTATACTATCTGGTTTTGGAAGTAATAACGTACAGAATAATGCACAGTCAGATTTTTTACCATATCAAGCAGCATTAATTGGATCAGCAATATTTTTACTCATAGCATTACTATTTTCTTTACGTATTTCTGATAAAGAGGTAATGTCAAAGAAGAATAAAAAGCCGTTATCTGTATTACAAAAAGAGAAAGAAGTTGTAAATGAATGAGTTGCAGCATGCTAATACTCTTTTGAAATAAAGTAATATTGGCATTTAAAAGGAGAGAGTTTACATGATAGAGAGTAAAGTTGTAGATTCTGTACCAACCCTTAATGAGAATAGTTGTCAAATATGGTGGGCAAGAATTTCAGATTTACAATCATGGCATTACAATTTACTAAATGATGTAGAGCGAGAGAAAGCAAATTCATATCATCATTCGGCAGACCGTGCGCGTTTTATAATAGGTTGTGTAATTAGTAGATTAGTACTTGGAAAGGTACTTTCTATGTCGCCAGTTCAAGTGCCAATTGATCGAATGTGCCCAGTATGTAAATTACAACATGGCAGACCACAGTTACCAGAAGGGATGCCGCAAATATCAGTCTCACATTCGGGTGAGTGGGTTGTTGTGGCATTTACTAAATCTGCACCTGTGGGTGTTGATGTTGAGCAAATGAATCCAAATATAGATGTTATGAAAATGGCAGAGGGCGTATTAACAGACATTGAAATAGCACAAGTTATGAAATTACCTGATGAGCAGCGACTAGAAGGGTTTTTAACATATTGGACTCGAAAAGAAGCAGTGCTGAAAGCGACAGGTGAAGGACTATTCATTCCACCAGTAGAAATTACAGTATCAGCTCCAAATGACCCTCCAAAATTGTTGATTTTTAAAGATAGACAAGAGTTAGCAGAAAATACAATGATGGAAGATGTAAGACCTAGTTTAGATTATATGGCTTCCATTGCAATATTTAGTAAAGAAGTAACTGAAATTACGCAGTTAGACGCGGGATTGCTATTAAATCATCGTTAATTTTTAATAAAATTTCTTATAGAAGAGGTGTTCCTCATGTTAGTAGCGGAAAATAGAAAAACTGAATTAACTTATAATGTACAGGCAATTAAAGATATGTTGTTTTCTAGAAATACGTCATCTATTCTAGCTTTAGAAAAACTTGTAAAAGATACAGTTCAGTTTGATGTACTTGAACAGGAAGCGCTTGATAGACAATACATTCCGAAAGAAGCAAAGAATTTCTTTGATAAAAACGGAACATTTCTTTATCGCGTATCTAATGTTAGTTATAAAGGTAAGGTGTTATCTGAAAATCTAATTTTTGCAGACACTTCGTTTTTACCGGATACAATAAAGAGTGAATTAGAGAGTGGAAATATTCCTGTTGAAAACCTTATAGAAAAGATGGAAGTAAGAAGAAACGTATTATATGAAGGATATCAGCCATCTGGAAATATTATCGAATTGTTTGATGGATGTTCTGTTGCGGCGAATGTTTATCCAACTAGAAAATATCAAATTGTAAGTAACTGCAAATGTGTATTTTATATTTGTGAAGTGTATCATGCAGAGAATATAAAGGAACTGCTTAAATAAACAATAAACAAGAAACCAGCCTATAAAATGGCTGGTTTCTTGTTTATTTAACAGCTTCTTTTAATTCTTTTCCTGCTTTAAATGCTGGAACTTTACCAGCAGCAATCTGAATTTCTTCTCCAGTTTGCGGATTACGCCCTGTACGAGCAGATCTTTCACGCACTTCAAAAGTTCCAAAGCCGATTAGTTGCACTTTATCGCCAGATTGTAATGCATTAGCAATTGTGTCAAATACGGATTGTACAGCTGCAGAAGCATCCTTTTGAGAAATATCAGCTGATTGTGCTACATTTTTAACTAATTCTGTTTTGTTCATGTTTTCACCTCATAAAAAATTTTTTAGAATGAATGTTTTAGTATAATGGTTAGTAAAGATAAAGCTAACTTTGTGATTAGAAAGAATGCTGTATATTTATGTTAATTTCGTTGAAAGAAACTGAATCCCTGCTAATATTTAGGGATTAATTAAGAATTGATGCATACAACAAGCTGTAATATGAGGATGAGGGGGAATATACGGATGATTTTTCGTGAAAAGAATGAGAAAGAAAGTATATTAATTCGTCAACATGATCATGGTTTTTTAGCTGGTGAAATTGCAAGACATATAATAGAAGATTTTTTTGAAGATAAAATATACTTAAAAGAGACAATTGATGCTATATATGAGCATGATAGAGGATGGATAGAGCTTGATAAAGTACCAATTTTGAATGATACTAAAAATATTCCATATACATTTATGGATTGTCCAAGTTCATTACGCTTTGTTTTTTATACGATTGGTTTGAATGCAATTGAAGAGTCAAATCCATACGGGGCGCTACTTTGTAGTAAGCACTTTTTATCATTTTCATTAAATGAGGAAGATGAAGAGATGGTGTCTTTTTATAAAAATGAATTGGAACGACAAAAAAGAATTTTGAAAACGTTAACAAAAGAACAATATGCGATGTTTGATAAACATTATAGATTATTAAAGTTTTGTGATGAACTTTCTTTATATGTATGTATGAATAAACCTGGTGTAAAAAAGAAAGATGAAATTGATTTATTTAAAGAGGGTTTTGAAGGAACAGAAATGTTTAATAGTAAGGGGGAGAAGCCTATTCAAGCTGAATGGGTGGATGAAGAAACAATTCAAATTACATCGTTTCCATTTAAAACGGAATTTTATACATATGTAAAATATAAAACTATAAATAAACATGAAGTTAAAGAAAAAGGGATTGTAAAAGCTGATAGAGAATCGGAAATGAAGAAGCAAAACATTCGTTTCATACAATAAGGAGGAGATTTAGATTGAAAGATTACATGTTAAAACAGTTTGATTACCATGCTTGGGCTAATACACGATTATTCAACCGACTAAAAGAGTTACCAAACTATGAGACAATTTTTAATGAACAGATACAGAGTGTATTCCCATCAATTAAGGATACTTTTGTACATATTTATATTACAGATCAAGTGTGGTTACACATATTGCATGGTAAAAGTATGAGTGAAGTAATACAAGACCGAGAAAAATTACGAAAACAAATCGAAACTAAATCGTTACATGAATTAGAAAAAATGTTTGAAAACATGGCAAATCAATATAAAGAATTTTTAAGTAGAATACAAGACGTAAATACTGTATTTGTTATTGAGAACCCATATGCAGGTGCATTAGACACTTCCATTTTAGAGTTAGTGCAACACGTCGTAAATCATGGTACATATCATAGAGGGAATATAACAGCAATGATCCGTCAACTTGGTTATTCATCTACAATGATGGATTTTGTACTTTATTTACATATGGTTCAGGAGGGAAAGGAATTGAAATAGAGAAAAAAGGAATGGCTTATTATAAATGAGCCATTCCTTTTTTTAGTGATTAACTTGCCTGTTTTTTATGACTTTCTTTCAATTTCTCTGCTTGTAAAAAGCGATTCGTTTCAGCGACAACAATACCACTTAATCCGATTAGACCAATTAAGTTTGGAATCGCCATAAGTCCATTTGCAATATCGGCAAATGTCCATACGACACCTAGCTTTAAATTAGCACCTATTGCAATCATAACGATAAAGATTGCTTTATAATATCGTACAGCACCTTGTCCGAATAAATAAGCTACACACTTCTCTCCGTAATACGACCAACCTAAAATAGTAGAGTAGGCGAATAATATAATGGCGATACCGAGAATCATACTACCAGCAGTACCGAATACGGATTGGAATGCTAATGTTGTAGCTTCAACACCAGTTTTACCTGATTTCCATGCGCCTGTAGTAATTAATACTAGCCCCGTAATTGTACATACAATAAATGTATCTAGAAAAGTACCAGTCATAGAAACTAAAGCTTGTTTTGCAGGTGAATCTGTTTTGGCAGCAGCCGCAGCAATAGGAGCACTTCCTAAACCAGCCTCGTTAGCAAATACACCACGTGCCATTCCTATTTGAATTGCAGATGCAACTGTTGCTCCGATAAAACCACCAGCAGCTGCAGTACCTTGAAATGCACCAGAAAAAATAAGTGAAAATGCTTCTGGAATTTGATCAAAGTGATAGAAAATAATAATAAGGCCAGCGATTATATAAAAGAATGCTTTAATAGGAACGATATATCCAGTAACTCTACCAATCTTTTTTACACCGCCCAAAATAACGATAGCGATTAAGAATGACATGAGTATACCAGTTAATGCAGGAGGGAAAGAAAAATTGATTCGCATTGCCTCTGCAACCGAATTAGATTGAACCATATTACCGATACCGAAAGAAGCAGCTGTGCCGAATATAGCGAATAAAACAGCCAGCCATTTTTTCCCTAAACCACGTTCTAAATAATACATTGGTCCACCGGAGTATTCACCATTTTCATTACTAACACGGTATTTCACCGCAAGGATTGCTTCGGCATACTTTGTTGCCATTCCAAATAAAGCAGTAATCCACATCCAAAAGATTGCGCCGGGTCCACCGATTGTCACAGCAGTTGCGACACCTGCTATATTTCCCATACCAATCGTTGCAGCCATAGCTGTCATCAGTGCTTGGAAGTGACTAATATCTCCAGAAGATGATGTATCCTCTGATTTTTTAAAAGCTAGTTTGTGAGCGTATATTAGTTTACTAAATTGTAAACCTTTTAAGCGCACTGTGAGAATGATACCAGTTCCAACAAGTAGCAACAAAGTTGGTAACCCCCACACATACTGATTAATTTGTTCTAATACTTTACTTACTGTCTCCATCTGTATTCTCCTTTTTTAGAAAAAATAAAAACCACTTCAAGGAAATGAAATGGTCTCTGGAGAAACAAGGGATAGAAAAATAAACCGATACAAATCGGCATTTTCTTTCGCTTGTCTCTGTCCTTTTACCTGAGAGATTATCCGCTAGATTAGCGGATTTGCTCCTTCGGTGCTCGTTTTCCTCCGCGCTATATTAAGCGAGAGGGAGTCTCTCCAGAGATTCGTCCCCATGCAGTTCTACTTGTAAACAAGACCTGAGAGTTTCAAAGTTGGTTCAGCAACTTTTTGCCCCGTCGGTAGATCAATAGACCTTCTCCTGAATGGTTCATCCGAATTATAAAATTAAAAACTTAAACGCATTGATTCTGTATAGAATCAATAAAAACATTATAGATATACAATTAGTGAAATGCAATCATTTTTTATTTTGAAATAGTAAATAAACTTATTTTTTTGGTATTCCTAATTTATCTTCTATTTTATGATCTCAGGAGAGATTACTTATTATATATTCGAAAAATGAATGGTGATAAAAGAGATAGGACGTAACAATGTAGGATTATTTATGTCTTACTTTCAAATTTTCAATTCTGAATTATTTGAATTATAATTGTTGTATGTGTGGAATAAACCAATATTTTATAGGGAAATGAGTTGATAAATTGCCAAGAATAAAAAAAATAGGGCGTTTTTGTTCTGTGGATGATGAAGGATTTATTATAAACGATGCACATTTTAATAAAATTCAGCCTGTGTTTTTGGAGGTAATACAAGAAATAAAGGATACTTGTTGTCAATTTTTGCGGGATGATTTGCACAGTGTTTATATAAGGGGTTCTATTCCAAGAGGGATTGGGATAGAAGGGGTTGCAGATGTAGATATGATTATATTAGTTCGAAAGAATCCTCAAGTAATTGACTTAAGCTGGAGAAAGGAGCTAGAAGTCCAAATTACACAGCAGTTTAATTGTATATCAGGAGTGGAGTTAAGTTTTTATAGTGAAAAAGAAGTAATAAACTCAGAGGATTTTTCTTTTATAGGATTTATGATTCAGACACATAGTGTATGTATATTAGGTGAAGACGTAAAATTATATTTACCTAAATATAAAGTAAGTCAGGAGATAGCGTATGAACATCTCATTCATTTGCGGAAACAAATTGAACAAACACACGAAGAGTTAATTCATAATAAGGACGTGGATGATATAGAGGATTGTTGTCGTTGGATCATGAAGATTGTAGTCAGGGCAGGTCTAGCATTAACAATTGATAGAGAAGGGCTGTATTCCAGGGATTTATATCCAGCATATGAGTTATTTAGTAAGCATTTTCCCGAACAAGAAAAAAATATGAGGAAAGCACTACAATATGTAATTGAACCGATAAAAGATATAGAAGAAATCTTATCATTTTTAGATACGTTTGGTGATTGGTTGATAGAAAAAGCAGAGGATTCTTTGAAAAATATACAAATTTAATAAACTATAATTTCATTATGTAAACAGATTGTGTTGAAGAATAGAAGAGAGGAGAGATATTGGGATTTTTACATTGTGGATGTATTCTCGCAAGGCAAGTATTCAGGTAATCAACTTGCGTTATTTATGGAAAATTAGGGATTTTCTAGTTGGGAAATCAATGATCTTAATGTCCGTGATTTTGCAGATTATTATGGAATCACAGAGGATGTGGCAACAGGAAGCTCAAATGGATGTTTAGCGGCGTATCTTATAAAATATCGTTATCTTGGAACGAAAAAGATAAATATGCATGTTGGACAAGGGGATGAGATAAATCGCCATTCTCTAATACATATAGAAGCAGAGGTGATTGAGAGTAAAATTAATGTTTGCGTTGGTGGAAAAATAGAAAGTATTGCAAGTGGGAAATGGACCGTATCATAAGGGGGATTAGAAATGCTATTAAAAACAATATTTTGCAAGGTGGAAGAAGAGAAAAGGGAATTGTTTTCTGATGCGCAAGAAAAATGGCGTGATTTACAGTATTTAGACGGATTCTATGGACAATTTGGTGGGTGGAATGAAGGGGAAGCGTGTGTATATACTTTATGGGAAGATAGAAATGCATATCAATCATTCATGAATGATGCTCATGATACAATTTTTTTAAATAGTAATCAAGAAGGCACATATATTTCCTGTAATATTGAAATGTTTCAAACGTTGTATGATATAACAGAAACTCCTTTGAAAGACGTAACTGCACAAGGGTCATTTGTAAGAGTTGCAATTTGCGATGTGAAAGAAGGAAAAGAAAAGTATTTTTTACATACGCAAGAAACAATTTGGAATAAAGGAATGGAAAATGCAAAAGGAATGTTAGGTGGAGTTGTTGGGAAGTCTTTAAAGACTGAAAATCGTTACATAGTATTAACGTATTGGCAAGATGAAATAGCACACGAACTCTATATGAAAGAAATTTTCCCAGAGTTATATCAGTCAGCAAATGTAAATGAGTATGTTGAAAATATAAATGGGAAGAGAGTTATTCGGAAGGAAGAATGGTCTGTTGCCGCTTCTAAATAAAGTTAGAACTTATTAAAGTAGCTAGTTTCGAAAAATTCAATACAGAACATTAGTCCTTGTGCAATTACTTTGTACAAGAATAAGAGGGGAGATATTTAAATGAGTAGAGTTTTAAGATTTGAATTGCAAGTCCCAAACCCTGAAGAAGCTATTCAATTTTATACAAATAGTTTTGGATGGAAGTTTGAAAAAATGCCTGGGCCACATGACTATTGGTTCATAATTACAGGTGAGAGTGATAGACCTGGTATCGATGGTGGATTAATGAAATCACCTGATGGTGCTACTAGGACAACTAATTCGATTGAAGTACCTTCAGTTGATGAGTACATAAATAAAGTTATTGAAAATGGTGGACAAGTAGTTGTACCTAAAACTGCTATTCCTAATATGGGTTACTTTGCTTATTGTATAGATAATCAAGGGCTACTTTTTGGAGTATGTGAAGAAAATAGTGAAGCGTAAAAAATTAGGGGAGTTCGAGATTATTTTGTTTGTTGAACGATGTTTTCTATCAAAGATTATAATTATTGAACACTTTTGTATAAAAACTAGTATTCGTTTAGTTGAAGAAGGATCCATTTTGATTATTTTCAAAAGGGTTCTTTTTTATTTTTCACATATTGTGAGTTATTTAGGCATGATTAATCAAACTTATATCGGTATATTATCTATGAAAAAAGTAAATAAATGATGTTATATTCAAGGGTTGATCTATTGACTGCTAAACAGTTTGAGGTGAAAAGGAAAAGAGGACCAATTATTTTCGTGTAAACATGTAATTAAGTGAAGACGTCATATACCCTTTCATGTTAATATATTTAAGTTATAATAGGAGGCTTACCCTTTTGTATTGTACGGTAGAAGCAGTGTGAGCTTGAAATTTTTTATGAAAAGGATGTGCCTAACTTGCGTATCAATAAATTTATTAGTGAAGCTGGAAAAGCGTCTCGACGTGGAGCAGATAAGTTAATTAACGAGAGAAAAGTAATTATTAACGGTAAGGTTGCAAAAATTGGTGACCAAGTAAATCCAGGTGATGACGTACGAGTAAATGGAGAGCAACTTCGTATTGCTCGAGACCATGTGTATATCGCTTTAAATAAACCAGTAGGTATTACATGTACAAGTGAAAAAGCAGTAAAAGGTAATATTATCGATTTAGTGAATCATCCTTTACGAATTAATCACATCGGACGTCTCGACAAAGACTCAGACGGTTTAATTTTGTTAACGAATGATGGCGATATCGTTAATGAGATTTTACGTGCTGAAAACAAACATGAGAAAGAATATATCGTTTCAGTAGATAAGCCGATTACACCGGAGTTTTTAGAAAAAATGGCAGCAGGTGTTAAAATTTTAGATACAAAAACACTTCCTTGTGAAGTAACACAGTTATCAAAATATGAGTTCCAAATTATTTTAACACAGGGGCTAAATCGTCAAATTCGCCGTATGTGTGAAGCTTTGGGTTATCAAGTATACACGTTAAAACGTACGAGAATTATGAATATTGAGTTGAATAATTTACCAGTCGGACAGTGGAGAGATTTATCGAAAAAAGAGAAAAAACGCCTATTTTCAGACTTAAATTACGAACCACAAGATTGGTAAAAAAGAGAAGGGGAGACCAAAAAATGTTTTTGGTTTCTTTTTTTTGAATAAAAAATATATTTTTAACACTTGTAAAAATAAAATGAATAGGATATATTAAATAACAATAAATGTAATTGTTACAAAAGCAAAGAAAAGGACACGAGTTATTTTAAACGGTTATACAGAGAAGGAAGGAAAGCTGAGAACTTCCTAACGCAGTAAAATAACTTACCACCTTAGAGCTGCACTGGGGAAATCAAGTATCTAGTGCCGTGTAAGCGACGTTATCGCAAAAGAAGCCATTATGTTTTTTGTGATGGGAATCTGGGTGGAACCACGAATATAAGCATATTCGTCCCTATTTACTAGGGATGAATATGCTTTTTTATATTTTATTTCATAATAAGCGAAGAAAAGGACACGAGTTATTTTAAACGGTTATACAGAGAAGGAAGAAAAGCTGAGAACTTCCTAACGCAGTAAAATAACTTACCACCTTAGAGCTGCACTGGGGAAATCAAGTATCTAGTGCCGTGTAAACGACGTTACCGTAAAAGAAGCCATTGTATATTTGCGATGGGAATCTGGGTGGAACCACGGGTAAAAGCACACTCGTCCCTATTTTAGGGATGAGTGTGCTTTTTATTATGAAATGGAGAGATGAAAAATGAAAGAACAGATGATCGAAATTAAATTTCCAGATGGTAGCGTTAAAGAATTTGTGAAAGGCATTACTTTAGAAGAAATTGCTGGGGCAATTAGTAGTAGTTTGAAAAAGAAAGCAGTCGCAGGAAAAGTTAATGATAAGTCTTTTGATTTACGACGAAACATTGAAGAAAGTGCGAAAGTTGAAATCATTACTATGGATTCAGATGAAGGGGTAAAAATTGCAAGACACTCTGCGGCACATATATTAGCGCAAGCTGTAAAAAGAATTTATGGTGATGTAAACCTTGGTGTAGGGCCAGTCATTGAAAATGGATTCTATTATGACATGGATCTTCAAAGTAGTGTAAACGTAGAAGATTTACCGAAAATAGAAAAAGAAATGAAAAATATTATAAATGAAAATGTAAAGATAGAGCGAGTTGAGGTTTCTCGAGAAGAAGCAAAAGAATTGTTTCAAGAAATGAATGATAGTTTGAAATTAGAGCTTTTAGAAGCAATTCCTAATGGGGAAAGTGTAACACTGTATAAACAAGGTGAATTTGTAGATTTATGTAGAGGACCACATTTGCCATCTACTGGTTATTTGAAAGCATTTCAATTAACTCATGTTTCTGGTGCATATTGGCGAGGCGATAGTAACAATCAAGTGCTTCAGCGTATATATGGTGTTGCTTTCTCTTCTCAACAAAAATTAGAAGAGTATTTACATTTTGTTGAGGAGGCCGCAAAGAGAAATCATCGGAAATTAGGTAGTGAACTTGAATTGTTTATGTTTTCGGAAGAGGCTCCGGGAATGCCCTTTTACTTGCCAAAAGGACAGATTATTCGCAATGAATTAGAAGCATTTTTAAGAGAAATTCAAAATGAGTACAATTATCAAGAAGTGCGTACTCCATTTATGATGAATCAAGAATTATGGGAGAAGTCAGGACACTGGGGACATTACAAAGACAATATGTATTTCTCAGAAGTAGATCATAAAAGTTTTGCGTTAAAACCGATGAATTGCCCAGGCCATATGCTTATGTTTAAAAATAAATTACATTCTTATCGTGAATTACCGATTCGTATGTGTGAGTTCGGTCAAGTGCATCGACATGAATTTAGTGGCGCTTTAAACGGATTATTAAGAGTTCGTACTTTCTGCCAAGATGATGCTCATTTATTTGTAACACCAGAACAAATTGAAGATGAAATCAAATCAGTGTTGGCGCAAATTGACTATGTGTATAAAACTTTTGGTTTCGAGTATGAAGTAGAGCTTTCTACTCGTCCAGAAGATTCAATGGGTGATGATAAATTATGGGAGCAAGCAGAATTGGCATTAGAAAATGTATTACAGTCATTAAATTATAAATATAGATTAAATGAAGGTGACGGTGCATTTTACGGTCCGAAAATTGATTTCCATATTAAAGATGCTTTAAATAGAAGTCATCAGTGCGGAACAGTCCAACTTGATTTCCAAATGCCAGAAAAATTTGATTTAAATTATATAGATGAAAATAATGAAAAAAGAAGACCGGTTGTAATCCACCGCGCTGTATTAGGATCTTTAGATCGCTTTTTAGCGATATTAATTGAACACTTTGGAGGCGCGTTCCCAGCGTGGGTGGCACCGGTTCAAGTGAAAGTAATTCCAGTTTCAAATGCAGTGCATGAAAAATATGCAAATAGGATTGTAGATAAATTAGCACAAGCCGGAATTCGTGTCGAACGAGATATACGAGATGAAAAGTTAGGATATAAAATTAGAGAAGCGCAAATGCAAAAAGTTCCGTATGTTCTTGTTATTGGGGATAAGGAAATGGAAAGCGAAGCTGTAAATGTACGGAAATATGGTGAAGAGAAGTCAGAAGTTGTTGAACTAGATGCGTTTGTGGAAAGTATGAAAGAGGAAATTAAAAATAGGAAATAGAGATTGATAATAAAACACACCATTAATATGTAATACTGAATTTAAAGTAATTAAAGATATATTAAATAACAATAACAAACGCAGAGAAGGGATAGCTTAATTGCTATCCCTTCATTTTAATTTCACTATTTAATCCCATTGGTTGAAGAAAGTTGTTGTCTGTATTTATTGAGTGAATTCGTCGCTTTTGTACTCCAAAATATCACCTGGTTGACAATCTAAAGTCTTACATATCGCTTCTAATGTTGAAAAACGAACCGCTTTTGCTTTCCCATTTTTCAGAATGGAAAGATTCGCCATCGTAATCCCAACCCTCTCCGAAAGCTCCGTTACGCTCATTTTTCGTTTTGCTAACATCACATCAATATTAATAATAATTGCCATATTCTCCACCTCAGACCGTTAAATCATTTTCTGATTTTATATTAATAGCTTCTTGTAAAAGCCTTTGGAGAACAGCAGCAAAAACGGCGATCACCATAGAGGCGAAAATGATGGTCAATCCGATTGGTATGAAACTTGGAGGATCAATTTTTTTTGCCATGAGATAGTAGAGTGGCATACCTAGCAAGTACAAGGTACTGATCGTGATGGCACAGTATTTTATATTCTTTAAAGCCTTTACCGATAATTCCGAGAACGCTTGGTTCTTATCAATATAGCTTAAAAGTTTAAAAGCTTGATACAGAGCAAAGTAAAAAGGTATCACTGCCGCGTACATATCGATTAAAACGAGAGATTTCATATAAGCAATATCTGGATACAATTCTCCAGCAAAATTCCCAATCTTAGGCACCAAAAATATGCACAATGCAAGAACTGGGAATCCTATAAAAGTAATAGCTAGCTTTAAAAAGAGTGTCGTAACTTGTTTCATAAAAAGCACCTCACTTATGTAATAACAACATGATTTTATCATGTTATTTATCGTTTCGCAATAAAAATGTATTGTTTTTTATTTCATTATTATTGTTATTGAAATATCTTTTGAATTTTGATAACAATAAAAAGCATTTCTCATTCCAAAGAAATGCTCTTATGAAGTGGTTTGTTTTTTTAACCTTACAAAAATGTAAGGTAAATGTAAGGGAAATCGAATGAAAGGATTTTAGAAAAGTGAGAATATTAAGCAGAGAAATCGTTTGTATTTCTTATGTATCTCAATCTGCATTTGGAAAATTTAAAAATTCTTAAGAATTTTTATGAGAAAAATATAAGAAATATATGGGAAATTTATACTATACAAAAGGGATGGAGTGAAAGAGATGTCAACAAATGTAGTTACTGTGGAAAGTGTAGAAAAAACGTATGGAAAAAGAAATGAGAATCAGTCAAAAGCATTAAGGGGTGTTTCATTAAGTATTAAAGAAGGAGAGTTTGTAGGGATTATGGGTCCATCTGGATCCGGTAAAACGACATTACTAAATGTGATCAGTACACTTGATCAAGCGACAGGTGGTAGTGTAACAATAGCTGGCACAAATATTACTTCTATGAAAGGGAATGCATTATCAGATTTTCGTTCTCAAAAATTAGGATTTATTTTTCAAGATTTTAATCTACTAGAAAATTTATCAATTTATGAAAATATCGCTTTACCACTTTCCTTGCAAGGCGTACCATCAAGTGAGATTACTGGAAAAGTAAATGGGGTTGCGACGAAATTAGGGATTACTGAAATTTTAACTAAATATCCGACTGCTGTTTCTGGTGGACAAAAACAAAGAACAGCGGCAGCACGAGCTTTAGTACATAATCCGGCAATCGTATTAGCAGATGAACCGACAGGAGCACTTGATAGTAAAAATGCAAAAAGTTTATTAGAAGCGATGCAAGATTTACATGAAAATCACAATGTAAGTATTTTGATGGTAACACACGATGCATTTAGTGCGAGCTATTGTGAACGTATTTTATTTATACAGGATGGACTTCTTTATAAAGAGTTAAAACGTCAAGGAACACGAGGAAATTTCTATCAAGATATTTTAGGTGTGCTTGCCCAAATGGGCTCAGCAACTGAGTTGAAGTAAGGGGGGCGAGACTATGTTATTCAAATTATCACGTCATAGTATGAAAAAAATGTTAAAGGATTATATGGTTTTACTTATTGGTCTAGTCATTAGTATTAGTATTTTTTACATGTTCCAAACGATGGCGATGAATAGTGAATTTACAAAAGATAATAGTCTCATTGGTAGTATTAGGCTCGTCTTTTGGGTTGGTGCAATATTGCTTTCTTTCATTACAGTTTTTTACATCATATATGCCAATTCTTTTTTACTTACATTAAGAAGAAAAGAACTCGGTATGTACATGATGCTTGGAGCGAAAAAGAAAAAAGTAGCGCAATTATTATTTATTGAGACTTTTGGTATGGGGATTGTCAGTATTATTATCGGTATTTTAGTAGGAATAGTACTTGCTAGTGTAGCAGGAAATTTTTTAATGAATGGAATGGAGATTTCAGCAAAAGGTAATTACGCATCTGTGTACACACCAGCTATATTAGTTACATCTATTTTCTTCTTAATATTATTTTTCATTACTGGTTTAATGAATAGTTTCCGATTATTACGTAAAACAGAATTAGAGTTAATACGTGAAGATGAAACGCAAGATGAGGTGAAGAAAAGTAAGACTCGCACTGTTATTATGACAGTACTAGGTGTATTGCTAGTAAGTACAGGATATTATTTTATGGTGAATATAAAAATGTTTGCTGAACTAGGATTTATAATAGCGACAATTGTTACGACAGTAGGAACGTATTTCATTTTTAGCTCGTTGCTCCCACTTTTTGTAATGAAAATTAAAGGAAATAAAAAACGAAATGAAACGGGATTAAATAGTTTTACTTATGCACAGTTACGTTTTCGAGTAACTAGTTTATCGAGGGTACTAGGCACTGTAGCGATGTTAATTGCATTAGGTGCAGGTGCAATGACAGCAGGTATGGCGTTTCAAAAGAATGTAGGCATTATGACAGATTTCTCACGTGTATATGATGTCGTAATTCATGATCCAAATGAGCAAGATAAAGCGGCATTAAAAGAAATGGAAATTGTTGAAGAAAGCAAGTATAAGTATAAAGTAGATGGAGAAGCGGTTTATTATTTACGTAACGACTTAACTGAAAAACCACCACTTATTTCAGATCATTTTGATACAAAGACTTTAAAAGAACCTGCTCGTAAACGTGTGGCTACACCTTTAACTGAACCTGTCTATTCTGCTTTGGAAGCTCCTGAAGTAGCGAATAAGCTTCCTCGTATGCCAAAAGATTGGGAAGATGCGGTTGTAAGAGAGATACAAATTACACATAATCAATTTAACGGAAAACCGGTAAGAATTGCAGATGAAGAGCATTACAAAGGAATTCAAGGAACAGAACATACTGTAACATTAGCAAAAGTAGATGATATGAAAAAATATAAACCATTGTTGCTCGATATAGATAAGAGACAAAAAGAATTAATTGAAAAAACAACAGGCGCAAAAGTAGAACTATATACGAAAATGACAATTTATCAGTTCATGAACAGTTTCATGAGCGGAACAATGTTTATGGGGTTTTTCCTTGGAATTGCGTTTTTAGCAATGATGGCGAGTTCTCTTATGTTCAAAATATTAACAGGCGCTTCTCGTGATGTACGCCGTTATGAAATGCTACGAAAAATCGGTGTGAGACGTAGTATGTTAACAAAAAGTATATATAAAGAAATTTCATATTTATTTATCTTCCCAGCAATTATTGGAATTTCCCACGTGTTAGTAGGGCTTAACTTATTCAGCTTTATATTAGTTGACCCGTTTGTAAAAGTGTGGATGCCAATAGGAATCTTCATAGTAATTTATTTCATTTATTATTGGATTACTGTCCAACTTTATAAAGGTATGGTAATGCCGAAAGAGGAAGTTGTGAAATAAAACAGTTTAATGGAAAAGTCCTTGTATGAAAACAAGGGCTTTTTTAATAGTATGTTCTTTATAAAGAAGGAAAAGATTGGATAATGGTCGAAAAATATAATATGACTTCCGAGAAATGACGGAAATCGATATGTTTTGTCGAGAGAAAGGGTATCTCCTTACAAGGTATAGGTACTATACATGAATTTCATTTCTGAATATTCATTTAAATAGAAGGGGTAATAGTTATGTTCATTCGAATTGGTAAGTGGTGTGGGGTTACATGTTTACAATTATTTGCGGCGCTTATTTGTATTCTATTTTTAGGGGCACTACCGCGTTTATTTAAGGGATTACAAATTGATTTAATCGGTTTTTGGAACACAGTTGTGTTTCTTGGAGAGAAGTTACTTCAACCAGGTGAAATTACGTATGGATTTCGGAATTCAAGAAAGTTATTTCCACAAATATGGATTCATTATGTAGAGACAATGTTTGTATTTATTTCGGCATTTATACTATCTTTACTCATTGCGTATCTTATCGTTGTGTGGGTATTACAGCGCTCTCAATCAAAGCAACGTATGTGGAATGGGATTTTCGTCGCACTTGAAAGTATTCCGGACATTTTATTAATTTTATTATCTCAACTTCTAGTAGTAATAATCTTTCAAAAGACAGGTTTTATGCCAGTGAAATTTGCAGGACTTGGAGAGGAAAGGGCTCGCCTGTTACCAATAATATGTCTTACTTTACCTACAACATTATTATTTATTAAGTTACTACTATTACGTTTCAGAGAAGAATTAGAGAAAGATTATAGTATATTTGCTAAGAGTAAAGGGCTAAGTTTAAGACATATTTTGACGCACCATATTTCAAGAAATGTCCTGTTAACAACAGTCTATTATGCAAAAACGAATATTTTATTTATGTTATCAAACTTATATATTATTGAATGGCTGTTTAATACGTACGGTATGTTCGTTTTCGTGAAAGAAAATTCAAAATTAGAAATATTTACAGTGAGTTTAGTTTTATTATACGTACCGCTTTTTATACTATTTCGTTTATTACATACGCTTTTACAAAATGTTATAAAGGAGCGTGTGTAACATGTGGCAAGTTGTAAAAAGAGATGTGAGATTTTGGCTAGGTGTTACTTTTTTGAGTGTACTAATGATTGTTAGTATTGGAAATACGCTGTTTTTCGATGGGAATATTCGTGAACTAACGATGATGTATAACGAAAAAGGAGAATTAGACGCTGCTCCGTTTTCACCGTCGAGTAAATTTTGGTTTGGAACTGATGAGAAAGGCCGTGACCTGTTCCAGTTAATAATAGAAGGAGCGAAATGGACAGTTGGTGCAAGTGTCGTTATCGCAGTTTTACGTGTAGTAATTGGAGGAGCTATTGGTTTATTACTTGGTATGTACAGTAAACGCTCATTTCCAGTAATCTCATCTTTTTTTGATCCGTTTAGTATTGTACCAATGATTATGATTTCCTATTTTATGTTAAATGCAGTTTTAATGTTCGAAAGTGGAGAGGCTGCTGCTCCGTTTCATTTACGGGTTGCGTTTCAAATTATAGTTCTTGCGTGCCTTGCTGTACCGACTGTTATGTTGTACGTGGCGCAAGAAGTAAAACGTATTAAGAATGAAGAATTTATGTTGGCGGCCACTGTGCTAGGCGGAAGTAAGTGGCAGAGGTTGAGACGCCATGTATGGCCGCATATGTTACCATCATTTCTTTTATTAGTAGCCCAGCAATTTGTAAGTACTTTATTACTCCTCTTGCATCTTGGTTTGTTGCGATTGTTTTTTGGCGGAACAATAATTTTTGGCGGTATAGATGCAGATAGTGTAACAAAAGAGTGGACAGGGTTAATTGGTCAAAACTTCCGTCACTTAACTACTCATACATGGATTGTACTTATACCAATCGCTTTCTATAGTATGACAATTTTGTCAGGAAATCTTATTAGTAATAGTATGCAAGATGCGATTAAATTAGGAAATGTTAGAAGAGCGAAACAGAAGAAGGAAGAGGTGAAAGTAGAGAAACAAATACAGCCTACCGTGAATGATTTTTCATTTCATAGAGAGGTACAAAAATAAAGAAAGATAGCTGAAGACAAATTGTTTTCAGCTATCTTTTTTGTTTAAAGTGGTGGTAAATCAATCTTACCTTCTTCAAATAATTCCTTTATCATATGTTTCGTATAACCAGCTGCTTGACCAAATGTGATTTTTGCTGGCATTGGTGCTTCATTTACATCTACTACTACATCAATAATACATGGTTTATTTTGTTTTACTGCGTTTTCAAAAGCGGGGAGTAGTTCATCTAAATTTTCAACTCGATATCCAATACCACCGCAAGCCTCTGCGTATTTTGCAAAATCAGGATTCGTTAAGTCTGTACCAAATTCAATATTTCCCATAACTTCTTGTTCAAATTTAATCATAGCAATTTTATTATTGTTTAATACAACGACAACGATTGGCAGTTTATATTTAACAGCTGTTACGAAGTCATTCATTGTCATTCCGAATCCGCCGTCACCACAAACTGCAAACACTTGTTTATCTGGGAAAGCAATTTGTCCAGCAAGTGCACCAGGTAAACCACAGCCAAGTGTTGCAAGCCAACTAGAAATGATAAATTTCTGGTTTGTCATACGGAAGTGCCTTGCAGTCCATACTGTTACATTTCCGACATCGACTGAAAGAATTGCGTCATCTTCTGCTACTTTCTGCAGTGCATGCATAACTCGTTGTGGTTTAATTGGAGTAGAAGAATCTTCTTCTTGAGTGTGTAATTTTTCTTCCCACTTTTTCATCATTTCTTGATGATGCTCTAAGAAGGAATGATCCTCGTGTTTTTCTACATTTTCAATTAACCATTTTAATGTTTTATCAGCATCACCAGCTAAGCCGATATCTGTCGTATAACGTTTCCCAATTTGTGCAGGGTCTGTATCAATATGAAGTGTTTTTGCTTTTTCGGGTAAGAAACCAGTGAACGGATAAGAAGTACCAACCATAATTAAAGTATCTGCATGCTTCATTGCTTCATAAGAAGGTTTCGTCCCGATTAATCCTAATCCACCGATACAAAGAGGGTGTTCATCAGGAACAATCCCTTTAGCTGGTAATGTAAGTACGATTGGAGCACCGATATGTTCTGCAAATGCAAGTAAAGACTCTCTCGCATGTTTAGCTCCTTTTCCGGCTAAAATAACAGGTTTTTTCGCTTCATTAAGTGCGAGTTTCGCTACAGCTAAATCTTCTTCTTGCGGAAATATTTCTGGTAATGTAAAGGAAGAGTTTGTAATGCGCGCACCATTTTTCACTTCAAATTTTGGAACATCATCTGGAATTGTAAGAACAGAGACACCTTTTTTTGTATATGCCATTCGAATCGCTTGATTCACTACAGCAGGTAACTGTTCAGCTGACATTATTCGTTGGTTATAAACCGCAACGTCATCAAACATTCTTTCTAAGTTTACTTCTTGGAAAAAATCCGTTCCGAGTAAATCGCTTTCTACTTGTCCTGAAATTGCTAGTACAGGAGCTTGATCGAGTTTTGCATCGTATAAACCATTTAATAAATGAATCGCTCCAGGTCCTGCAATAGCCATACAAACACCAAGTTTTCCTGTTAATTTCGCATATGCTGCCGCTGCTAATGCGCCAGCTTCTTCATGGCGAACTTGAATAAATTTAATTTTATCTTGTTTTTTCCTTAAAGCTTCAATTATAGAATTGATGGAATCTCCAGGCATACCATATATGTGTTCTACACCCCAGTCAATTAAAAGATCCACTAATGCTTCACCGGCTGTTTTTCCAAACATAATCGTTCCTCCTTATAATAGGTAGATACTATTATGTTTTGGAGAAAAAGGGAAAATATACAAATGATATAACTTATTTGTTTTAATGATGTCCAGTGAAAAGAGTGAAGGCTGTTATTAGTAAAAATCCACTAATAGACCACGATAGAAACGGAAGGAGAGATAGCTGTTTTTTTGCTTTCCAAAGCATTTCGTGAATTGTGACATAGCCAAGAGAACCAATTGCGCTTCCCATAATAAGTCCTTGTAAATGGAGCGCTTTCCCGTCCATCATAATGCCAAAAACAGTACCGGTACCTAGGATAAGAGAAAGTAATAAAGTTGTTAATAAAAATGAAATATATTTATGTTTTGTAAAAAGAAATGGAATAATTAAAGCTAACCCTTCTGGAATATGGTGAATGACAATCGCAAGTAAGAAAGGGATGGCAGAGTCATTATGATTTATAAAAGCTGTACCTAACGCAAACCCACTCGGCATATTATGAATGAATATAGCAAAAGAAAGAAAAAGGAAGGTTTGCCATGCTTGTTGATCTTTCTTATGTATAATCGGATGATGACAATAGTTATCTAATAAGCTCATAACTAAAATACCGATAGCTATACCGAGCATAGGCCCAATTATTTCATAGCTTGAAAATGTTTCAGGAATAATTTCAAGTGATAAAAGCCCAAGCAAAATCCCACCACATAATGCGTATAAGCGATGCATCTTTTCTTCAATTAGTTGGCGTGTTGCTACTCCAACAGCACCTCCTAATAGTAATCCACCGAACGAAAAAAACGTAACGATTATAGGAATCCATAAACGTTCCATATCATCACACTCCAATTCTATCCCCTTGTTTTCAGCTTACTAATGGGGGAGGGAGATTAGTCCAAATTATTATGACTAATTATAGAGAAAAAACTGTAAATTCATTATAATTTATATATTAAAATGAAATGGGGAATGTAAGTGCAAACAAAATGGAACTTATCTGAATATAAAAATCCAAAACGATATGATATAGAAAATAAAAGTTTTTCAGATTTTCCGTTTTTACTATCATGGGCGCAAAAACTAAATATACAAAATGAATGGATTTTAGATATTGCATGTGGAACAGGGAGAGTCACTATTCCTTTTATCGAAAAAGGGTATCAAATGATTGGTATAGATATACATGAAGGAATGCTTGCTGAAGCGAAGAGTAAATCTGCGAGTTTAAAGAATATAAAGTGGTTACAGCAAGACTGCTTGCAATTGAGCGTCGAAGAAGCAATTCCGTTAGCATTTATGGTAGGACATGGATTCCAACATTTTCTTACTAATACACATCAAAATCAATTATTAGCATCGATTCATAATGTAATAACTGATAATGGTATATTCATATTTGATACACGTTTTCCGTCAAAGGAAGAATTAATACAACCATCTACAGAAGAATATTGGACAACTATTACAGATGAAAAGGGAAGAAGATGTGATTTATATACTGAGATGAATTATGATTCAATTCAACAAATACAGCACTACATAACAACAAGAAGGTTTTATGAGGAGGATACGCTAGTAGAGGAACTGAAAACAACAATAGATCTTCGGTATACGTATCCGCAAGAATTAGAAAGATTACTTGTAGCGAATGGGTTTGAATTGTTACAGATATACAATGATTGGGAGGGGAATGAGTTGCAGGGGGATTGTTATTCTATGGTGGTAGTTTGCCAGAAGAAAAGATAGGGATGCTGATTGTTATATAGTAAGTTATTAGAAAAAATGATCAAACTGTATTTCACATTAACAATAGACTATGTGTCTTTGTTTTAATTGTAAGGAAGAATAAGAGGAGCTGCAGTGGAGTGCTATGGTGGGGACTGTGTATAAAGAAAATGAAGGGTAAGGTCATAATCAAATGTTGTTTACTGAGCCATTAGAGTTTTATATAATATACAAATAAATAAAACTGGATGGTTGCCAGTTTAGAGGGACATAAAAAAATGTCCTGGTATTTAGATAATGTTTATGAGTTAAATAAAGAAAAACGAATGTAATAAAAATTTACTATACTAACTTTATGGAGAGTAATGTTATGAAAGCAAAAAAAATACTTGAAACACTAGATAGGTACGCGGAGGAGTTTGATTTTCCAGTACTTGATAACTATAATTTTGACTTAGCACAATCCAGGATATCTGTTTTTCGAGAGGAAGGCAAGTGGCTCATTGTATTTGAGGTTGTGGGCGTTGATGCAAACCTTGAGATATCGAATAACTTCTATGTGTATAGTAATAGCATGAGACAGCAAGGATTCTTTTCATGTTTCGATGAAATCTTAACGCTTGTAAATGAAGAATATTGGTACGATGATGAAGATCATTTCCTTGTAGATCCTTTTCATATGGAGTTACTTTTGAAAGGAGAACGTATCACTTTAACACCAACTGTAGAAGAGTATAAGCGTTTAGGAATTGAAACAGATTCATTTCATCCTACCAAACTTATTCGTTTTTTAACTTCTAAATATAAGGAGAAATTCTGGGTAAATCCCTCGGACATATTAGATGAAACCAATGCAGAATTTAAACCAAATCTATTTTATCAAACAGAAGAATGGGAACATCCTGATATAAGTGATGATCAAAAACCGAGTGAGAGCATATTCTTTCAAAGTTTAGCTAAAGCGATTGAATTAAATAATGTGAATTTGATAACTGTAGGGAAAGTAAATAATGATTGGACCAAGTGGACATGGAGTGATTTTGAAAAACAAGAAGAGGATGACATTTAAATAAGAAACTGTTTTTCCCCACCTATGATACATTGAAGCATTTGTAACATTATTTTATCAGTAAAGCCATGTATGAACTTCGCTTTCACATCTAAATCATTTGAGTTGAACAATCGTATTAGTTATTACTAATATGTGTGTCAAAATATTTTTAAAAAAGATAGATAAATGTTTCTTCGCTTTATTTTTAATGTGAGAAGGAATGTAAATAATGAACAAAAAAATAATATAGTTAGTGGCAGCGAAGGAAATGTTATAGTGTTTGATGCACACATTAAGAGGTTTTATGTCACAGGAAAGAGAAGCTTTTTGTTTGAATTTCAGGGTATACAAAATGTAAACGTTGACTGGGATTTATTTCTCATGCTAACATATAGATAATTTAATCAAGGCGGTGGAAATGTATTGGACTCAGATGTTGACTCGGATAGGTGGCTAAATGACCTCGATTTTCTCAGAGTACCCCTCATCATTTTGAGAATGTAGATTTTATACAATCTCATGTCAATGTGTATGAAGTAGGTCTGGAAAGAGAAAATATATCAGGAGGTGAATCCTTTAGTTTCAAGGAAGCTAAGGGAATTAGTTGGACATATTTAATTTAATCATGGTAGTGGTTTTAATCGCATGTACTGCATTTTTCGTAGCAATTGAGTTTGCTATTGTAAAAGTAAGAGGATCAAAGATTGATCAATTTGTATTAGAAGGAAAGAAAGGTGCGCTGGCAGCTAAGAAAGTGACATCAAACTTGGATGAGTATTTGTCAGCTTGTCAATTAGGGATTACAGTTACAGCAATGGGACTCGGGGCACTAGGTGAACCAACGATTGAGAGACTTTTACATCCTTTATTTGATAAGTGGAACATCAATCCTTCCATTGCAGGTGTATTATCTTTAGGAATTGCTTTTACTATTATGACGTACTTACATGTTGTAGTTGGTGAATTAGCACCAAAAACATTCGCGATTCAAAAGGCTGAGAAGGTTACTTTATTACTTTCGGCTCCGCTTATCTGGTTCTACAAAATCATGTATCCGTTTATTCGCTTGTTAAATGGCTCTGCAAGGATGATAACAGGAATGTTCGGCTTAAAACCTGCATCAGAGCATGATGTAGCACATACTGAAGAAGAATTACGATTGATTCTTTCTGAAAGTTATGAACGTGGAGAAATTAATCAAGCTGAATACAAATATGTAAATAATATTTTTGAATTTGATAATCGTATTGCGAAAGAAATCATGGTCCCTCGTACAGAAATTATAGGGCTACATGTAGATAATTCTTTAGCAGACCATATGAAAATAATCCGTGATGAAAAGTATACACGTTACCCAGTATTTGGGGAAGATAAAGATGAAATCATTGGCATGGTGAATGTGAAAGACTTCTTTATTCGTTATATGAATAAGGAAACAAAAGAATTCAATTCTATTCAATCGTATACGCGTCCAGTAATTGAAGTAATTGAGACCATACCAATACATAATCTTTTACTACAAATGCAAAAGAAACGTATTCCGTTGGCTGTGTTATATGATGAATACGGCGGTACGGCTGGTATTGTAACCATTGAGGATATTCTGGAAGAGATTGTAGGAGAAATCCGTGATGAATATGATGAAGATGAGCGTCCGCCAATCCAGCAAATGAATGAAGGGCATCTTGTCGTAGAAGGTAAAGTATTAATTAGCGAATTAAATGATTTACTAGGATTACATATGAATGATAGTGATGTTGACACGATTGGTGGTTGGATTCTGATGCAGAATTATGATATCCAGGAAGGGCAAACAGTAAATAGCGAAGGATATGCATTTAAAATTCTTTCTAAAGACCCTCACCAAATCAAACGTGTTGAAATACAAAAAGAAATGTTGGAAGCAGCAACTGTATAGTTGCTGCTTTTTATTCAGCTGATAACATGGTAGCCATCCTCATTAAATTCATTGATTGATCAACTCTTTACCTGTTAACACATTACCGAAATAGGGAATGATTGTTTCCTTTGCATTCTAGGTTCAACACCCCTTCGATATTGTAAAATGTATCTCATTTATACAAATTGTAATATAATTTACATGTAAATTCGTAGCGTAAAATAGATTAAAAGCAACAAATGTTGAGAAAGGATGCCCTTGTCAAAATTAGTATTTGTATTTCACTAGATAATAAAAAATGTAGAATGATTTTATTTCTGACATTGTTATTTAATAGTAATCAAAATACAAAATAAAGAATTTTCTCGGCTGGAAATTGTTACACACTCATAAAATGGAGGCAATAGTTATGCAGCAAATTAAAAAAATAGGAAACTCATTTTGGTATATGACACCTGTTTCCGAGACTGATAGACCTATCTTAGGAATGGTAGTTGGAAAAGAAAAGACTTTGATGATAGATGCAGGTAATTCAGAAGCACATACACAATTGTTTTTAGAAATGCTAAAAGAGCAAAATATCTCAAATCCTGATTTTGTAGCATTAACGCATTGGCACTGGGATCATATTTTTGGATTGCCTGTATTACAAAATGCATTGTCTATCGCACATTTTGAAACAAAAAAAGAGATGAACACACTTGTTTCTTATGAGTGGTCGGATGAGGCATTGGACGCACGAGTGAAAGAAGGTATAGAAATTGAATTTTGTGCGGACTGTATAAAAAAAGAGTTCAGTGAAAAACCAAGAAATATTCAAATTCTTCCGCCGTCCTTAACCTTTCAGAAACAACTTGAATTAGACCTTGGTGATGTGACATGTGTGTTAGAGCATGTGGGCGGAGACCATTCACATGACTCTGTTGTTATTTATATTAAAGAAGAAAAGATTTTGTTTTTAGGAGACTGTATATATGCAGATATCTTTTCTGCAAAGCGGAACTATACAACGAAACGAACGTTTAAACTGATACAAGAATTAGAGAAATTTGATGCCGAGACCTATATTCTTTCACATGGGGAAGCTATAGATCGAAATGAATTTTTACGAGAGATTCGTTTATTAAAAACAGTAGGAACTTATACGGAAACTCATAAAGGCGATGAAGAGAAGATAAAGGCAGCATATAAACAAGAACTAGATAGAGAATTAAATGAAGATGAGCTAGAAACAATAACGTACTTTGTAAATGGTTATGAAATGGTTAATCTGTAAAACCTAACTCTAAATCAATTGATGCTTGTTCTGACCAAATGCAATGTAACTGCACAAAAAGAGTATTGAAAATTAATTCAATACTCTTTTTAATAATTAAATATTTAGTCCCAACCAATTTCTAAATTTCTTTGCTGGCTCATCAACTGGGTTTATACGGCTTTCAACACTGGTTGTGATTAGCAGCTTTTTTAGCTAATTCAGTAATATATTCAAAGAATGCATCACGTTTTACATCATAAATGACATTTACTGGTCTTCCGTTAGCAGTTTCCACTGTACGTCCTTGGCTGGGTCCGTATGTATGAACGATACTAGTAATCGTTTTTGTTTTTGCAAGATCAGCTTTCCCAACAAACGCAGCAGTTAATACATCCCACAAATAGTAAGTAGAGTTCGTTGAGAAGTGAACGAGAGGGGGAACCATTGCATAGCATTGACCAAGGAAATCAACACCAATATACTTACGCTCTTTTGCCCACTGTTCACGTATGTCTATAGTTAGCGGAACCTGGTTTGTACTTTCTAGAGTTACTAAATCAATGATTATATTAGCATTCCAAACACGAGCTACTGCTTCGGGATCCCAAAATGAATTCCACTCGGCTGTTCCGTCATGTTCTGGCTCATGTACATTGCCTGCAGTACGAAATGTACCGCCCATCCAAACGAGACGTTCAATTTTATCTTCGATTATTGGAGATTCATATAGTGCACGAGCAAGGTCAGTCAGGGGCCCTGTAAATAATAAAGTTGTTTTTCCATCAGTTTGTAGAAGAGTCTCTATTATATGATGATGTGCAGGTTTTTTTGATGCAGGTGTAACAACTTTCCCAAACTCATTTAAAATTGGTAAAGCATCTACATAAAATGCATGCATCCGCCATTCTTTTGGAAATGGGTTTTTTCCACGAGAGTTGGACGCTGCTACCTCAATATTATTTTTGCCGAAGCGATCTATAATTTTACGACTGGCAGACATTGCTGGTTCTAAATAACAATCTGCAGGAATAACTGAAACACCTGTAAGTTCTATATTTTCCATCTGGAGTAGTAAAAATAGTGATATTAAATCATCTACACCACCATCATGATTGAAGTACACTTTTTTCATCATTTTAATCTCCATTCTTTAATATTTAACCAGGAATTAAATTTTAATTGATGAAAAATCATCAATAATTTCCACCACTTCAATTCTCCCATTAATCAGTAACTCAGGAAGTTCATTTCTAACGTTTCCTTTCCAATACTCTCTAGCTTGTTCCATTTTTTGAGCGAAAGGAATACCATCTTCTTTCGGTAAAAGAATTCCGTCACCTTCAAAAGAACTACCGATCACTCGTAGTTTAACAATCTGTAAAACATCTCGATTATAAGAATCAAATAAAGCTTTCCATTTCAAAGCATCTTCATAGCTTTTGGCAGCATATAAGCAAGACAACCTTGACGGGTATTCAGGAAATTCTTGCAGCCTAACCATTTCCACAATCGTTTCTCTAACTGCTCTAATTGTTTGATCTATATAATTCAGAACTACTTTAGCATTTTCATTATTTATATGTAATTCTTCATTGATATAATGCCTTTTTAAAATTTGAATGGAGTCTTCATCATTAGAATTTAATTGTTCTCTTTCAAAAAAGAAGTGATAGAGGGTATTAGTTTGATTTTTGTCAAAGTGAATGATTTGTCCAATACTCATTATTTTCCTTGTAACGATGTGATATGCGTAAAATTCTGCGTTATTCATGGTTATCCTCCTAGTAGTAATTATCATATAATTCAATATTAAATGTAATAATTCAACATCAAAATATATAAAACCTTTGTAAGTAAAAAGTTATAAAGTGGGAGGATTGGAGTGAAGAGTGGAAGAAATGCACGTAAACGCTTTAAAAATGTTCACAAAATGTTCACTTACGAAGGAGTTTCCAATATCGATATAATGACAAAGACTCAAAGAGAAGGGATGATGAAAATTGCCAACAACAAGAAAGGAAAACCTCCAATTTGGTATGATGATGTGCCTCGGGATGGTTATCGTTATGACGTTTTACAATTTATTAATGAATGGAGCAGGAGGGCCAATTCATATTAAGGAGATCGCATTAGAACTAATAATTGGATTTATTATTGCGCTATTAATTGAAATATGTATCGTAGGACCGTGTGCGAAAAAGATTGTATTTGCATTACCATTTGATAAATCAAAAAAAGTAAACATGATTATTGCGATGGCAACAACAATGGTAATCGGAATGGTATTCTTTATGTCATTTTACGGAATGGCTATGATGTATTTACATAATGGGTTACATGGTGACTCATTCGCTTCAATTTATTTCTCGATTTTCATTAAAAATTTCATTATGGCGTACCCACTTCAATTAATAATAATGGGACCTCTTGTACGTTTCTTATTTGGAAAGTTTGTTTTGAAGAATAAAGCTGTTAATGTAGCATAGTTTTAATTACTAAAATATTATATACGGATGAAGTGTTTTAAACACATCTCACATATTTTGAGATGTGTTTTTTCGTGTACATTACTAATTATTTTCATATTGATGTGACATTTGTCCTTTTGTCGTTGTAGTATTGTAGCTTTTAATTAAATCATAGATAGAAGATTAGGAGATGATTTTTTTGAAAGGTATTTTACTTTCAGTTTTTGGAGGAGTATTCATTACACTTCAAGGTACGTTTAATGCGAAACTTAGTTCAGATATCGGTATATGGTCGACGAGTATTATGACGCATTTAATTGGGTTTCTTATTGCAACAACTATATTTTTGTTAAAGAAAGAAGAGAAAGTAACGGATTTAAAGGGTGTAAAAAAAGTATATTTAGCAGCTGGCGCACTTGGTGGGTTGATTATTTGTGCGGAAACAATGGCGATATATTCAATGGGAGTTACATTAACAGCTGGAACACTTATGGTTGCTCAATTATTAACAGCTACTGTTATTGAAATGAAAGGATTATTTCATATAAAAAAGATACAAATGGAGAGATACCATATTGTGGGGACAATAGTAATGATTTTAGGTATTTTTGTGTTTAATATGTAAGGAAAGAAGGGACTGTAAGTGGATAATAAATCAGACTTAATTATTCAATATTTGAAAGCTTATAATATACTTGAAATTTTTTCAGGAATAAGTACTGACAATTTTCAAGTAAATCATTTTGAAAAAGGCAAGCTTATTTGCGATAAAGATGATGAAATTCATCGTTTATATTTTGTTATTAAAGGAAAAGTAAAAGTTTACACGATTACACCAGAAGGAAAGAAACTAATCCTTCGCTTTATCAATCCATTAGCAATTGTTGGTGATATTGAATTAATACAAAATAGCAAAGCACATAATGTTGTTGAAGCTTGTTCAGATGTTGTAGCAATCTCCATTTCTAATACAGTTATTAGAAATAAGTTATTACATGATCCTATATTTATGAAGTTCTTGCTTGAAAACATTGCGAACACGTTAAAAATATCGACTCGTTTTACAGCTCTAAATTTACTTTATCCGGTAGAAGTACGTGTAGCTAGTTATTTACTTTCGATTTCAACGGATAGTAATGGGAATATGTATAAAGAGGATTTAGATTCAACTTCTGTATCAAGTATTACAGATTTTATAGGTGTAAGTTATAGGCATGTAATTCGAGTTTTACAAAAATTTTATAGTGAAAAATTAATTGAAAAGAATAATGGAGTTATTGTAATTAAAGATTTTTCTAGAATGAAGGAAGTTGCTAAAGATAATATATATGAGTAATGAAAGGGAGAGAAGGGTTATGATTGGATTTAGTTTAGCTATATTAGCTGGAATATTAATTAGCTTACAATCTGTTTTTAATACGAAAGTGAATGAAATTGTAGGACAGTGGTTAACAACTGCATGTGTTCTTGGAATAGGTCTCATAAGTTCTGTTTTATTTCATATCATTACAGAGAAAAGTATAAGCGTGAACTTTTATACTGCAAATTATTTATTTTATATAAGTGGATTGTTTGGTATCGGATTAATTATTTGTATAATGGGTGCAATAAAGAGTTTAGGTCCAGCTTATACGGTGCTCATTAGCCTTATTACTCAATTAGTTGTTGCATTATGTGTTGATACATTTGGATTGTTTGGAATGGAGAGAGTACCTATACAAATAAATAAATTAATTGGTATAGGTCTATTAATTGTAGGGGTAGGAATTTTTAAAAATTTTTTTTCGAATAAGAAAGCTATTACTATAAATGAGGATAGGGCCTAAAGAATTTAAAGGAAAAAGGTGTTAATAATTAGAACATATACATTTAGGTGGTAGTAAATGAGCGATAAGGAGAGAAAATAAGTGATTCAGTACATGTTGGAAGATGGTGTACATTATATTATGAGTGCAGTGACATAACTAGGAGGTTTCCACTATGACAGCTTTATTTAAAGCTATGGAGTTCCAGCTGAAAACTGAACGACTTGATCTGAGTATGTGGGAGGAATCCGATTCAGTCTGGATGAGAAAATTAATTGGCGAACGTGGTGTGGATATGCCAACCCTTGACGCCGTTCGTAGCATGCTTATAGAGATGCGTAAGAGAGCAGGCGAAAATGGCATTTCCCTTCTCACTATTCGCCGACGAGACGAAGGTGATTTCATCGGATACTGTGGCTTGATTATCGGTCGTTCCACACTGGAAGAGCCGGAGATCGCATACGAGTTGTTCCGCAGTGCTCATGGCAAAGGCTATGCGACTGAGGCAGCATCTGTTGTGCTGGACGCTGCGATTGCTACGGGGCGCCACAGACTTTGGTCGACTGTAGGCGCTTGGAATGTTGCGTCCTTCCGGGTGTTAGAAAAGATAGGATTTAAGAGGCATCACAGTACGTGGGACGAGCGCGGTGAGATTGTTTGGAACGTACGCGACCTTTAGAAATCCCGGACCTAACTCGAAACTATTGAAAAGGAGAAGAGGTCATTAGTTTGGGCAAGAATCCAGATAAAGATAAAATAACTGATTTATAATTCAAATAGTGACAAACTATAACTGAAGCATGTCCTCGAAAGCGGAGTGTTGCCTTCGCACCGAGGCTATGCCCTCCCCCAAAAACCAATCGAACGTTTCAAGTTATATATCTTTATTATACTGATTAAACTAAATATTTATTGTTTACTTATTTCATTCATTATGTAAATAAAAAAGGATAGTTAGCCCTCATAATGGACTAACTATCCTATAGATTATTATATGAATTTAATAAAATCGAGGTCTTCTTTTATATATGATTAATATATAAGCTATAGATTTATCATTTTTCAAACCGTATATGAACGAACTTCAACATCTTTATTAAATTTACAATCCGCATCATAATTCGTGTACTTCCATCCCAATCTTTATTTGTAGGTATATATTTAAAGAAAGGGGAGCAGCTTAATATTTTTATGTTAGAAGACCACTTTTCTATTGTCTTTGGATTATTTACGTAAAAATACATCATAGCGCCGTTATTACCAGATTTTTTTACAGTAGCATTCGAAAGTGTCAGTGCGAACTTTGATTCGGCATCAAAATATAACTCGCCTCCAGGAAAACGTTTTGCCATAGCGACAAATATCTCCTTCAGTTCTTCTTCTTTAAAGTAATAAAACACACCTGCTGATATAAAAAGAATACCGTCTTTTGGATCATATTTTATATCGTTGAACCAAGAAGTGTCAAAAAATGATTTGGCAATGCTTATATTTCGTGGTGTATCTTCAATTAATGTTTTGCGGAAAGCGATCGCATCAGGCAAATCAAGGTTATACCACTGTATAGTACCGTTATCAATTCTTGAAAAAGTAGTGTCTAGTCCAGAACCGATATTTACTATAGTAGCATTCGGATGTTTTCTAATAAATTGTTTAATAGTATCATCTATTTTTCTTGCACGGGTAATGTAAGTGATACATCCATATTCGCCAAATGTATCTGCTATTTTAGAGAAATCAAAGTCGCATTCTTTAATAATCCGAATAGCTTCCGTATCATCTAAAATATCCTTGTTTTTCTCACTACCATATGCTCGTCCCCATAGTGGAATAAGCATAGTACCTTGAACTGATTGTAAATCTATTTCTTTAACCATGAAACGTCCTCCATTTAATAATAAAAAAATATCATATATATATGATTAGTCGTTATTTAGCATTTTTGATAGCATTTTATTTGTTTTATACAGTCCGTAAGTTAAATCACGTTGATCTTCTTCACTGAGTTTTTCAAGATTACTAGTGAAATTATTATAAATTTGTTTCCATCTTTCATAATGTACTTTTTCAGCTTTATCTGTTAAGGAAATTAAAACAGCTCGTTTATCTACTGTATCTTGTTTTTTTACAATGTATCCGTTTTGCTCTAAATTACGAACGGTTACACTTAATTGTTGTTTAGGTATGTTTAAATAACTAGCAATCATTTTTAAATTTACAGCGACTTTTTGCTGGGCAATATACTCAACTATGTGTTGCTCTAAATGTGTAAATTCAGTGGATTTCTCTGATAATAATTTGAAAGTACCTGACATATTTAATAATAAATTCATGTATTCGTTTATTAATTCTTTATTAGTCATTATTTTTCGTGTCCTTTATCAATTTAGTAATTATTTTATTACTATTTTTACTTAAAATCAAATAATAACATTGATATTAGTAATTGTTTATTTACTAATATCAATGTTATTTAAATCGTGAGAGATGCAGTAGAGGAAAAGTTAAAGTTTTTTATGAGCGGTGAGTAGAAAGATTATAAAATATTACTTTATACATAAAAAACTAATGAAGCCAATGTCTTTTTCAGTCATTATACTATTAATAATTTTATGGTAAAATCTTTTACATAATGAAATAAAGGGGTAGTATTCTATGGGTTATTTCTCAAATAGTTTATTAGTTTTGTTTGTTCTTATCGTATGTAGCTGTATGATTTTTGGTTGATAATATAATGATGGATTGATATAAAAGAAGGTATCTCACAAAGATGAGATACCTTCTTTTTCGTATAATTGTAATTTAGATTCAGTATTTGGTGATGGTTGAAATGTATATATTTTATACTCACCATTAGTTGATATATTAAACAAATATTAAATAGAGAAATATATATGGTACCAATCTTATTAAGTTCCTTATGTTTTTAAAGAGAAGGAGTTTCATTTTTTTTTATTGAAGTATTGTTCTAGTCAGTTTAACGACGGTCAAAAATTTTATGGAATAAAAACAAAAAGGATGATAAGGAGTATTTACATGAAAACTATTTTAAATTACACGATTGAACCCCCTAAAGATTTCAATGAATTATTAACTATGTATGAATCTTTAGGATGGAATTCTCTTGAATTATCGGTTAATGAGTTAGAGCAAATGTGTAAACAAAGTTGGTATGTGATATATGCTTTTAAAGAGCAACAATTAATTGGGATGGGACGAGTAATATCAGATGGTGTAATAACGGGCATTATTTGCGGTGTATGTGTAATGCCAGAGTATCAGTCCATGGGCGTTGGAAAGGAAATAGTGGAACGATTAATCCGGCACTGTGAACAAAAACGAGTTATTCCACAACTTATGTGTGTTGAAGATTTAAAATCTTACTATGAATCAATTGGATTTGAGGGATTTTCGATTGGTATGACGAAACATATTAAACGATAGCGGGGCTTTGTAATTTAGAATTACTTGTTTATCAGGCCAATTTTTAGATTTCAAAAATTTCGTTATAAAGGAGAATAATTTTATGGAGATTGCTAAAGGGGTAGAGATGCTACACATTGAATTTCAAGAATTTATTATTCACCCAATTCTTATATGGGATGATGAAATGGCAGTATTAATAGATACTGGATTCCCTGGACAAATTGAAGATATACAAGTAGAGATGGAGAGAGTTGGGGTATCGTTTGATAAGCTAAAAGTTGTCATTTTGACACATCAGGATATAGATCATATAGGTAGCCTTCCAGAGTTGTTGCAGAACTGTGGAAGTAATATTAAAGTTTATGCTCACGAGCTAGATAAGCCATATATTGAAGGGGATTTACCTTTATTGAAAGATGGAAATATAGAGAATCCACCAAAAGGAAAAGTGGATGATACTTTGGTTGAAGGCCAAGAACTTCCATATTGCGGTGGTATTCTTATTATTCATACCCCAGGGCACACTCCTGGTCATATTAGTTTATATTTGAGACAAAGTAAAACTCTTATCGCTGGGGATTCAATGTATAGCGTAAACGGAATTTTAGGGGGAATTCATGCCCCAACTACTTTGGATATAAAAGAAGCGCAAAATTCTTTGAAGAAGTATTTAAATCTAGAAATTGATTCTGTAGTTTGTTACCATGGTGGATTAAGTAAGGGGAATATAAATGCACAAATTCAAAAGCTGTAGATAAGAATCTTTTGTTAATCGGTGCTAAAGTATAATCTAATTGCTAGTATATAAATAAAACACTTCAATTAATAAAGAGCATGTTTGAAGGAATTTCAAACGTGCTCTTTATTAAATATAATCAATTTAATTTTGATGACTTAACCCATTCCAATAAAACGAAACGATTTGTTTTGCTAATTCATCTATATTTGCAAGAGTAGGATTGTGATTCTCATCTTTAAAATTCCCGATTGATAATAAAGCTACGAAAGCATGGGCAGCAAATTTAGGATCTCCTTTAGGTATTTCTCCAAGGGCCTCCGCATTATCGAGTGCTTTTTCCAATACTTCATACATGTTATCCTCGGCATTTTTTAATTCCTTCAATTGTTCTTCAGATAAAGAAAGTTTTGCATCTTTCATAAAATTATTCATATCAATATCCATCGTTGCGTGTAAGTATACTGTAGCAAAGTTCAATAATCTTTCTTCCAAAGTTTTATTCGTAGAGAGTATTTGATCCATATTTTCTCTTATGCGCACCATCATTTGAATCATAGTAGCGGTAAATAGATCAGCTTTTGTTGAATAGTAATAGTAGACAGTTGCTTTTGTAACTCCACATTCTTTCGCGACCTCATCCATTGAAACAACTTGATAATTTTGAGTGAGAAATAACCTAGTTGCAACTTCTAAAATGATTTCTTTTGTAGACTTTGTATTTTTATTTTGACGAGGCCTTCCGAGAGGACGTTGTTTTTGATCCAAATACATTCGCTCCTGACATTTATTATTGAGATAATTATAACATAATTTTTTAATCATTCTTGATTAATTAACCAACCAGTATATATAATTAATATTGGAGGAAAAAAGGAAGGTGGGGTTTTATGAAAAAGCACCCGTTACATATGTTAGGGAGGCTTGTAGCAGGGAAGAATACGCAATGGATAACTTTATCGGTATGGATTCTTATTACATTAGTACTTTCATTTACGTTACCACAAGTAAACAGTACGAAAGAACCGAATCCGAAAAATTTACCTGAAACAGCTATGTCACAGCAAGCTGAAGCACTTATGAAAAAAGAATTTCCTAATAATGCAGGAAACCCGTTGTTAGTTGTATGGCATCGGGATGGTGGATTAGAGTCAAAAGACTACAAATTAATACAGGACGTTTATAAAGAGTTAAAAACGGACCCTTTAAAAGAACAATCATTGTTACCACCATTTGATACAATTCCAGAGCAAGTATTATCAAAAAGTGCATCAAAAGATGGTACATCATTTGTCACACCAATATTTTTTAATAAATCTGCTGGAACGGATATATTAAAAGGTAATTTAGAAGAGTTACGAAAAATAGTGAATAGTAAAGTGGATGAAGATCCGTTCAAACAAAAAATTACCGACTCTGGTTTACATGTTCGATTATCTGGACCTGTAGGTATTCAAACGGATGCGGTAAGTTTATTTAGTCAAGCTGATGTGAAATTATTAGTTGCTACTGTACTACTAGTATTGGTTTTATTAATTTTACTGTACCGTTCACCAATTTTAGCAATTTTACCTTTACTCGTTGTTGGTTTTGCATACGGAATTATCAGTCCGACACTGGGCTTTTTAGCAGACAATGGATGGATTAAAGTAGATGCACAGGCTATATCGATTATGACTGTCTTACTGTTTGGAGCAGGAACGGACTATTGTTTATTTCTTATTTCAAGATATAAAGAGTACTTGCTAGAAGAAGAAAGTAAGTATAAAGCATTGCAACTTGCGATAAAAGCATCAGGTGGAGCAATTATAATGAGTGCACTTACTGTAGTATTAGGGTTAGGAACGTTATTACTTGCTCATTATGGAGCTTTTCATCGATTCGCAGTTCCATTTAGTGTGGCTGTTTTCATTATGGGAATCGCTGCTTTAACGATTCTTCCAGCATTATTATTAATTTTCGGTAGAGTTGCATTTTTCCCGTTCATACCGAGAACAGCTGAAATGAATGAAGAGTTTGCAAGAAAGAAAAAGAAAGTAGTAAAAGTAAAAAATACTAAAGGGTTCTTTAGTAAAAAACTTGGGGATATTGTTGTACGTAAACCGTGGACAATTATTATGCTAACCGTATTTTTATTAGGAGGCTTGGCTTCATTTGTACCGCGTATTCAATACACGTACGACTTATTAGAATCATTCCCGAAAGATATGCCATCACGCGAAGGATTTACATTAATTACGGATCATTTTTCAGCTGGAGAATTAGCGCCAGTAAAGATTGTAGTTGATTCAAACGGAAAAGATTTACCTATTAAACAAGAAATAGAGAAATTATCTTTTGTTAATAAAGTGAAAGAGCCAATGAAGGGAAAAGAAAATAATCAATTGCAAATGTATGAAGTTTCTTTAGTGGAAAACCCTTACTCAATTGAAGCATTAGATCAAATCCCTAAATTGAAAAATAGTGTAGAAAAGGTATTAAAAGATGAAGGAATTAGTAAAGCTGAGAATCATTTATGGATTGGCGGAGAAACAGCTTCCTTATATGATACAAAGCAAATTACTGAACGGGATGAAGCGGTTATTATTCCGGTTATGATTAGTATCATCGCTTTACTTTTACTCGTGTATTTACGTTCAATCGTTGCGATGATTTACTTAATTGTAACTGTCGTTTTATCTTTCTTCTCTGCATTAGGAGCAGGCTGGATTTTACTGCATTTCAGTATGGGAGCTCCCGCGATACAAGGTGCGATACCGTTATATGCATTCGTATTTTTAGTTGCTTTAGGAGAGGATTATAATATCTTTATGGTTTCTGAAATATGGAAGAATAAAAAGAAACAAAATCATTTAGAATCAGTTAAAAATGGTGTTATACAAACAGGTAGTGTAATTACATCCGCAGGTTTAATTTTAGCAGGAACATTTGCAGTATTAGGTACATTGCCAATTCAAGTTTTAGTTCAATTCGGTATTGTGACAGCAATCGGTGTATTGCTAGATACATTTATTGTAAGACCACTGCTTGTACCTGCGATTACAGTCGTTTTAGGACGCTTCGCTTTTTGGCCAGGGAAACTTTCTAAAAAGAGAGAAGAAGTAAAAAAATTGGATATATAATAGAGAAGAGCCAAGGATATTTTCCTTGGCTCTTTTCTATGTAGTTCATTAATTTTTTGAAGTCAAATCATCAGTTACAACGTGATCAGCATCTTCAATGGTTGTTTCGGGCATTCCATATAAGCCGTTCATTGCTTGTTCTTCGATATTAAGATTTGCAGTATTATTATTTTGAATAGATGTAGTGTTTTCGATAACATTTTCTTTTTTATTTACATTTTTGTCATTCATGTTTGAATCCTCCAAACGTCATTTGATTTATTAATAGTATGTGGATGGATTTCCAGAAATATGTGAACGAATTTCTGCAGATGTTATATAGTTAAATAAAAAGCTTAGTATTAAATTTAAACTGTAAGGAGTGAACAAGTGTGGTGAAAACAAGAAAGTTAGCCTTCTAAAATAAAAATAAAATTTTAGGAGGCTATTAAAATGAAGTTTCATGTAATTGACAGAGAAAATTGGAATAGAGAGTAGTATTTTGAACATTATTTAAAATTAAAGTGTTCGTTTAGTATGACAGCGAATGTTGATATTACGATGATGCTAGAGGAAATACATCAAAAGGAAATTAAATTTTATCCGACTTTTATTTATGTAATTTCTAGAGTGATAAATAAACATACAGAATTTCGAACATGTTTTAATGATGAAGGAGTTTTAGGATATTGGGAGGAAATGATACCTAGTTATACAATCTTTCATAAAGATGATAAATCTTTTTCAAGTATATGGACGGATTATTCTAGCGATTTCCACATTTTCTATAAAAACTATGAAGAGGATATGAGATGTTATGCTAATGTTCATGGTTTCTTCACGAAAGAAAATATTCCGCCAAATTTTTTTTCAATTTCTGGTATACCTTGGACTAGTTTTACAGGATTTAATTTAAATATTAATAATGATGGTGATTCTTTATTACCAATTATTACTTGTGGGAAATATTTCAATGATGGAAGCAGGGTTATGCTACCTGTTTCATTGCAAGTACATCATGCGGTTTGTGATGGATATCATGCGAGTCGATTTATAGAGGATTTACAGGAGCTAGCTAATACTTGTAACGAGTGGCTTAAGTAATATCTAAGTATTAATTATATAAAATTGAAAATGAATAAGCGTTAAAATAAAAAGAAGAGAACATATGTATATTACATGTTCTCTTCTTTTTATTCATTCATATTAAGTAACAGTGGAAAATATAGGTTGATTTGTAGTTTAATAGTAAAGAGAGTGATTAATTTTAAAATTCTTTATTTTATAATTATTTAAGGGTTCAAATGTTTTAATAGGGGGAAGGTAAAGTGAAACTCATACGTATTGAAAAAGATGAAATCCTAATTAATAATATGGCAAAATTGTATTGTAAAGCATTTGAGAAAACAAATTTTACTGAAATGATTGAGAGAATGAAAAGACATATAGAATATGCAGATTTTAAAGGTATAGTAGCAATAAATGATGAAAATGAGGTAGTTGGTTTTACTTATGGTTATCGCTCATTAGAAGGGCAGTACTATAATCAATTAATGAGAGAAGCGTTAAATCTAGAACAAGCAGACGAATGGTTACAAGATTGTTTTGAATTTGTAGAGTTAGCAGTTCACCCACAATATCGAAATGAAGGTCTTGGAATGAAATTACATAATGAATTATTAGAAGGGATTTCAAATAGAACGAGTATTTTAACAACACAAATAAACAATGAAAAAGCGCGTTCTTTATATAAAAGATTGGATTGGGTGGATGTATTAGAGCCATTTCACCCAAGTAAAAGTGATGCCCCATATGTAATAATGGGAAAAATATTAAAGACAAAAGTAAATTAATAACTATATCGTTCACAAAAGTTATCGGTTTATAACAATGAAGGGGAAAACAAAAATGACAATAATATCTATAGAAAAAGCTACAATTTTAGATGCTGAAAAGTTAACAGAAATAATGAAAAGAACATTTGATGAAGAAGCAAAGCGATGGTTATACGGCCAAGGTGATGTAATTGATTATAACATTCAACCGCCAGGATATTCTTCAGTTGAAATGATGAAATATTCAATTGAAGAATTGGATACTTACAAAGTGATAATGGATGAAAAAGTAATCGGGGGAATTATAGTTACGATCTCTGGTAAATCGTACGGAAGAATCGATCGTATTTTTGTAGAGCCTTTTCTTCAAGGAAAAGGAATTGGATCGCGGGTTATTAAGTTAATAGAAGAAAAATTTCCGAACATAAGGATTTGGGATCTTGAAACATCTAGTAGACAAATTAATAATCATCATTTTTATAAAAAAATGGGCTATGAAATAATTTTTAAATCTGAAGATGAGTATTGCTATGTAAAAAGAAAAAATGTAGATGCAGTTGGAGAGAACCTAATTAAAAATAAAGATATGAAAAATGGTCAATACGAAAACTGTAATTTGGTTAATACAGAATATTATCAAGTAAATTTAAAAAATAGTGCATTTGTTGGTAGTAATATAATGCATATGAATATGAGTAATTGTAATATAAGTCAATCAACCTTTAGAAATATTAATTTTAGAAATTCCTCATATGCAGATTTAAATATTTCTGGCAGTAAATTTAATTTTGTGACTTTAGGTGGAGTTCAATTTAGAGATACAAGCCTTGGAGAGGATAAAGATCCTATTTCATTTGATAGATGTGATTTGGAAAGTACTACAATACGTAGTAGTAATCTGAAAAATATTGAAATAGAAAATTGTGATATTACCGGTATGAAAATAAATGGTATTTCAGTAGAAGAACTGCTTGAGTTGTATAATAGGGTGAAAAATTAAATAAAAAATCACTTAGTATCTTCTAAGTGATTTTTTCATTTTGAACGAGAGGGAATATAAGAGATGATGTTCAAAAAGCGAATATTATATCGAAATAATTATATAAAAATAACACAAAGAAATAAGGGTTGGCAGGATTTTAATATGGGATATTAGAATATGAATATTTGAATGGAGGGGAGAAAGATGGAGATTAACGTTAGAGCAGTAGAAATACAAGATGCTAGAGCAATTCATCGTATATGCATTCAAGAGGATGTTTTACCATATATGGTTTTCCTACCTAGTATGCGTGTAGATGCAATGGAGAATAGAATTCGAAATTTAGCACAGAATCAATTTGAATTTGTAGCAGAATATGATGGAGAAGTTGTTGGATTTGTCGGTTTAACCCAAAGTCCAGGACGAAGATCTCACTCGGGTGATTTATTCATCGGAGTAGATAGTGAATATCACAATAAGGGAATTGGAAAAGCACTTCTTACAAAAATGCTTGATTTAGCTGATAATTGGCTAATGTTAGAGCGAGTGGAGCTTGGTGTATTAGAAACGAATCCTAGAGCCAAAGTATTATATGAAAAATTTGGATTTGAAGAAGAAGGTGTAAAGGTTGGGAATTTGAAGGCTCATGGGAAATTTGTTAACGAAATCATGATGAGTCGTTTTAGACCAAATGGTTTGATTGTACATAATAAATAGAGGTGTAAATTGAACGAAAATATCGATTTGTTTTGAAAAAAGTATGGCAAAAGGACGCCATGCTTTTTTAGTTTGTTAAAAATAAAGAGCAATTTTTATTTAACGAATGTTTTAACGGATGAAGCATTAGGAATCATCTTGATCTGGAAAGCATATGACTTAATAGAATCTATTTCTATGTGCAAGGGGAATGCATATGTGGAAATTTCAAAAACCTTGAAAAAACCATCGCATAAGTATATTTAAATTTTATTTATTTTCATACATAGCATAATTGCGCATTCAAGGAACAAGGAGTGATTGTAATGTCGACAGACCAACCTATTCCTGGACATTTTATTATGGACCCACAGCGGGCTATGCTGTTGCCACCGGAATTGAAAGCAGCTCCACCTGAATCATTAACAGAACAATTATTTATTGAACGATCTATAACTGAAAATAGATTTTGGTTACGTATTATGAAAGAGCATGCTTTGTTTCTTGGTGAGGGATTTAACCGTAACGATAAAAATTTAATTCAGCAGGTAGAACAATTTTATAATCAGTTTGATAGGCAGCTGCAAAAAGCATTTACTATTCCGCAAACTGTTCAAGCAGTTAGGCAATTAAATGAAGAAAGCATTCAGTTAGTGTATGCTTTTCGTAATTATAAAAGAAATTTACTAATTTTAATCATCAATTGTAAAGTGAAAGGGTTTAATTTCCCACTTTTAGTGGATCATGTTGCACGAGAAGCAGAATATTTTATGCGGACACTTCAAAAGTTTAACGAAGGGAAAATGGATCCTATTCAAGATGCGATTATTAGTGAGAATGTTTTCTGGCTGCGTATTATGATGGAACACTCACGTTTTATTGGATCATTATTGGATCAATCGGAAAGAAATCTTGTTCATACAGCGTTGAAATTCGGTGATGATTTCGAAATTCTGCTTAACCAAGCTAGAGATGTTGAATCAATGTTATATCAAAAAGAACCGACATATCCAATTATAGGCAAAATGAATAAAGATAGTGAAAACGCCACTGTTGAGTTAAGGAATTTCAAAAAAGCAGGATTAGAGTTAATTCAAACATGCCAAATTCGAAGTGTTATTAATCCATTGCTTGCTGATCATGTTACAAGAGAGGCAGAGCATTTCCTCTTCATGATTCATGTATTGGAGCAAAGGCTAAAGCAAAAGCAGGTGGAACAATCCCCACAATAATAAATAAACAAGAAAAGCATGGCAAACTAATGCCATGCTTTTCTTGTTTATCCCGCTATTTGTGGGCAGTAAAACTCCCACCTCAAAATTCGGCTGGAGCAAAGAAGTTAGGTGGGAGATCAACTGCCCGTAAACGCCAGATTGGTGAAGGCTAATAATCAGCGGGGGATGAACAAAAACCCTACTGATTAAAGTTTCACTTTATAAATTGTGATTTGATTGTTTCGGTTGTAATAAAAATGATGCTAATCCAATGAAAATAAGTAGAATTCCTAGTCCTTGCTGTAAAGAAATTGTTTCATCTAAAATGAAGTAGGCTAAAATACAAGTTCCAATTGTTTCTCCTAAAATACTCATCGAGATAACAGTAGCGCTCATCCATTTTAATAACCAATTGAAAATTGTTTGTCCTAAAATCGTTGCAATGAATGCCAGACCTATAAAGGACCACCATGTTTGTGCAGTGTAATTGAAGAAAGGTGACTGCTGTGTGTAAGCAAATATACCGAGAAAGAGTGAACTACTGCTATAACTAATTACCGAGTACGGTATTAGGGATAGGTCTTTACGAACATGTTGACTAATGAAAAAGTAAGCTGTTATGACGCCAGCAGCAATAAAAGCTAAAATATCGCCGTATAAAGCTTCTCCACTAATTTGAAAATCTTGCCACCCAATCACGATACTTCCTGAAATTGCAATAAGGCAGCCTATAATTGCACCTTTCGTAAACCGTTCCTTAAATAAAAAATAACCACCGACCATTGAAAATAAAGGTTGCAACGTTACGATAACTGTAGAACTTGCTATGGAAGTATACTGTAATGATTCAAACCATAGTACATAATGAGCTGCTAGAAATAATCCAGATAAGAGTCCAAATCCCCATTGCTTTTTTGATAATGAGCGAAGTTCGCTTCGATTGTTTGTATTAAATATTAGAAACGGTAAAAGAATTACCGTAGCAAACAATAATCGATAAAAAGCAGTGATTGCTGCAGAGGCATCGGCTATTTTTACGAAGATAGCTGAAGTAGATAAGGCGAACACGCCAAAAAATAAGATGAAATATGAAAGAATAGGTGATTTCAAAGTTTGTCCCTCCGATTGGTTGTTTATTATAATGAACTGTATATAATATAATGTACAAAAGTTAGTATATAAGCCTAAGATGAAATAAGGAAGGATTAATTGCCACTGTTTAGTATGTCAGCACAAAAGGGACAAAAGATGTATTATGATGGACGAAAGGAAGTTGTAACAATGATTCATTATCGGCTAGGTCAAACTGTTTTAAGTTATCGTAAGAAAAATAATATGACAATTCGTGAATTTGCTGATTATGCAGGAATCAGTACTTCACTTATTAGTCAAATTGAAAGAGGACATGCCAATCCTTCTTTAAATGTATTGGAATTAATAGCGAAAGCATTAAATGTACCGCTGTTTACTCTTTTTATTAATGATATTGATACAGACTCACTTATTTCTAAGAAGAAAGATCGGAAAAAAGTATATCGAGAAAATAATGATCATATTGTTTATGATGTGTTAACACCAGATTTTATGAAAGCTCGCATTGAAATGTTAATGATGGATTTAAACGGATATGCAAATACAACAGAAAGTCACTATTCCCACGAAGATAAGGAAGAAATTGCAGTTGTAATGAAAGGGGAAGTGTATGTGGAATTGGAAGGGAATGAATATTTTTTAGAAGAAGGAGATGTTGTGCGTATTCCACCGAACGTGAAACATAGATTTTTGAATAAGAGTGATGAAATGAATCACATCTTATTTGTATTAACACCTTCGTTAAGCTAAGGAAGTAGCTTAAGGATACATACTAAGTGGTAACATAATAGAAAGTATCAATTACATAAAGATTCGCGTGTATAATAAAACAACTATCTATAAATACATACACATTTGATTTTCACTTTGTATGTTTAAGAAGATGAGAGATTTGACAAAAAAATAAGATAGTTCCATGACTATCAAACCAAATAATTCAGATAAACAAAGAGTGAAAATTTTTAAGGCTTTGGCAGGAGTAAAACGAGAGATTGTTCGTTATTTATTTCATAATCAAAACAAACACAATTGTGGAAGATTGAGACTGCATTAGGGATGAATAAGTATCATCTCAAAATATTATTAGAAGCAAATTTAATTCTGGTTGAGCGACAGGGGCAATTTTAATTTATAACTGTAAAGGAGGAAACTTTTCAAGAGTTTTCACCTGGCTTTTTGCCGACTTTGTAGATGCTAAAAAACCATTTTTATTAGGGTTTAGAGGGGATAAGAGAGATGGAAAATATAAGTGTATTAAAAGATGGGCTTTCAATTATATCTCAATGTAAAAAAGAAACAAATGATATTTGGCATGCACATTTCGGAGCAGCTGCCATTGCTAGTTATTTTTTTACGAAAAACAATAACATTGATGAAAAAACTGCCTGTAACATTTATTCTCAAGCGAAAATGATGCTCCATAAGCAAAGGTTAGGCGAAACAATTGATAATAAACAAGGTGTCGATTATCAAAGTGCTGAAGAAACGATAATTAAATCTTTGGAACAAACGATTGATGAACTCCATTGGGTTGGTCATAATGTAATTTACGCTTCTTTAAGTTTACTAGCCATTAAGGAGTTAAGTCATTGGGGGAGTGAGCAAGATATTAATAATATAGCAAACCTTATATTATCGTTTCAAAAAACAATTCCCGGTAGATCTTGGATTGGTTTTACAACTAAAGAAGTAAAGCAACTCATTATAAATAATGAGGAGATTCAAAGCGAAATTAAAAACCCGAAGCAATTATCTGGATTTATTTTAAATGAATTATCTGAATTCAATGTTATATATAAGGCAGAATCACATCACGATTTAATTGGTCATATGCTTACCTTCTCACATGCGATTAATATATTATATGACTTAGGGCATATAGAATTATTTCAACGAGGAATAAAACCACTATTAAAGCTAGTTTATGTACTTAGAAAAAGTCGCAATTTAATGCCGAATGCCCAAATAATATTGAATTCTACTGTAGATCGTTTACCTCTTACAAAAGCAAAACAAGTTGATACACTTCCGCTAGATAATGCATTCTGGCTTAAAGACTACAGCGAATTTAATTGGGATTTTGGACACATATTTAAATTTTCATATAGTTATTTTGATCACTTAACAAGGGTTCCAGAATATAAAGATAAAACATTTGAGAAATTCTGTTGTATTATTAATGAGTAAAAGTGTCTAACTTTAAATTAATAGTAAATGGTACACATTCATAAACTAACATATTTATAAAAAATGGTAGAAAATTATAATGACCTGTAATAATAGGCTTAGTTTAAGTCTCTTTTTTTGTTAGTAGTATGTTGTTTTTTCAAATATGTAAGATTTTACATTAGCATGAGACTTTTACTTATTATGTAAGTAGGCTATACTAAAATACATATATTTTGAAATTGGAGCGAATAAAGACGACATGGAATTAGTGAAGTTAGAAAAAATAATTGAATTGAAAAAAGAAGAATTATTGAATCTAGTCTCAAATTATGGACTTCAACATGAAAAAGTAATAGCACTCAGCCAAGAAATTGACAAATTAATAAACTGGTTTATGTTTTTAAAATAGAAAGAACTATGACGTGAGTTGAATATGTTATAGTTCTTTTTTATTTGGTAATTTAGAAATATATTCGATATACTATCAATAAATAGAATATTCAGTTTCAAAGGAGGGGGATAAATGATACTACATACGCATATTTCAGGTGAAGGGGAACCAAGTGTGCTTTTACATTCTGGTGGTATGACAGGTTTAGTAGAGTTTGAAGAACAGGTAGAATTTTTTACAGAAAAACAATATAAAGTAATTCGTCCTGATTTGAGGGGACATGGAGAATCAGGAGGTACATTAGATAATTATTTTCTTTGCTCTGCTGATGATTTGAATGATACACTAGAACATTTGCAAATTAATAGTTGTCATATAGCGGGTGTTTCACTAGGGGGGATAGCCGCTTTATTATTTGCAAAAAAATATCCAGATAAAGTGAGGACATTAACTTTTTCAGGTATCTTTCCTATTGAGCGAGATAATTGGGAAGAGTCTCAGGAGTATGAAGTAAAGTGTCATCAACAGTTGATGGAAAATGAAGAAGTTGTAACTTATATGAATCAAATTCATGTAAAAAGTGATTGGAAAGGGTTGCTGAAATCGTGGCAAGTTAAGGAGTGGTACCCATTTCATGAAACAGGTGATGTAGCTAATCTTCAAGTACCTACACTGTGTATTGTTGGGGGAGATTCAGCAGATGAAGTTACAGCCGCTACAACGTTTAAACAATTAAACAACAATATACATATTGCTGTTATTCCGTTTGCAGGTCATTTAGTGCATAATGATCAGCCTAAAATATATTCATATATATTGTCTAATTTCTTACAGAATGCGCAAGCTGCTAGTCGACTATGATAATTTTTGGTTATAATAATAAAGGAATTATTAATTGTATCGGTTAGGGGCGCAGCAAATATGAAAACAGTCGTTGTCATCGGTGGAGGTATTACTGGACTTTCTACTATGTTTTATTTAGAAAAATTAAAGAAGGATTATAATATAGATTTAAATTTAATCCTTATTGAGAAAGAAGAGTATTTAGGTGGTAAAATCCACAGTGTGGAAGAAAATGATTTTATTATGGAATCTGGAGCAGATTCTATTGTAGCTCGTAATGAACATGTTTTGCCGCTTGTAAAAGATTTAAATTTAGAAAATGAAATGGTATATAACGAAACAGGTATTTCTTACATATACTCTGATAACATATTACATCCAATTCCTGCTGACACTATATTTGGGATTCCTATGAGTGTTGAATCATTATTTAGCAGTACGCTAGTCTCAAAAAAAGGGAAAATCGTTGCTTTAAAAGATTTTATTACGAAAAATAAGGAGTTTACAAAGGATACATCACTTGCTGTATTTTTAGAAAGCTTTTTAGGGAAAGAATTAGTGGAAAGACAAATTGCACCTGTGCTGTCAGGTGTATATTCTGGTAAATTGAATGAGCTTACAATGGCATCTACGTTACCATATTTACTTGAGTATAAAAATAAATATGGAAGTATTATTAAAGGTTTTGAAGAGAATAAAAAACAATTTCAGTCAGCAGGAAATAAAAAGTTTGTATCATTTAAAAGTGGACTATCTACGATTATTAATCGCTTAGAAGAAGTGCTGACGGAGACTGTCATTAATAAAGGTGCTGTAACAACAGTGATAAGTAAAAAAGGGGATCGGTATGAGGTTTCTTTTGCAAATCATGAGACAATACAAGCTGATTATGTCGTTTTAGCAGCTCCACATGATATCGCACAAACGTTATTACAGTCTAATGAGTTAAATGAGCATTTTAATAAATTTAAAAATTCATCGCTTATAAGTATTTACTTAGGTTTTGACATACTAGATGAACAACTACCGGCTGACGGCACAGGTTTTATCGTAACGGAAAACAGTGATTTACATTGTGATGCTTGCACATGGACAAGCAGGAAGTGGAAACATACATCTGGTAAACAAAAGCTATTAGTAAGAATGTTTTATAAGAGCACTAATCCAGTATATGAAACGATCAAAAGTTATAGTGAAGAAGAATTAGTACGAGTTGCTTTATATGATATTGAAAAGAGCCTCGGAATTAAAGGTGAACCGGAAGTAATTGAAGTTACAAATTGGAAAGATTTAATGCCGAAATATCATTTAGAACATAATCAAGCTGTTCAATCATTACAAGAAAAATTGGCCGTGCTTTATCCTAATGTATACTTAGCTGGTGCTTCATATTACGGTGTAGGAATTGGTGCTTGTATTGGAAACGGAAAGAATACTGCCAATGAAATAATTACGACATTGAATGAACAGTCAAAATAATAATATTGAATACATATGTAAATAAAATGTCCCTCCAACATAATGGAGGGACATTTTATTTGTAATTATTTCACATTAATTGCAATCTTTTTATGATTGGCTTTATTCTCTTTAATAGTTAATGTTATTTTTCCAGATTCTTCAAAGGAATACGGTGAGAGCCGATAAAGTTCTTTAATACTATGTTTTTCTTTTAATTTATTTGTAGGAATTAATGTTATATTAGGCTTCCATGTTTCCTGTTTGCCTGAAGGGTAGTCTACTATTATTTCTGGATTATTTAATTGTATTGTTTCCCAAGAGACAAAATACAGTTCAACTTCTGCATCTTTTTTTAGTAATTCTTCTGAGAAATAACCAAACTCACCAACATTACCAAAAACAGTGAAATTTTGATTTTGCAATTTAATATCTAAATATCTAGGTTGATATGTTGCTGCGTGATACATTCCGTATGAAAGAGAGAGTGTAGCAGCGATTAATATACCAACTGAAAATGTCTTAAAGCTATTTCCTTTAAAACTTGTCATCATAAATGAGTTTGGTGTGAATTTTTTTGCGAATAAAAAAATGAGTAAAATGAGCAAGAGGGATAAGCCAATGAAAATATACATAAAGTTTAAGCACCTCCGTAAGAAATATTTACTGTTTTTCTATATTTTAACATGAGAAGGTATAAATTAGGGGTGGTTTTTAGAGGGGAATTAATAAATACAACGAAGTTATATATTATTAATAGGATAAACATCGCTAGAAATATTTGATTTGTGGGACATTAAGGACTTTCCTAATTATAAATATTTTTTCTGCTATAATAAATGAGTAGAGAGAAAGGAGTGATCCTATGGTATTTCCTATGTTAGAAACAGAACGCTTGCGCTTAGTTGAAATAGAACAATCTTATTGTCAAAAAATATATGAAATATTCTCATTAGATGAGGTAACGTGTTATTACGGTATGAATTCTTTTACTGAGTTTGGACAAGCTTCACGTATGATTGAATCTTTTTCAAAAAATTACTTTGAGAAAAAGGCAATGCGTTGGGGGATTGTATTAAAAGACACAAATAATTTAGTAGGAACAATTGGATTAAATAATTTACAACTTTGGAGTAAACGCTCAGAGATTGGATATGATTTGCATCCTCGTTATTGGGGGAATGGTTATGCTTCTGAAGCTGCTCGAGAAATTATTACTTATGGATTTCGAGATTTAGGTTTATTTAGAATTGGAGCTATTACATATCCTGAAAATATAACTTCGTGTAATATGTTATCTAAATTAGGTTTTCAACAAGAAGGGCTGTTACGTGGATACATTCATCAAGGAAATAAACAACACGATGCATTAATGTATTCTATTGTACGAACAGATGTAGAGGATATTCATTATTAATAAAAAAGCCCCTCTTATTTTAAATAAGAGGGGCTTGTAAAAATCAACCTATTTTAGGTAATAAACGTTCTCCGCTTTTCATACTACTTTTACATAAAGGGCATTTAGGCTCTTCTTCAAATGAAAAGTTCTTTCTCATCCATCCTAAACAATCCTCTGATTCACATTCCCAAACAGGGGTTTGTTCTGGTGGTACTTCTGCTACATCGTTCTTTCGATTGCGATACATGTAACCACTCCTTTTATGTAAAAATTTTAGTTATATATTAAAAAGGTTGTTAACCGAGCTGGTAACAACCTTTTTATTGATTGAATTATAGCTTTACAACGTTTTTAGCTTGAGGTCCACGGTTACCGTCTTCAACTTCGAAGCTAACTTCTTGACCTTCGTCAAGAGATTTGAAGCCGTCGCCAGTGATAGCTGAGAAGTGAACGAATACATCGCTACCGTCTGCAACTTCGATGAAACCGAAACCTTTTTCGCTGTTAAACCATTTTACTTTACCTGTTAATGTCATGGTAATGCCTCCTAAAATTTAAAAAGATTACAATATGATCGGCCTTATTCGATTGAAAATAAAAGTTCACATATTATCAAAAATCCATAAGGAGTACAAAACATTCCTGATTGATACTTGATAATATGCAAAGAAAATATAGTACTAAATTGACCTTAATTACTATCCTACAACAAATGGTGGGAAATAGCAAGTGCTGGTAATATCAGTGAATGAATTGGGTGATACTGGTAAAAGGCACGAAGACATCTCTTTTATTTATATATTATTCCTAATCTGAATTTATTCCAAACAGAAATCATTTATTTTAAAAAATATGTTTAAGGGAAACGATATATATTTTAAGAATACAGATGATTACAATAATAAGGAGGATAGAATATTGCTAAATAAACAATTTAAAATAATTGAAGCAGCAAAAGAAGGAAGAAGAAAAGTTCATCCTATTTTCGCTGTTATACTTGCAATTGTATTTTTAACTTTAGGTGAATTTTTCATGTTGTTTATGCTGTTTTTACCGAAAGCGGATACATCATTTGTAAAGGCAATTTATAATAATATTGAGATGATATTAACGTTTGGTGGGGCTATATTTTTTATTTTTTTATGGATTAGGTTTGTAGAGAAAAGGTCATTTTCATCCATTGGTTTTTGGAAAGTGCAATGGATGAGAAAGTATTTGAGAGGTGCGTTAATAGGATTTGTCTTCATTTCAATACCAGTAATTGTGCTTATATTAACAGGGAGTGTAAAACTACAAATGCAACAAATTACGGCAACCGCCATATTTGGTATTGTAGGATCTTTAATTGCTTTTTTAATACAAGGTGCAACGGAAGAAATTATTGTACGAGGCTGGTTGTTTCCAGTTATTTCTGTTAGAAGTCGTATATGGGTTGGGATTATAGTGACGTCCTTTTTATTTGGTTTTCTTCATTTACTTAATCCAGGTATTACAATTCTTTCAATATCGAATATAATATTAGTTGGTGTATTTGCAGCTTTTTACGCTTTGAAAGACAGTAGTCTTTGGGGGATATGCGCGTGGCATTCGCTGTGGAATTGGGCGCAATTTAATATTTATGGTTTTGCAGTAAGTGGAATGGTAATGTATTCTACACCACTGTTTAAACCTGTAACAAATGGGTCAGAAGTGCTTCATGGAGGCTCATTTGGTATTGAAGGTAGTATCATTACAACAATAATGCTTTCTATCGCTTCAATCGTTTTATGGAGACAGTTATGGGGGAGAAGAGCGAAACAACGAGATTTTAGTTAATGAAAGTGGGAGAAACAATGGGGATTATAGCGTTCGAGGGAGCAAGTGCCGTTGGTAAGAGCAGCACGTGTCGTGAATTGGAAAAAAATTATGGTGCTTATATTATACCTGAAGTGAATTTTTTATTTGAAAGACCAGAAAATGAACATAGAACATGGTATTTTGAAAAACAAGTAGAGCGCTGGAAAATAGCAGTGCAGAAGTCGCAGCAATATGAATTAGTAATACTCGATGGGGATATATATCAGCCACTTAGTTATAATTGGTGTTTTCATTTTGATATATTTAATCAGCCGTTATCTTTAATAGAAAACTTTTATAAAGAAAAGATGATAAATAGAGAAATTGGTTTTCCAGATCAATATTTTTATTTATATACAAGTGATGAAGAGCTTAGAAAACGGAAAGAGTCTGATGGGACGAAAAAAAGAAGAAACTTTGAAAAACATTTACATATATCTAAAGCATTTCAGCGTTATTATGAAAATCTCAATACCGTCACAGACGGGTACTGTAAATTGATTGAAGCAAAAAGTATAAAGTCGAATGAATTAGAAATTGTGAAAAGTTTAAACAGCTTAAACATGTGTGAAGAAAGACGTTTTGATGTTTCGAGGTTAGATGTTATTACGAAGTGGTTAAAAGAAAATCGTGCATAAAGTAAAAACAACGAGTGTTTTAGAAGGCGCTCGTTGTTTTTTTGTTTCCATATAAATATAAAGGGAAATTTTGTAGAATATCTTTATTTTTTAACAGAATAATCTTTCAATTTCACGAAAAAAGAAATACAATATAAGGAAATATATATAAATAATATGATAGGGGATGGGATGAACTATTTTGAATGAAGGAACTGTTTTATATAAGAAATAATGAGGTAGTAAGAACAGAGATATTTGGGAGGAAACAAGCAAGATGAAAACATTATTTAAAATCATAGGAATTATAGCTGGTATGGCGGTAATCGGGGTAGGTGTAACGTATGGTATGCTGTATTATCTGAATAATAGTAAACCAGCTGCGAAAAAGGCATCACCAGCCGCTCCGGCAGTAGAAGTGCTAGCTGATAGTAATGTAAAAGCTGAAGATGCAAAGCTTTTAGAAAATGGCAATCATTCATTACCGAATAGTGGTTTTAATAAAAATTTTAAGTGGACAGATGAGAACATACAGACAGCACTACATGAAATGGCACATCAAAAAACGAAAGCTGATCAAAAATGGGGCTATATTTTTATTACACAAGAACGTATTGAAAGTTTACTTGAAATTATAAATAGTAATGATGTTGCACAAAAAAGTACATATGTGGATATTTTAGAACGATGGAAACAAGGAAAATATGAAAAGGTTGATGTGGACCACAACAAGATTTGGAAATTACAAAGTGGGAATTTAGGAGAAGGGAAAGGAGTAATGTCAGAAAAGGAGCAAAAAGAATTAATTAATCAAGTTTTTATACAAAAAGGTACATATTCAGGTAGTAAATTAATTGCAGGTGAGGTACAAGCTAATAAATAATATACATATTGATTTTGAAACACCTGTATTGTTATGAACACAAATGTTTTAACAAAAATGAGTAATTGCTTTTTAGAGCAGTTACTCATTTTTGTTATTACTCGCTTACTTTTCTAGTTTCTCTAATCCTTACGTTTTCTCAAGTGAATGTCAACTTTAAAAATAGTGAATATACTGATTTTTGGAAAGAAGAGAAAAGTGAGTTGATTCCTAAAGATTAAAAAGGGATAATGTGGTAAAGTTGAAGGAGCGGAAATAGACAGGAGGGATTGCCATTGCTACAAGCTATGTTACCAATTGTTCTAATCCTTTTTCTAGTCGTTTCGATGTATATAACATATCAAAAAAGAAAAAAAGCAGGGATAAAAGGATTAAAAAGTGCATTAACTTCTATTTGTTGCTTTTTAATTGCAATCTTAAATTTGTTTGCATATTGGTTTCGTTTTGGCGGTATTTTTACTTGGTTAGTCTCAATTGTATTGTTGCTAGTAGGGGCATATTTTACAAAATATATTCCAATCTCAAAAAAGGTACACTAAAATTATATGAGTTTATACGTATCGATTTTATTTCATAATGAAAAGAGATTATTCTATTAGGTCGTTGTGCAGCGGCTTCATTGGATAATCTCTTTTTATGCTTTTTTTTGTAGAGAATGTACTGTTATTTTTAGTTGCTCAATAAATCCCCGGGTAGAAGCGCACATATATTTATCTTTTCTATAAATAAGTCCTATATCTATTGTTGGAGTGGGGTTTTCAATTTTAATAGCTTGTATGTGCTCACTTTGCAAAAAGTCTATATACGGTTTTGGTAACACTGTAATTCCCATTCCTTTTGAGACCATTTGAATTAAAGATTCCATTGTACTAATTTCTAAAATTGGTTTTGGTTTAAAGTTAAAGTTTTGACAATGGGATGTAATTAGTTCAGTTAAAAAGAAATTTTTAGGTAAAAGAATTAGAGGATAGTTCTGTAATTCTGCAATAGATACACGATCATGTTCAGTTAAAGTATGACCGGTTGGCACGACTAATGTAAGTTCACTTTTATATAGTGGGATAGAAACAATCTCTTTATCTTGCACTGGAAGAAATGTAATGCCAATATCTAATTCATTTTGTAATAATTTTTCACGAATTTCCCCTGTACGAAGACCTAATACAGAAAGTTCAATATTCGGATATAAATTATTGAAATTTAAAATGGCTGGTGGCAGTAAATAATTTACGACGGTTAACAATGAGCCGATTGTTAAGGATCCATGTTGTAATCCGTTTAAATCTTGAATGGTAGAGCGGGCTTGTTCGACTTCGTGGAAGATTGTTTTACTGTGCGATAATAAAACTTTTCCTGCTTCAGTTAAAGATATTTTTTTTACCAATTCGATCAAAAAGTGGCATTCCTACTTCATGTTCTAATGCACGTATTTGTTGGCTTAGTGAAGGTTGTGAAATATTTAATTTCTCGGCTGCTCTTGTGAAATGTAATTCTTTCGAAACAGCTAAAAAGTATTCTAATTGTCGTAATTCGATTGAAATCACCTCAAGTTTAATCATAGGATATACCTATCATTATTATATAAATAATTGAATTGAACAATGGTTTTGTAGGATTTATAATCATTTTATCAGAAGTGGATTCTCAAGTTATCTATCAGTTTGAAAAGTTGTGTCGTGAGTAAGAGGAGGGATTAAAATGACTAAAGCATATGAAGTCCTATCTCTAAATATAGGACTGCCAAAAGAGGTTATGTATGGTGGGAAGTTAATTCAAACAGGGATAAATAAAAAGCAAGTAAAGGAACCTGTTTTTTTATCGTTTTTAAAGCTTAATGGAGATGGACAGGCGGATTTAGTTCATCATGGAGGGGTAGATAAAGCGGTTTGTGTTTATACTGGTGATCACTATCCGTACTGGGAAAAAGAATTGAATCAGGAACTTGTATATGGGGCTTTCGGTGAAAATATAACAGTAAGCGGAATGTGTGAAGAAGATGTTTGTATTGGTGACACGTTTCACCTCGGAGAAGCGATTGTACAAGTAACGCAGCCAAGACAACCTTGTTTTAAATTAGCAAAGAAATATAATATTCCAAAGCTACCATTATATTTTCAAGATACAGGATACACAGGTTTTTATTTTCGAGTATTAAAAGAAGGATGGATATTACCGGTAGATACTTTGAAATTGTTGAAGCCTGATCCAAAAGGTGTGTCAGTTTCGTTTGCGAATCGCATAATGCATAAAGAAAAACAAAACTCTGAAGGATTAAAAAGGATTTTAGAAGTAAATGCACTGTCTACTAGTTGGAGAAAGACGTTTGAAAAGCGTATTAGGGGCGAAGAAATTAGTACGAAGGAGCGACTTGAAGGAACGAAATAATAAGTGAATAATATTTTTATAAATGGTGCATTTCTATTAGTAAAAGCTAGTTAGAAAGCATTATTTTTATATAATAAACTTATTAATATTCAGCAATCTCAATATTGGTTTATTCGACTTAGTTTTAAAGAGTCAAAACATAAAATTAATTAGATGATTTTTTTATGTTTTATGATATTATATTGAATTATAAGGACTATTTTTTGGGTAGGTCTTATAAGCTTATATAATTTAATGGAATCGACGTATGGAGGTACAACATGGGTAATGTTGAAAAGATTGCAAATATTCTATTTGAAGAACCGAACAGAGAGCAGTTATTTCCTTTATTTGAAAAAGTGTTTGGGATTACGAGTCAAACATTACATGATTTTTCAGAGAAAGGATATTGGGATAATACATTTAAAGCATTCTCATATTTACAAGATGGTAATGCGATTGCAAATGTTGCGGTATTTTCACTCCCGTTACTAATTAACGGTAAAAAAATAAATGCAGCGGGTATTCAATCGGTAATGACACATCCGGATTTTCGTAGACAAGGGCTAATGACACAATTGCTTAATAAGATGCTAGAAGAAATAGATAAGCAATGTGAATGTGCTTTCTTGTTTACTGAAACCCCTGAACTATATAAATCATTTGGATTTCAAGTGGTGCAGGAATATCTGATGACTATACCGTATGATATAAAGAATAATAAAGATTCTATACTTAGAAAGCTAGATTTTTATAATGAAGAGGATAGAAGTTTAATAAATGAAATCATTGAAAATAGTCAAAGACTTTCTAATATGTTTTCGACAATAAATTATCAATCTTCATTTTATTTGAAAATGTATGACTTAAAATGGAATGAGAAACTGTATTATTCTAAGAAACTAGATGCGATTATTGTTTATGAAGTAGAAAATGAAAAGCTAAAGTTATATGGAGTATTTGCTCCAGTACTTCCGATTTTAGATGAACTATGTGAGGAAATCTCTGAATCATTTACAGAGATTGAATTTTATTTTTGCCCAGATCAATTAGGGATTGATGATGTACAATATACAGAATTACAGTCTAGTAAATATTTGATGGTTCGAAGTAATAAAGAATTAGATTTTAAAGGACATAAATTCCCAGTTTTAACGGAGTTTTAAATGTTTATATAGATGCTTTTGATGGAGGATAAAGGTAATAATCCTAGTGAACTACTCACCACTTAGCAAAGCTAGAAGTGGGAGCTTCTCAGTTCCACGACGAAAGTAACCTTTCGTCTCCATGAGCGTTACTTCGGGGCGATCCACCCCTAGATGTCCAACGCTTGGATGCTCTCTTTATACGGTTGATATTTTACGCAGGAACCGAATGGCTTGGTTTTCGCACGCTATTTTCTTCCTGCAACCTTCTATTCTATATCAAGTTATCAAAGAACTCCATAAAGCTAGTTTAGCAAAAGTTTTTGGCTATGCCAAACCGAAATTCATCTAAAATAATGATTCGCGATTGAATTTTACAATTGAACAAATATAAATAAAAAACCACATTCTTTCTATTAAGAATGTGGTTTTTTATTTACGTAAGATAAAGCACATTTATTGACCGGGAAGTCATAAATGCTTATCATTTAATAATGTTAAATATTAATTTACCTAATATAATAGGACTAATGGAGAAATTACAGACTATATCGCTCAAATAAGGAGGAATATAAATTATTCGATGGTAATTTCATGAAAAAAGGAGATTGTGTATGAAATCATTTCGCAAGTTGTTACAGTATTTAAAACCATACATGTTCTTCGCTATTATTGGACCGCTATTTATGGTACTTGAGGTTGCGATGGACTTAATTCAACCGACAATAATGCAACATATTATTGATGTTGGAATTGCAAACCGGGATTTGAATTATGTAATAAAAATGGGGCTTCTTATGATAGGAGCAGCAGCAATCGGTTTAGTTGGAGGACTTGGTTGTATGATGTATTCTACAAAAGCTGCTGTTAATTTCGCTACAGACATACGAAAAGATGTGTTTGCAAAAATAGAAACATTTTCTAGCAAAAATCGTGATTCATTTGGAACAGGTAAATTATTAACAATCGTGACAAATGATATTACATCTATTCAATCGGCAATGACGATGACGTTACGTGTACTTGTCCGTGGACCGTTATTATTTATTGGAAGTATCATTATAGTCTTTGTAACAGCGAGAGACCTATTTCCAATTTTACTTGTTGTGGTACCCGTATTATTAGTTGCAATTGTATTGATTGCAGGTCAATCGAGCGGTTCATTTAAGCGAGTACAAGAAGCATTAGATAAAGTAAACACAAAGCTACAAGAAAATTTATCCGGTGTACGTGTTATAAAAGCATATGTAAGACAAAAATATGAAATCGCACAGTTTGAGAAAGTTAATACAAGTTTAACTGAAATAAATATTCGTGCAATACAAATTATTTCATTGATGATGCCAATTATTATGCTAGTTGTAAATAGCGGAATTGTAGCAACTTTATGGATTGGTGGCGAGAAAGTTTTTAACGGTACACTCCAAGTAGGGGCCATTTTAGCTTTTATTAACTATTTAAATATCATTTTAATGTCACTTATGTCTATTAGTATGGTATTTATTCAAATTGCCCGTGCTTTTCCATCAGCTGATCGTGTACAACAAGTCTTACATACTGAAGTTGATATTACAACTGAAGGCGACGTATATGAACCAAAACAAGTGGGTGGTAATGTAGAGTTTAAAAATGTTAGCTATAGTTATACGAAAAATAATGAATATGTTTTAAAAGATATTTCCTTTACTGTACGTAAAGGTGAAAAAATAGGGATTATTGGATCGACCGGAAGTGGTAAATCTACATTGGCGAAACTATTGCCACGACTTTACGATGTTGATCAAGGTGAAATATGTATAGATGATGTTAATGTGAAAGCATACGATTTGCAAAAACTTCGTGCTTCCATTGGCTTCGTTCCACAAAAGGCACTTCTTTTTTCAGGCAGTATAGAAGAGAATTTACGTTATGGCAAAGAAGATGCAACTTATGATGAATTGGAATTAGCATCTTCATCTGCTTGTGCGACTGAGTTTATCAATAAGCTGGAAGACTCTTATGAATATAACTTAACACAAGGTGCAACCAATCTATCTGGTGGTCAAAAACAACGTATATCTATTGCAAGAGCCCTAGTGAGAAAGCCATCTATTCTTGTATTAGACGATTCTACATCGGCAGTTGATGCGAAGTCAGAAGCTGTAATACAGGAAGCATTAAGGACAAGATATAGTGGCACAACGACATTTTTAATTGCATCAAAAATATCTTCTATTATAGATGCTGATAAAATCCTCGTTTTGAATAACGGTGAATTAGTTGGAAATGGTACGCATGAGGATTTATTGGCAACTTGTGAAGTGTATCAGGAAATTTATCTTTCCCAAGGTGGTAGCCTGCAGCAAGAAGGAGGGGAAGAGCGTGCGTAATTTTCAAGGACAATTTGGAAATAAAGGTGGACGTAACAATCCGAAAACGGGAAAAACTAAGAATACTAAAGGAACTATAATGCGAGTATGGAACTATATGGGGTATCAAAAAGCATCTCTTATGTTCGTTATTATTCTTGTATTTATCACGACATTACTAGGTTTACTTGGGCCATATTATATGGGGGTCATCATTGATGAATACATTGTACCGAAGGATTTAAGCGGGACAGCCAGAATGTGCATGCTACTCATTGCAATATATGGGATAACCGTATTATTAACATGGTTACAAACATTTGTAATGATTAATGTTGCATTAAAGACTATACAAAAAATACGACAAGATATTTTTGAAAAAATCCAAACACTTTCTCTACGATTCTTTGATGTACGTTCTCAAGGTGATTTAATGAGCCGTGTGACAAATGATATTGATAACTTAAATCAAGCTTTGACACAAAGTGTTGTGCAAATCATTTCATCAGCGTTAACGTTTATAGGTGTAACAATTGCGATGTTTTCATTAGATTGGATTTTAGCGATTGTAACTTTAATTACAGTACCTATTATGTTTTTCGTTACGAAAAAACTAGTTGCTTATAGTGGGAAAAACTTTGCGAAACGTCAAAAGGATTTAGGAGAATTAAATGGATTTATTGAGGAAGCTATTACAGGCGCAGACGTAACTACGTTATACGGAAAAGAAAAAGAAACCGTACATAACTTTAATGAAATTAACGAACAGCTAAGAATTTCAGCAACGAAGGCTGAAACGTTTTCAGCATTTATTTTTCCAAGTATGAACTTTATTAATAACTTAGGAATGGGGCTTGTAATTGGAACTGGATCGGTAATGGTATTAAACGGAATGACAACAGTAGGTGTCATTGCAGCTTTTATTAATTATTCTCGACAATTTTCAAGACCACTTAGTCAATTTGCAACTTTAATGAATACGATTCAAGCGGCAGTTGCTGGAGGAGAACGTGTCTTTGAAATTATGGATGAAGTACCAGAAATTCAAAATAAAAAAGATGCAGTACTTGTACAAAATTTACAAGGACATGTTAGGCTTGAGAAAGTTTCATTTGGATACGCACAGGACAACATGATTTTAAAAGATGTGAGTCTCGAGGCGAATCCTGGGGAGACAATCGCTTTAGTCGGTCCAACTGGATCAGGAAAAACAACAATTATTAATTTGTTAACTCGCTTTTATGACATTCAAAAAGGGCAAATTAGCATTGATGAAAAAGATATAAAGGATTATGATATTAATTCTTTACGGAGTAAAATAGGGGTTGTTTTACAGGATACGTATTTATTTGCAGGAACGATTATGGAAAATATTCGATATGGACGTTTAGATGCAAGTGATGAAGAAGTAGTTGCAGCAGCAAAAGCAGCATCAGCACATTCTTTTATAAAACATCTACCGAATCAATATGAAACGGAAATTGCTTCAGAAGGTTCGAATTTAAGTCAAGGACAAAAACAACTCCTTGCGATTGCACGAGCGATTTTAGCAGATGCAGATATATTAATTCTCGACGAAGCAACATCTAATATTGATACGAGAACAGAATTACAAATTCAATCTGGATTAAATAATTTAATGAGAGGGCGAACAAGTTTTGTAATCGCTCATCGGCTGAAAACGATTGAAAAAGCAGATCAAATACTTGTAATAAAAGATGGAAGTATTTTAGAGAGAGGAAATCATGAAACTCTCATGGAAGATGGTGGGTTTTACTTTGATTTGTATACGAGTCAGTTTAAAATTTAACAAAAACATTGATGTGGTGAGGTTTCTCTAGAAAAGAGAAACCTCATTTTTTATATTTGCAAACATTACCATCCGAATAGTCTTTCACTAAATGTTTTAACAGCGTCCTTTTGCAGACTAGGTGAAAAATGTGAATAGCGATTTAAGGTTATGAAAACGTCCTTATGATCCAATCGTTCGCTTACAATCTTTGGATGTACTCCTTGTTTTAAAAGAAGCGTTGCATGAGTATGGCGTAAATCATGAAATCTAATGTTTTTTAATTCGGATTTTTTCAAATAGGCTTTAAATGTATCACGAAAACCACTATTGTCTTCTTTTTCCTGTCTCTGAATCAGCTCCGATATCGACAATAATACACCACTTTGTTCCTCTTTTTCGAATATGTCCTTTCACTTAAAACATTCCTTCATTGATTTTTGAATCATGTTGTAAAAGTATATTTGTAATTTTTCTGCTATGAAAATTACATGTTTGGACATATCGGCGATGGATATATTTTATCATATATAAATTAAAACATTTTGGAGTCGTCTATTTAGTAAAGAAATTAAAATTATAAGAAATATGATTTTTAGTATATTTTCATCAGTTGGTGTATATATGTCGTATTTATTATTTTTGGATTTCAAATGAAATTTCTTTAGCTGCTTCTAAAGCTATTTTTTTAGCTTCTGTTTTAAAATAGGCTGCAGCTAAAACGTATCCACATCGATGTCCCATTGATGTAGGTGGTTTTAAGATAGTTCCTTTTTTAGGTTTTATATAAACTTTCTCTACACCAGGATATTTAGAACTACGGTTTTTCCCTGTAACTCGAATTAGTTTTCCTTTAGATTTAACTGTTAGGTAATGAGCGTACACATATTTATAATGTTTTTTATTTAGTGAAGGTTTATTTCCTAACATTAACTGAATAGTCTCTTGCACTAAGTTGATTCCATGTCCAATTTCAATTATGTCATTCATTGCTCCACCTGATATTCTGGGATTTATCTCAATTAATTTCCAAACATCTTTTATTCTCCGGAGTTCTAGATGACACGCTCCATTTTTCATATTAAAGGCCTGAATAACAGAATTAACTGCATTGAAAAGACTATTATATAGTCTTTTGTCTACCTGTCCTAGTAAAGAATAACCAGTAACAATAAAACGTTCAAAAAGTGTAATTTCTTGTTCAATTACTGCTATAATATGGACTTTTCCATCTTGAACTAAAATTTCAACTAAGTACTGAGGTCCATCTATATATTCTTCAAGTAGAATTTCTTCATTAGGTAGTTTTTTTAAAAGACTTTGTATAGATAAGATTAATTGATCTTTATTTTTTACTAATAATACATCTTTGGATCCTGTTGATTTAGGGGATTTTACAATAAGCGGGAAATTTATCTCTTTAGTTTTTCAAGAAAAGATGATAATGATTCTGTTGGTTTGTAAATTAAATAGTTGAGTGAGATTGGTAATTCTTTAAGTACATTACGAGTTAATATTTTGTTTTCCATATGATGGATAGCTTTAGTAGATACAATATTTGAGCAAAATCTTTCTGATAAACGTGCAGCCACATAAACAAAAGGGTCAATAAAACTAAAGATCCCCTTTATGTTTTTTCCTGATGTATTTAATTTTTCAATTGTTGTAATTATATTATCATAATCATTTATATCAGTGAAAATCATCTGATGTACATCAGGGAATATAGTGCGTTCATTAATAAATTTTGTTTTTTTAGTTAATAAAACAGTAAAGAAATTAAGTTTTTCAGCTGCTTTGATTGCTTCCCTACTTGATCCAGATTTATTTGTTTCAATGAAAACGATAGTATCCATTTTATGTCACCTTAACCTTTATCATTTTATAAAATCTCAGGTTTATTATTTCTATAGGTAGAATATTAAAATGAGGTTAAGCTTGTTCTGGATTTTTCGAAAAATGGTTGAATGAGGAAGAACATGAATATATATATAATGAATTTGATATTTGTTTTGAAAAAAATCTTTAGAAAGAAGGGAAGAAGAACTAACATGACTATAATTGGTATGCTTCATCATCGGAAAGATCCGAATGACGTAAAGAAAGCATATACTTATGCTGCTGTAGCTAAAGCTGAAGGTGTGGAATTTTTTTATTTTACTTTAGGAAAAGTAAATATAGAAACGAAGAAGATTTTAGGTAAAACTTATGAAAATGGTAAGTGGATTGAACAAGAATTTTCTTTTCCAGATGTTATTTACAATGCAAGTGTTCATGTTAGTGATAAAAATCAGCAAATCTATGATTATCTACATGAAAAAGTTCCTTTTACAAGTCATTCAATTGGAAATAAATTAAGTGTATATAACAGAATAAATAGAGCGAAAAAATTTAAGCAATATCTTATTCCTTTTTATGAATTAAATGATGTTAATAAGTTTTTTGACATGATTAATCGTTATGAAAAACTTATTATTAAACCAATTTCTGGACATCAAGGTAGTGGTATAATTTTCATTGAAAAAAATGGGATGAATTACAGTATGAATGAGTCAGAACAAATTTCATCTATTAATAAAAAACAATTACGGAGCTTTATATCTGATAAGATTCAAGAGCAAGGTTACATAATTCAACAGTTTATTTCATGTCAAATGAAATCTGGTCATGTTTATGATTTTCGATTGCATGTTCAAAGAAATGGGGAAGGCAGGTGGGTTGTTACTTCTATATTCCCGAGAATAGGTCCATTAGGAAGTATTGTATCAAATATGGCTAAGGGTGGTTATAGTACGTATTTAGATGTTTTTTTAAAAGCGGAGTTTGATAACGATTGGTATAATATTAAAAGGTATTTAGAACGATTTGCAGTAACTTTTTCTAACCATTTTAATTCTTTATATAAGGATATACTATTTGATGAGTTAGGAATTGATGTAGGGATTGATAAGGATCAAAAATTGTGGTTATTTGAGGTGAATTGGAGACCAGGGGTACCTAATATATTTAATCTTGAATTAGATGTAGCTAGAAATTTAGTTCACTATGCTAGATATTTGGCTGATAAATATAAATAAGAAAAGGAAAATATAATGAAACCTAGAAACCTTTATATACCAATGCTTCTACTAATCTCTCTTTCTATATCTCCTATAAGGTTTTTCTCCATGCATTCCGAAATTCGGCGGATGCTGGACTGTCGCCAAGCCAACGTACCTAATATGAGGTAAATACCGGAACCTGGTAATACATCCTTCATTGTGGGCGGGGTCACATATTTATAAAAAAATACGCTTGTCCAATCCATTATCATTCTCCAGTCATTTAATACTACAAAGGGGGGAGAATATGGAAAACAATGAAAAAATCACGTTTCGATTTGTAAAAAAAGATGGAGAAGAAATTAATTTGGGAAATCTTGCTGATAAACGAAAAATTGTCATTGTCATTAATAATCAGATTACATTTGCACCGAATACAACACAAATTGCCAGTGGAGCCGGACAAAATAGTGCAGCAGGAAGTAATGCAGCAATCGATTCATCGAATACCCGACAGCAAGAAACGGTGGGCGCTGGAGGCGAAGCCATAAATAAAGGAATTAGTGGGGACCAGATTGAGCCGCATAAAATGAAAAAAGAAACTTCGGATGAAGAGGCAGAATTTGTACTTATCATCAATAATCAAATTAATAAAACCCGTAAGGAACAGGCTAGTGCTACTCAAGTGGCAAGTGGTGGTGGAGAAGACAGTGCAGCGGGAACCAACGCTGCCATCGAAAGTTCTAATACTAAACAGCAACATGCAGTAGGAGGCGGAACGGATAGTTCGGCAGAAAATGCAGGTGAAGAAGGCGACCAAATAGAAAAATGCGATTAAAGAAAAGAGGCTGTAATTATTTCGCAGCCTCTTTTTCTTATTATGGATTAATTGGTCTATTACTTACCCAACCAAATTAGGAATATATTAAATATCTTGATGGATCATATACTGTCCATAATCCTATCCGTTGAGAAGTATTTGGATTTTTATATACTGCGATTGATCCATAAGGTTTTCTATGACTAGCTAAAGTATTGTCAATATATACTACAAGGTCATAAGGCTGAAGTTGTATTTAATAAAAAGTTGTAGCTTCTGATTTTGATGATGCGAAAAATCAAATTCGTCAACTCGAATTGTCTTTTGCCACAGAAGCATGTGCTTCTTTTTTTGAAGAGCTATTAGTATTTGTACAGTTTCTAGTAATAAGTTTTGGATTATACATTCAAAAATAGAAAAAATAAATCCAACCTTATTTAGCAATGAAGCTTAGTAAGAAGCGTGTGGATATAAAAATCGTTATTGGATAAAAAATCAAAAGAGCACGCCTATAAACGTACTCTTAGAAAGATAAGAAACTTATGAGTGGAGGAAATCTCCATATAATAACATATGCTTGTCTACTTTAAATGTGTAAAATTTATAAACAAAAATGCTATTTTATTAAGAAACGAGAAACGGTAGATAAGTAAGTACGTACGTACGTATATTATCGGATGTTAGTTGTTTTAATGAAAAAGAAACCTTTATAAAAAGGTTTCTTTTTCATTAAAATTAACAATCATAATCATTGTCGTATTCATGGTTACATTCATCGCAAGGGTTGTTCTGGTCATCACAGCAAATACAAAACGTTTTATTGATAAATATATCAATAAAATCAAAGGAATCGGAATTATTTGTGAGGGTAAGTTCTTGGAAATCTTCTACTTGAAAAATCCTTGTTTCATTAGGAACTATCGTAGCGATAATTGGTGTGTTAGAAATCCTTGTTCGAATAGTTACTTCAATGGGACCGGAATCGTTAGGAACAGATATTTGAAGTAATGTTTTGTTGTGATTAATAGTAAGATCTTCAAAAACCACTCTTGAAGAGTTAGGGGGTACGATAATATCTAGAGGTACATTTCCAGTTGAGGAAGTTCCCGAACCGGCTATGGTATGAGTCTCAATAAAACAGTTACTCTTTTGGTTAAGAGAATGTGATTGTTCTGCATAGTAATCATTTTGGTCATCACAGCAGATGCAAAACGTTTTTTGAATAAAAATACCAATGTCGCTACTTGTATTATTATTATTTGTGAGAGTGAGGCTTTCAAAATTTTCTACTTGAAGAATTCTTGTTTCACCTGAAGCTATTGTAGCGGTAATCGGTCTACGAGAATTTCTTGTACGAATAGTTACAACAATTGGTGCAGAAGTACCAGGAACATGAAACTGCAGTAATGTTTTATTGTGATTATTAGTAGCATCTTCAAAAACTATTCTTGAAGTGTTAGCTGGTACAATAATATCTAACGGTATATTTGAGCCAGCAATCGTATGCGTTTTAGTGAAACAGTTCTCTTTTTTATTGTGAGAATATGAATAGTTTTTATAGTACTTTTTACCATGTTTATAAAAAAAATCAGCCATTCTTTAATCTCCTATCTTTTATTTGTCTATATATTGTATTTAATGAGGATAAAAACTGTTTGTACAAGGTAGAAAAAAGTTTTATTTAGGAGAATAAGAGAAAAAGCTTAAGATATACGTACTGTAGCGTTTGGTTCAGTTAAACAAAATATAAGAATTAGAATGAGTATAGAGCTAGCTTATAACGATTGATATAGCACTGAAAACCAATAAAACAGCCATAATGATGTTAAATAATTGAGTATGTTTTAATAATAGTTTTTGGAACATTGAACCAAACAGGCTCCAACTAAATGTACTCATTAAACCGACTACACCTAGAAATAATGAAAAAAGTAGAAAACTTGAATATGAATTGTAGTAAGGGAGAATAAAAGTAGAAACTACAGTCAGTCCGAATAATATCCCTTTAGGGTTAACAAACTGAAGAAAAATCCCCACTGTAAATAAGTTTTTATTATCTTTTTCATCGGGATCCGTACTGCCTTTACTAGTGAGTATTTTAAAAGCTAAATATAACATGTATGCTACTCCTAAAATTTTTAAAGGTAATTCGATTTTAGGTAAAATATTAATTAGTACTATATTAAAGAAACTACATAAAGAAGTGAGGAGGAAAAAACCGAAAGCTACTCCAAAGCAAAATTGCATGCTCCTTTTCAAACCAAGTTGATTTGCGTATGTCATAGCTAAAAAATTGTTAGGACCGGGTGTGAAGCTACTAATAAAAACAAATAATAAAAAAGAAAATAAAGGCATTTCAAAACCCCCTAAGTATTTTTTTGTATGTTATAATGACCGAAAAGAACAATATAACGTGTGCTTTTTATTATACATAACGGTCGTTATATTGTATATAGTGTAGGAGTGTTTTTTTATGGAAGAAATTCAACTTATTTTGGCGAAAAATATAAAGGCAATACGTGAGAAAGAAAAATTAAGTTTAGAAAAGGTTTCCCAATTAACAGGTGTGAGTAAAACGATGATTGGACAAATTGAAAGAGGAGATTCAAGCCCGACACTAACAACAATATGGAAGATAGCGAATGGTTTAAAAGTGTCTTTTACGTCTTTAATTAATAATCCACAGCCTGATACGAAAGTGGTTTTACGAAACGATGTTCAAGTATTATCAGAAGACAATGGGAGATATAAAGTGTATCCTTCTTTTCCTTTTCAAGATGATAGACATTTTGAAATCTATACTGTTGAAATTGAAACGGAAGGAAAATTAAGTTCGGAAGGCCATAAAGAAGGGACCGAAGAATTTATAACGGTGTTTGAGGGAGAATTGACAATTGAAATAAATAATTGTCAATATACATTAAATAGCGGAGATTCAATTCGCTTTAAGGCGGATAGACCGCACTCTTATCATAATTCCGGACGAACGCTAACTCGGTTAAGTATGACCATTTATTATCCAGCTTCATAAACTTGCTATTTTATTTAGAATATAAAGAGATATGTTTTGATAAAACCATCTATAAGAGATGGTTTTATTTATTACAATTTTAAAAAAAAGACACTCATTTGAGTGTCAACACAGTATTGCTCTCGCGTATAGGATTGGAGAATATTTCTCAAATACGTATTGAGATGGTTCGTAAAGGAGAAACCGTCTTCATAAATAACTTAACATTGATAGCGTATAGAGTAAATTGATAATGTTTATCCGGAATATTTAGTATAGATAGTTTCTACTATCTATATAGGGGAATGGCATTTAAAGCTAAGAAGAAAAAATGAATCATTTATTAATCAACTCGTATAATTGTTAGAGAGGCGCCAGTTGATCCACCACCGATTAAATTGACAATTGATAAGAGACCGAATAATTGAAGAGAAATAGTATTACCTGCATTTAATATTGTAATTAAATTATTATTATAACTTGAAGTAGATAGGGCAGGAGATAGAATTGAGCTCAGAAGTGATGTAGATCCGTTTAAAAGTAGTCTTGAACCCGCAAGAAGTGCAATTGTAGTATTAATTTGATAAGAAAGATAATAACGTCCCGTTACAGGGACTGTAAATAAATCATTTGCACTATTGACTGCAAAGCTATCAAGGCTTTGATTGTTTGAGAGTAGTATGTTAGTACCACCCTAGTACAACTGAAACTGTTCCATCCACTGTATTATTTGCAAACATAGAATTTGTTGTAACGTTTATGCCGGTACTACCCGTGGGTCCGGTATTACTCATGGGTCCAGTACTACCAGTAGGACTAGTTAGTCTATAAGGAAGGATAATTGTATGTCATTATTTTGGGGATTTTCTCTATCTTTATTTTTAATTAAAATCACCTCATTTTTATGATAAAGGAGATACTTTTCATATATTCTATTAATAATATTTTTTATAGTAACGGCATGCTGTTTAAAATACATTCATTTTTAGTAAATTACATTAAATTTGATTTTGTACAAAGATTTTAATCGAGAGATTAATAGTATTTTTTTAGATAATTCTTTTAACATTTCGGAACATCTAACATTTAATAAATACTATAGAAGGGAGATGCAAATTTGAATCGATATGACAAATTACCAATGTCTAAGGAAGTTATGGATTCTAAAAATATTGGTCCTACATTTCCACCTCTTCCGTCTATTAATTTTCCAACCGGAGCAACCGGAGAAAGCGGAGCAACCGGAGAAACCGGAGCAACCGGAGCAACCGGAGCAACCGGAGCAACCGG
>NZ_NADT01000019.1:191389-193347 GCF_003264205.1 Bacillus sp. SRB_8 | reverse complement strand
AACCGGAGAAACCGGAGAAACAGGAGAAACAGGAGCAACCGGAGCAACAGGAGCAACCGGAGCAACAGGAGAAACAGGAGAAACAGGAGCAACAGGAGAAACAGGAGAAACAGGAGAAACAGGGGCAACAGGAGCAACCGGAGCAACAGGGGCAACCGGAGAAACAGGAATAACAGGAGAAACAGGAATAACGGGAGTAGCAGGAGCAACCGGAGAAACAGGGGCAGCAGGAGAAACAGGCCCAACCGGAGCAACAGGAGCAATAGGAGCAACCGGAGAAACGGGAGAAACAGGAATAACAGGAGAAACAGGAATAACCGGCCCAACGGGAATACCGGGAATAATCCCAACAACAAACCTATTATATTTTACTTTTTCAGATGGGGAAAAACTTATATATACTAATGCAGATGGTATAGCACAATACGGTACAACACAAATCTTATCACCAAGTGAAGTTTCTTATATTAATCTATTTATAAATGGAATTCTTCAACCACAACCTTTTTATGAAGTTACAGCTGGTCAGTTAACTTTATTAGATGATGAACCACCCTCACAAGGATCTTCAATTATCCTACAATTTATTATTATTAATTAAAAAAGACAGATTCTTAATGGAAAAAGGAATCTGTCTTTTTTTGTTCTAAATTACATTAGTTAAAATTAAGTGACGATAAATTCAATTGTTATTGGGATTCCACCGTCTAATACATCTCCGCCAGGAATTGTAATAGCACCAGTAGGACCTGTGGTGACACTGGAGTTCACGCTAGGTTGAATTATCCCGTTTACATAGAGGTTGTAATACGTAAAAGTCGGAAAGGCAGTTGCAGTAGTACCGGCATCGTTTAAACAAGCTGTTGCAGCAATTGCAAAAGCTGCACCTGTTCCTGTTCCAGCTCCTAGTGTAGATGTAAATCTTCTAGAAGCGATAAATGGTTGAATAATTGGCAATTAAATTTCACTCCTTTAATTATTTTTTGAACGAAGTATAGAATAACTTGTCCACTATATTGTATGAAAGTTTTTTATAATAGAAACGGCTTCATGATTATAGAAGGAACACAATATTAGTAAAGGTATCATTTTTAATTAGTTGAAAGAATGATGTTGTTACTTGTAGAATATATGCTAATGATTTATTTATGTTTTAATTTTTAAATGAAAATGTGCTTTTGGACCTAATAGATAAACGTGGAAAAATAAAATAAACTCTTAAGTTTAGGTGTTTAATCTAAGCAGTCAATTATTAAAAACATATAATTAATATGTGAGTCATGAACATAATTAAATTACGTTTTCAAGTTTGATTATAATTCATGTTTCCTATTTTAAGAGAAACATATAACTCAACTACTTTTTACAATCGCATCTTTTATAGTTCTTAGAATAGGAAAACACTCAACTATAAGAAAAGTAAGGAGGAAATAAATGTCAAATAATAATTGTTTTGGTCATAATAACTGCAATCCAATTGTTTTTTCAGCAGATTGTTGTAAAAATCCACAGTCAGTTCCTATTACTAGGGAACAATTAAGTCAATTAATTACTTTACTAAACTCATTAGTATCAGCTATTTCAGCATTTTTTGCAAATCCAAGTAATGCAAACAGATTAGCGTTACTCGATTTATTTAATCAATTTTTAATTTTCTTAAATTCCTTATTACCTTCTCCAGAAGTTAATTTTTTGAAACAATTAACTCAAAGTATTATAGTTTTATTACAATCTCCAGCACCTAATTTAGGACAATTGTCAACATTATTGCAACAATTTTATAGCGCCCTTGCACAATTCTTCTTCGCTTTAGATCTTATCCCTATATCCTGCAACTCAAATGTTGATTCTGCAACTTTACAACTTCTTTTTAATTTATTAATTCAATTAATCAATGCTACTCCAGGGGCGACAGGTCCAACAGGTCCAACAGGTCCAACAGGAGGCGGAGCGACAGG
>NZ_NADT01000019.1:155015-191265 GCF_003264205.1 Bacillus sp. SRB_8 | reverse complement strand
ACAGGAGCAACAGGAGCAACAGGAGCAACAGGAGCAACAGGAGCAACAGGAGCAACAGGAGCAACAGGAGCAACAGGAGCAACTGGTGGCGGAGCTATTATTCCGTTTGCTTCAGGTACAACACCATCTGCGTTAGTTAACGCGATAATAGCTAATACAGGAACTCTTCTTGGATTTGGATTTAGTCAGCCTGGCATAGCTTTAACGGGTGGAACAAGTATCACATTAGCGTTAGGGATAGGTGATTATGCATTTGTAGCACCACGCGCAGGGACTATTACATCGTTAGCAGGTTTCTTTAGTGCAACAGCTGCATTAGCTCCATTAACACCTGTTCAAGTGCAGATACAAATATTAACTGCACCTGCAGCAAGTAATACGTTTACAGTACAGGGCGCACCTTTATTATTAGCACCAGCATTTGCCGTAATAGCGATTGGTGCTACAGCATCAGGTATCATACCTGAAGCAATTCCGGTAGCCGCTGGGGATAAAGTATTATTATATGTTTCATTAACAGCTGCTAGTCCAATAGCTGCAGTTGCTGGATTTGTAAGTGCAGGTATTAATATCGTCTAACTTGTTACAATGTTTGTTTGAAATTTAAACAGGCATTTGTATATAGCCCCACCTAATTTTATTAGGTGGGGCTATATTTTTTGTGGGAAATTAGAAATAAATCAATTGAAAAGTTACTCTTTGTTAAGTTGGTATATAAGAAAAATCAAAATTTATGATTTACACTTTATTGTTTATGGAATAAGTTATATGGTTTGAAAAATTACATATAAACAAAAAAGATGAATTCTATTAAAAATAGAATTCGATAGTATCAAAAGCCCTTATTATATCAGTATTTGTAGCATGTTTATTATTAACTAGCCCCAAAATTAGCCCCATTTTTTGTTAAACTCTGACTAAATAACTCTACTGACACGGATTCTATTTCCTTTAATACATGACCATAAATTTCATAAATCATTTGTGGAGAATTCCCTAAACGTTCGGCAATCACTTTTACATTTAAACCTTGATTTAATAATATAGTGCAATGTGTATGACGTAAGCCATGTATTGTTATAGGAGGAAGCTTTGTTTTATTTAATACTCTTCTAAATGCATAAAAAACACAGCCATCTGTTATAGGTTTTCCAGTTTGGTATGATGTAAATACAAAAGAATCGTCTTTTAGCTTGTATCCAAAAGACAACATTACCTTCATACACCATTTTCGGTATATCTTTAATTGATTTACTAATACATCATCTATTAAAATTGTTCTATAGCTATTTTTCGTTTTGGGTGATCGTATACCTTTATTATCCCTAGTGCGTTCAATAGTTATTGTTTTATTATCAAAATCAATGTTTTTCCACTGTAAACCACAGGCTTCACCTCTACGAACCCCTGTGTATGCAACGGTTAATAAAAATGTATAGTTTGTGGCATTTTCTTCGCGTTTAGCTATTGTTAAAAATTCAACTAATTGCTCAGGTGTGAAATAATTATTGTTTTCTTCTTTGATAGTTTCGCGATTTGAAAGTTTGATTTTTGTGAAGCGATTGCGAGACAATATTTCATCTTCTACAGCTGCATTAATAGCAATCTTAAATAGGGTGTGGAATAAATGAACTGTACTTGGTTTATACTTCTTTTCAAGTACATTTAAAAATTCTCTCTTATATGTTGTTCTATCCAAAGTTTGCAACTTGAAATGGCCAAGCAATGGTTTCATTTGTAAGCGGATGGCCATTTCACGTTGTGCCCTAGATGCTGGTTTCCAACTATTTTTATAGGTGGTATACCAAATATCCAACCACTCTCCAATGGTTAGTTGATCATATTCAACTTGTTTAGATTCACCACGTAGTGTTGTAACTTTCACTTCTAAAAGAGATTTGATGGCTTCTTTTGCTGATTTAAATCCACTTTTTTTCTTCTCTTTTCTTTTTCCTGTGTTGTCATAATACTTGTGACGATACATCCACAGTTTTTCATTTTTTGTATTGAAATAATAGTATATTTCGGGTTCTTTTGCTGACTTGTGTAACTTCACCATTACCATTCCTTTCATTGCTTTGGCTGGCGTATGCATAGGAATGGATAGGTATTGGATTTATTCAAAAACATGTGTAAATTTAGTTTTGTGCTTTAAGCATGATATTTGCCATTTCGTTTAGGAGGCGTAGATTGGAGTCGTTCAATTTATTTAATGTATCTATCATTTGTTTTTCAAACTTTATTTTTTTTTCTAACTCTTCCCAGTGTTGTTCCCATTTTCGTTGAGTTTCTTCCTCTATTTCTTTATATTCCTCTGTTTTCTTCCATTCTTCCTCTGCTTTTTCCCATTCCTCTGCACTCATTACATTATTTTCATCGAAGTGAAAAAAATATCCAGCCTTCTTTATTAGTGTTTCACAATCATAGTTGTAAGCTTTGGCTAGCTTTTTTATTGTTTCAATGGATGGGCGATTGATTTTCCCCGTCCGAGGATCAACACCCTTTTCTAGATTACTTAATTGTACATGACTAATTCCTATTAAATTTGCCATTTCCCTTAAAGAATGATTACCTCTAAGTTCTCTTAAAAGTTGTCCGAAATCATCCATTGGATTACCTCCTTATTTTTTTGTTAATCGTGCTTTACATAAGTTTAACACCATGATATATTATTAGCAAGAGGTGTTAAACGTGATTAACAAACTTAGAGAAGTTAGAGAAAAAAAGAAAATATCGCAGATTGAATTGGCGAAACGCTCTGGTGTGAGCAGAACTACTCTTTATAATATTGAAAAGGGTGGTGATACACGTGTTTCCATTGCACTCTCAATAGCCCGTTCACTTGAAGAGGATGTGGAAAAAATTTTTTATAATTCTTGTTAACCTTGTTTAACGATTTGCGGAAAGGTAAATAAGAATTGTTTATATAAAGAAATTATTGAGATGAGGTAATTATTTGATTCCTGCAAATGTGCAAGTAAATATTGATGAAAAAGCCATTAAGGAATACATACTGCAGCAAATAGATCAACAACTTCACGAAACATTATTGATGGTTGATCTTGAAAGATTAGCAGTAATTACATCAATGAGTAAGAGATTCCTAGAAGATGAGATTTTATCTGATCCACGTATGAAATTAATAGAGCGACGTCGCAACAGAAAACGTTGGTGGTTCTATAAGCGAGCTCTTGAAGTAATAACAGAAATTGTAAATGAATGGTAAACAACAACGCTTTGGCTGGCGTGTGCATAGGAAACAAAGTCCATAAAAGATTAGGTGGATAATACTTATTAATTCAAATTGCTTGATATTTTGTAGCAACGTCGATTTGGAAACAATTGAGGTGAATAGGTTAATGACAACTGCTGAAATACGTGAAGACAAGTTACATATGATTTTAGAAAAAGCGGAAAACGTTGATCCAAAAGCAATCAAAGTTTTAAAAGAAATTAATCGAATATTAAAGCAAGTGTGATAGTCCATCTTAAAAACATTATTAAGCGAAAAGGAGGTGCTCATTTTTGAAAGTTACCATGCCGCACTATATAACAAGAATTGATGAAATGTTACCTGGAGCAAAAATTATCAAGCTTACTGGATATGCAAATGGAAATCAAGGGTATCAAAAAGCGAAAACGCCAGTATGTAAGTGGAAAGACAGCCAGGGATTAGATGATTTAGAAATAAATAAATGGATAAACCAAGGCGGATGGATTGGAGCAGTTATTCCCCAGGAGCGGATTATCATAGATGTGGATGACCAGGTTCAAGGGGAACTTGTGAAAGATTTGCTTGAAGGAGAAAACAGGCATCACCATTCGATTAAAACACCAAACGGATGGCAGTTTGTTTTTGCGGCTAAAGAGAAAAGGACACAAGACATTAAACAGATTACGAAATTTTTCTCTCAAATAGGTGTGGTCATTGATACCCGTACAGCTGGAGCAGGATATATTGTTTTTCCTACAAACAACACAGAAGGACGCTACATAGCAACTAATAGCATAGATCAGCTGGACGAATTACCACACTATTTAAGGCCTGTTAGAAATACAGATAAATCTAAAGATTATATGTTTCCAATACCTATAGAAAGCTCGGGGAGCAGAAATGACACACTGTATAAGTTTGCTACACATTTAAAAGCGTGGAATGTTCCTAACGAGGAAATAATGCAGGCAATGGAGCTCATTTATGAGTATTTTCTTTTAGATAAAACTGATTTTCCTTATAACGAATTAAAGACCCTTACGCAGTCAGCTATTCAATGGGAACCAAACCAGTCAGAAAGACAGCATGTATCTGACAATAATTTTGAAGCGCATGCCGAAGGTAAAAACGAAAATAAAATCATTCCTAAGCCTTTTAAAGTAGGAGAAAAAGCTACACTTTTTGAGGAAAGAGAGGATAAGGATGGAAATGTGATAACAAAGCTTGTATCACGTAAAACACCATATATTACAAAGGAATTCCATAACATAGAACGTCCACAAGTGCTTTATGAAATTGAATGGAAGGAAAGCAATAGAACGGTAAGAGAAGTTGTGCCAGCTTCTACTATTGCTGTTAGAAAAGAATTATTAGAACTAAGTGATAAAGGTTTTTCTGTTAATGATAATAACGTTAAAAAAATCATTACTTATTTTGACCATTATCTATTGATTAATAGTATAGAACAACATTATGCCGTAGAACGTTTAGGACATATAAAGGATACTTTTATACATCCTTTAGTGACTAAAGATGTTGAAATTATGTCCATAGATCATGGTGAGAAACAATTACTTGAAGCCTTTGAAGTAAAAGGAACAAGTGATACATGGAAAAAAGAAGTATTTGAACGAATTAAGCAGCAACCGAAGGCAGTATTTTTTGTACTTTCTAGTTTTGCGAGTGTCATTATTAAAGATTTACGCTTACAACCTTTCATTGTTGATTTAAGCGGAACGACTTCGCAGGGTAAGACTACAACATTAAAAGTGGCTGCTAGTGTTTGGGGTAATGAAAGCTTAATGAGTGAATGGAATGCTACAAAAGTATCTATTGAAAGAAAATCAGCTTATCTAAACAGTTTTCCTTTATTACTGGATGATACACGAAAAGCTGATGAACGTATTTTAAAAGATGTTATTTATTCTTTCAGTGGAGGACGTTCAAAAGGAAGAGGAAGCTTAAAAGGAAGTCAGCGGGAGTATACTTGGCATAATATTTTACTAAGTACAGGTGAAGTTTCTCTAAATGAGTACGCTAAAAATCAAGGTGGAGCGGCTGCAAGGATTATCCCATTAATTGACGAGCCTTTAAAGAAAGATCATAGCAATATCATGGGACTTTATGAAGCAATGGAAAACAATTATGGAGCGATAGGAATAGAGTTCTTAAAAGTTTGGTTGAAACATAAGAAAGAGCTTACTCCAGAGTATCACAAGTTTAGAAAACACTATGTAGATAAAGCGAAAGGTAATGAAGTATTAAGCCGATTAGCTGGATATTATGCAGCAGTTCATTTTACAGGCAGTATATTGAAAAGCAAAATGGACTTTGATATTGATCTAAAAGCCATTTCCTCATTATTTGATGATATAGCAGAAGAAAATAAATCCATTGATAAGCCACTTCAATTTTTAGAAGAGATACTTACGGATTTGGATAGTAGTAGACAAAACATATTTTATGATTATATGCCTAAAATTATTAAAGCAATTTATAAAGATAAACAAAGACAGTTGTTTTTGACTCCAGCTTATACTACCGATTTCTTAGGTGTTGAAGAAAAGCAAGTAAGACGTGAATGGTTAAAGAGAGGTATGACAATTCCAGTTGAAAAAGGAAGTAAAGTAGTTGATTACAAACTTGTAAGCCATAAGGGCAAGAAATTTAATGGTATACCGTTAAATATGGAACTTGTAGGAGAACTAGGGTTTGACTTTTATGAAGCTAATATGGATTTTTCAGATTAGTAGTAATAAGAGTAATAGGGAATTACTTTATTTAAAATTTCTTATTACTGTTCAAAACCCTTATAAATCAAGGAGGTAATCAGTAAAAGTAATAAGAGTAATAAAAGTAATAAGGATTTTGATATACACATGTATTTAAAAAAAAGAAAAAAATTCAGTTTATATATGTAAGTATTTTGATTTTAAAAATGTATTACTTTTATTACTGATAAGTCAAATCCCTTGTGGGAGTAAGGGGAAATAAGGTAATACGTCCAAAACCTTATTATTACTCGTACTACTGATATTTTTATAGAAAAGGCAATAAAGCTTAGAGCCGTAAGCATTTCAAGGTTTTAACAAAAAGTAATAAGCCCGTATTACTAAAAAAAAATGGAGGTAAGCCAATGGCAACTAAAAAAGCTCCAATCGTATTAGCAATTGAACGTGATGAAAAAGGAAATCTTAGTACATGGTGTCAGTACTGTAGAAAGTTTCATCACCACGGAACAGGTGAAGGACACAGGGATGCACATTGTTTTGAGGAAGATAGTCCTTATATTCGTACAGGCTATGTCCTTAAGAAGATGAAACTATCGGGTAAAGAGATTGTTAGAAAAGAAAATTGAATCTAAGTAGGTGATAGATAATTGTTTTTTGGCTGAAAGATTATCAGGAATTAAAGGCGGACATTGATCATTTAGAATGCAACCTAGATAAAACGAAAGCTGAATTAAAACGCTGGGTCAGTGGGGACTTGCAAAAAGTACGATTAACCGCTGAATCAGAAGGGGCAAAAGTGGAGGACCGTATTGAAGTAATTGAATATGAATTGGCACATAAGATAAATGACCTTTCTGATATGGTCGAGCTAATAAGTACGTTTCATGGTTTAGAAAACAAAATATTTAAGTTGAAATATATTGATGGCATGACACTAGAAAAAGTAGCTGAGGAATTAAATTATAGTGCAGGTTTTATTAAAAATAAACATGCTGAGATTATGAGAAGAATCAAGTTTGCAGAGAGATTAAAGGCAGGAGGATAAAGAACTGTGGAAGGAAAATAAAATATTTTAAAAACTATTTAATTAAACAAGAATTGAATTGTTCATTTGTAAACAAAAATTAAAAATAAATTTTTCTATAATACCCCCCGGTTACATTTCTAGAAACAATTTGATGGGGGACCTGGCAACGCGAGGGGGAGATTTGTCTTTTTATTTTTTGCTTTTCGCGCGCGGAAAATAGAAAAAAAGGCCTAAAAAAGATGCTTTCCTATTTTTTTAGGAAAACATTTATGTTTTTAATCGGTAAATTAAATTGTTACTTATGAACCTATAAACCGCATGAAATCAACGTTTGTTTCGTTAAATTTAGATTATCAAAACTCAAATATACACGTCAAATAGTGATTTTCATTTTAAAAAAATAATAAAACAAGTGATGAAAGGGTGATGAAAGTATGATTTCAAATGAAGACAAAAAACAAACAGCTTATGAAATGTATAAAAGTGGAAAATACTCGTTTAAAGAAATCGCAGCAGAATTAGAAGTCAAAGAGAGTACGCTAAACAATTGGCGTCACCGTTACAAGTGGGTAGAACTATCCGCAAATGTAGATCGTCAAAAGCTTTATGATTTACTGATGTCTAAATTGAAAGATAAAGGTCTAGAAACCGAAATGCAATTCGTAGACATGGTGAATACGTACATGAAATTTTTCGATATCAAAAACAAATTGATTGAAGATATTGAAGAACGCGGCGTATCTGTAATGGGTGTAACGGGATCAGTCAAAAAGAATGATTCTATTTCAGAATTAACAAAAGTTATCACGTCTATGTCAAAGTTGCTGGAGTTTTTAGGTATCAACATTGAAGAAGCTGAAGACGATGAAGAACTTGATATATAAATAATAATATAACAGGAGGTCATGAAAACATGGCACATTTAGAAAATAGTTTAAAATTGAAAGAATTATTTTATCAACGAATCAAAACAGAAGAAAGAAGCCTTCCAACCTTGGAAAAACTTAAATTAGCTCGCGAATGCCAAAGAAACGTTGCATCACGCGATGAATATAACCATATTACAAAGATCGTTGAAGGACTAGAAAAAGAGTATGAAGCCGAAAGGAAATTCGGTTACACTCCAACTGTTATTTTTAGCAAAGAAGACAAAGACCAAGCCGCGAAAGTTATCAAGAAAGATATCGCAGCAATGGACAAGCGGTATATCGAGTTATGCAAACGAAAAGATGATTTAGAAACGTCTATTGCTGATGAAGTTGCCGCTATTAATGTAGAACTAAATGAAATGCATGAAGCTCACAGAAAGTTAATGCATTGTAACGTGCTTTACGGAAGTTATTACCGCGAACTATATGAAATGGTTACTTCTACGAAATCGGAGGTATTACGATAATGATTACACTATATGAAAAGATTCTATCGGCACGAGAAAGAAAACATGCTTATCATACTTATGATATTGAACTAACGCCGCTAACAGATGCAGGGAAAGTATTATTCGGTCGGATGGACTTATTAAAGGAAGAAAGGGACGGACAAGTTGAAAACTGGTTAAAGAATGCTTTATCACGTAACAAAAGCAACTTCAAACCTAATGACAAATATACTTTTTACTATGATGATCCGAACGAATCAGAAGATCAGCGAGTAAATGAAGTGTTACGTTATGTAGAAAACAAGATTTATAGAAAATGGGAAACAAGTACAAAATGGGGTAATTTAAAATCTCCTATACTTGGAGTCGACTATTCAGTGAAGATTGAAAAGAGAGTTGATGTTCTGGACACGCCGAAAAAGAGTGACAAACAAAAAGTGCTTAAAAATCCAGCTATTGCAGCCGAGGGAAAAGAAGTAAACGAAACGTTAGTAATTGAAGGTTAACACTTGAGCCCTTTTATCCAGGGTTCTTTTCCATTTAAAATCGAAAATATGAAAAATGGCTTCTCAGTTTGTTCTGTATGCTATTTTGTGTAACTGTCTAATGGGTTTTATACATAAATGGTGAATGGCACGAAATAAAGAGGGATAAGCGTGTTAGGAAGAAAGTTACTGATGTATTAACTATATACAATTAATATAATTCGAAATGCTCGAAAATAAGTTTATGAAAGGCGTTTGACAAAATGAAAAAACAGTTTTATAGCAATCAATTAATTAGGAAAGTGAATGCACTAGCTAAAGAAAGGGATAAAGTGTTCATTGCTAAAAGTGGCGGCAAAACGAATGCAAAGCATATCGTTACACAAATGGCAGGACAATCACCTATTATGAAGGGCCTTAGTTCACTTGTTAACCTAAATGGCCCGGAAAAAGCAGCGGAAATGTACAAGGAGTTCTTTAATAGTCCTTATATGTTCAGAGGTAACTTTTAATGGATATCCTAGAGCGTGTACGAGCGATTCTCAGAAAGCCGAGCGAAAAGAGACAGGAAGCCATTGCGGTGGCAGAAGCGAAGAAAGACGCGGAAGCGAAAACGGAATTAGAGGAATGTATGCAGATGTCTAAACGGTTAAATTCTAATATAAATGGATCGAATCCTTTTCAATAACGTAAAAAGACACTATCCTTAAAAAAACGGTGGAGTAAGTTACATGTTATTAGGATTCCCACTTGATTGCACAGATGCAGTAAAAGGCTCGGCAGATTCAGTAGCAGTATTTTACTTTGGTGACTTTTCATTCTTCGTTATTCAAGAAAATTCAGAGGGATTGGAAATTGAAATTATGAAGGAAATGTATATGAATGTTAATGAAGTAGGATTGAAATTATACAACCTTCTTGATGGAAAGTTAATCTATTCAGAGGTAGAACCAACTGTGTATCGTTTGGAGATTAAATAATTATTTAAAATTAATTTATGGGCCGTCTAAGCGACGGTCTTTTGTCTTTTAGAATTGTTATCACTGTACAAGTATATCAAAACTAACTTCAGAGCTTTAAAGTTGAACAAGAACATCTGTTCTTGTATGATAGAATTAAAACTAAATCTTGTAAAATAAATGGAAAAGTCTTGATTAACCCTTTAAAAAAGCTGAAAATAAAAAGAAGAAAAAGAAGAAAAAAGGGTGAATGCTAGTGTCAATAAATGTAGATTTTGGAAATTGTGATAAAAACGATGTAAAGTTTTGGAGATTTATTGGAGTTTCAATCGATTTAATTAATGAATTGTCCACATCTCAAGTAGAGGTTAGATTTAAGAGTATGCTTAATAATGTGACCATTAATGAATTAGCAGAATTAGCAACGCTTTTAAATGTCGACCTAAAAGATGTCAACAAGAAAGAACAAGTGGAATGCTTTAATGAAGTACCAATTGATTCGCAAAAAGAGATTATTATATTAAGAGAATTCTTGAATCGAAAGAAAAAAACTGTTATTAGATATTACAATTCTGTATCAATAAATTCAAACTACGAAACTATCTTTAAACATTCTCAAGTATGTCAGTTATATCAGTTATTTAACAATAATCATGTTCATATCATTCAAATTTATACTTGGCATAATTGGGATAGTAAGGGGACAGGAATTCAATTTTCATTGAATAAAAAGGTAAGTTTTGATAAGGCCTATAAGATTCCTACAGAGTATGCAAAAGATTTTGTTGATGATATGTATGCCCATTCAAATCAGGAGAATAAATATAAGGTGTTTTCATTTGCAAAGCATGAGAAAGAAAAACTTGTTGTAATGTTATACAGACAAATAAATGATGCATCAAGGCCAGATTTTGATGAACCATTTAGAAATAAAGAAGTGGTTTCAATTATGTTTCAAATTGATGTCACAGCAGGCCTTTTAGAAATTAGATCAAAATTTCAAAAAGAAAAAGAAGGAATTAAGAAATATATAGAAAAAACATTTGATACGTCGCTAACTGAAATTAAGCCTGAGGTATTTAATCAGTATCAGCCGGAGGAAGTTATAAGTGCTGTTTTAGAGGGAACGCCACCTGAAAATAAAGAGGTATTGGATTTTGTTGTTAATAAGGTTGTGTTCAGAAGCAGTCCTTTGATTAACTCACCAGGTTTAACATTTGAGTTGAAAAACGGAGACGTTTTGCCCTCAGTTAAAGACGCATATACACGAGAGTGTATTGATTTGGAAAGTATTAAAGATATAGAAAGTATATCATTTAAAACTTCTAAAGTAAGTAGAACTATTAGATCAACAGTATTAGAAGATGGAAATATCATATTTTCTTTAGATGATAGCGGAATTGAACCTGAAATAAAAAATGATATACAAGAAAAGTTTTTGTGTAAATTTGGAATCCCGTTAAATAAATTAATATCAAATTCAAAATTTACGGTCGGAAAAGCTGATTTGACAGATTATTTGATGACTATTTCGTTGAAAAAAGCTCTTACAGATATAGAGCAGAAAATTTTTGATAGATTGATACAGGATAAGATTATTTTTGAAGGATCTGAAATCATCATTTCTTGTGAAAATCCGAACTGTGATTATACAGAAAGTATTTCGAGTGAGTTAAAAGAATGCCCAAGTTGTGGGAATCCTAAATTAAGAAAAGATGGATATAGTTCAGTTAATATTTCAATAAAATCTGTACAGGGCTTTGTTAAAGAACTAATTAAATCTTTTTGTAGCTCAACTGATTGGGAATTAAGTAAAGATACTGAGAAAACGTATTATAAAAGTAAGTATAAGTTCATTAACTTAGACAATAGACAAACAAATGAATCATTACAGATTCTTATTCATCAAGGAGCTATTCACAACAGAATTCTTGAAAAAATTAATCGCTCACTAACGCCTACCGTTATAGTGTTTGTTGGAGTTCTTGAAAAGAATATAGAGAAATATAATAATAATTGTATATTCCCTATTAACTTCGGTAGAGTGTATAACATGGAAAAGCCAGAAAAGTTCTTTGAGAAGATATATGAGTCAATAGAGCATCGAGCGAAATCTTATTTATCAAGTGTTGCAGCCAAATCATTAGAAATACTTGAAAGCTTACCAAAGCCAGAACTAATTGGGAAAAGTTATTCCCCTTCTGATTTTGAGGATGATGTATTCAATATTCTTAAAGATATATTCCCGAATGCTGATAAGTGGGGAAGTAAAATGTCAGGAAAAGAGGTACCTGAGGGGATTTTTGCTTTAACGTACACAGTTACAGAAGGTGGAGAAGACAAACAGCATCAATATGTATTTTCTTATGACTGTAAATTGAATAAGAATACCAATGGGTATGATCTATCTAAAGGTGAGCAACGTAAAGCTCACGATTATGTTGAAATGTTAAATCAAATTAAACATATTACAAAGTTCAGTAATAAAAAACAGTTGAGTGCTCATATATTTATTTCGAATAATTTTGATACTAATAATTATGATACTATGGCTAACCATTTTTATACCAAGCTTCCTAGTGGTTATGACACAAGACCTATTTTCTTACCTATTGAAGTATTAACATACTTACATTCTGAATATAGGAAAAATCATCAACAACTATATAATGCTAGAAACATTTTTATGGAAAGTTTGCATAAAATATTGATAACAGATAAATTAGTTATTGAAAAGGATGATATAGAAGAGGTTATGGAAGAATCTCTGGATGAAAAACTTGCTGATTACTCAGAGATTGATACTGTTAAGGTGAGACAGAATGTAATAAAGAAATTAAAAAAATAAAAAAGAGGGGATGAATAATGAATTATGCAATAAAATCCTCCGCTATAGAAGATTATGAAAAAATATTTATAAAAAATATTGAACAAACAATTAAAAGAATGATAAATACTAGTTTCTTTTTGAAACAGGATTACTGTGAATTAAGTATTTCTTTTTATGAAGATTTCTTAGTTACAATAAGAATCGAAGATGGATATATAACTGAGTTAAAAAAGAATAGTTATGAATATTTTATTCCAGATTCATTTTTAGAAAATCTATCCAGTATTGAAACTTTACCTCCAAGATTAAATCGATATAAGAATTTAGGATTTGTTCGATTTAGAAATGAAATTAAAGACTCGTTAAAGCATGGGAAAATAGTAACAAATAATAATGATGTGTTTTGGAAAGATTACAATATCACGTTGAAGATTGATCAAAACATAACCCTTGCAGATGTAGTTAATTAAAATATATAATATGAATAGACACTAGCAATTCTTTAGCCGTACCCTGTTATAGGTACGGTTTTTTTGTTTGTATTAAACAAAGCTCTATTAATTTTACATTATAAAAAGCCCTCAAATAATTGAGGGCTTAAATTCAGTATTACATAATAATTTATCCAGCATGAGAGTTGAGAATTTCTCGTTTGTATTTACGGATAGTATTTAATGCATATACGTCTCCTGTTTCTTGTAATATTATATCTCTTAATTCCTCGAAATCTGTGTCCATGTTGTCTTGGATTATATTCAAAACATTTGCCTTTGAACGTGATCGTAGAAACAACCTCTGATTATTATCTACCATAGAAGCATTTTGATGCAGGAGATTGTTAATATTTAATGTTATATCTTCACTAACATTTTTAACAATTTCATCGACCTCTTCTTTTGTGAAGGAATCTTTCTCTTTACTTTCTCTATTGTATTCTTCTAAGATTCCTTTACTGACACTATGTAGTAATCGTGGGTCTATTTTATCTACTTTAGCATCCACATTTCTTACATTAGCTGATATCTCATTTAATAAATGTGATAATCGGTCATTTACTCTTTGATTATCACTATCCTGTTTAAGTGCAATAAATATTGCTACAAGAGCTAAGGCTATTGAAACTGCGCTAGAAATTATAGAGAAATTCATCTCTATTGCCTTACTGTTATAAAATCCAGCTATTAATAAAATTATTATTGTAATTAGTATCCCGACTAACCAAATCCAATCTCTATTTTCCCACTTTTTATCCACTAATTATCGCCTCTACAAAACATTATCCGACAATAAGGGGAATTTATCTACAAAATATGAAAGAAATATGATTTTAACTTTTTAAAGGTATTAATATACCTCAAAGCGAACTCATTCATATTCAAAATAAAAAGCTTACTGGTTATACATCTCAGTAAACTTTTTATATTAACAGGAAATTTTCCCGATGACAGAAGCAATTTATTAAAGAACAGAGCTTATTCTGTCATTTTATTAAGATTATTATATTGTCATTTTAAATATCTCTTGATCTAATGGAACTTGAGTTGTTTTAAATGTTTTTTCATCATAAGGTAGATAGAAACGATAAGTATCTCCATGCATATAAATCCAAAATTTTAATTGTGTACCAAATAATCCATGGTTGATTTTATTGATATTTTTAAATGTATGATGATGCACGTTACCTTTTGAATCTGCTACTAATAAAAATAAACTGTTTTGATTTAATCTAAAATAACGTAAAATATGCTTTGATTCATCGAATGTTGACGTTTGGAAATTTGAATCAACATCAATTTCTTTATTCAAGGATAGGTAAAGTGCTTTATATAGTGTTTGTAATTCATATTTTATTTCTTTGGAGGATGTAGTAGTATGAATTGGTTTCAAGGTGACGCAGTATTCCTCATCATTTAAAATGTAAAGAAAATCAGGAACTAATCTTCTAGTTTCAATTGCTTTGTATTTAATGTTATGTTCATTGAAAATGTAGGTTGAAGGTAATATTTTTATTTTTTCCTCTAAACTTAGCAAATGTAATTCACCAATACCATTTAGGAAAGCTTTTTTGAGATGATCTAAATCAGCGTATTTTTGTAAGTGAAGGTGATAATTCTCTTCTTTTTTATCTGTATTAGGAGTGTGGATTTCAACTTGATAAGCTGTCTCTATAATGAATTGTGCAGATAGTTCATTTATGTTACGGCAATAAATATCAGCAGCGGCGATATGAGAGCGATTAATATTTTCTTTAATTTCTTTTGACTTTGCTCCTTCTGGGTTTATAAAATCCAAAACATTTTTTAATGTATTAAGTAAAGTGATCCCCATTAAATACTCCCCCTCAATGTTTTATATAGAATATTTTATCATGCTTAACAGTCTATGTGGATAAGTTTGGAAATTAATGTTTGATATGAAAGGATAAAAAACATTTAGCGTTTGAAAATAATTTGTTGTCCTATTATTTTTAGAAGTAAGAGGAAGGTTTTCGCGATTATGAGTAGTTTTTTTAAAGATATTAATATAATTCAAAACGAACTTATCCATGTTCAAAATGAAAGGGTGAGTTGCTCTTATGGAAAGAAAAGAAAGAACTGTGTTAGATAATCCGCCAAGTAAAAAAGTGAACGCATAAGAAAAATACTCGTTCACTTTTTATCTCATTCTTTACGTTAAATGTAGTTCATAATCCCCTTCAAAACGGTTTGGCTTTCCAAACATTTCTTCGTACAAACTAACATGTTTTGAAAAACCATTTTTTAATGCAAAGTGGTAACCTTCTTTAGTTACGACTTGCTGTAATACTAATCGTTCGAATCCTTTTTCTTTAGCGAATGTTTTAAACCATTCAAGAACAATACTTCCTTTACCTTGATTACTTGGGGTAATGTTTATAGCAGTAATCGCTAAGTATGGATCGGGGTAAAACTCGCTTCTAAGGTTAATGGTGACTTTAGATTCTTTAGAAGAAATATTTAAAGCATACTTAGAAACCCCTTCTATGAACATTATTTCATCTTGTACTAATTCGTCTAATACCATTTTTAATTTTTGAAAGTCTTGTACATGAAGAGGGATCTTGTTGAATTTTTCTTTCAAAACAATTAACTCCTTTTATTTTTATCAGAATAAATATCATTATATCTGAAAATACAAGGATTGCGTGGAGAAATTAGCATTTGCTCAGGATTATTAAAAAAGTTTTCCCCTTAGGTAGATAAAGGAACAATGAAAAATTTTGAAGGAAAGAAGAGCTAATAAATATTAACTACAAATAAGATAAATGTACTATAGATCTACAGAGTTTTTTATTGTTTTTTTACACTTATCCATTTCTATACACACGCCAGCCTTTTATATTTTGGTCCCAAACTAGCCCCACTTAGCCCCAGTAGTATTCTTATTTATGCTCTATCTTGCAATATAAATGATAAATAAAAAAGCCCGAAACCCTGAATTAACAAGGATTCTAAGGCATTTAATACTACTCTTTGCAGAGTTCCGATTCTATTAAAAACAGAATTCATCCATTAAATAAACTATATACTAGTGGGTTAAATTGTTAATCATGAGCGGTGAAATGTCATTGCTCAAATTAGTAATAAACTATTTATTTTTATTACAGTTACATCCTTTTTTCTTTACATAGCCTTGCTCGGCTAAATCTCTTTGTGACTGGGAATCGGAAGATTGAGAGTTCGAAGATTGAGAGGATGCTGAAGAGCTACTATTTTTATTATTAGAGTAGTTTTTTCGATAGTTATAATTACTCATAGTACTATCACCTCCAATTAAATATATAAATATTATATGTATGTACTCTATTAATTGTTACGATAAAAAATCTCCTCGATATTTTCCGAGGAGATAAATGGTGGTTCTATTAAAATGATACTAATTAATACCCCCAGTATAGAGGGAAGTAATAAGAATCTTGGTAATATAGATTTTGTTGTTGAGTAGGGGGCTGAGTTGACTGATTTATCATGTCGCGGTTTTGATTACAGTTTCCGGGAGGACCAATTACCGTAGTGGATTGAATTGGGGATACGGCTTGTTTCCATTGTTGTTCATTGAGGCAATAAGTATGAGCCATCATATTAGCGGGAGTTAATCTTAAAATATCAGAACCAAAAATAACTTCTGGGGTTGGGGCGTCGAATATAGCTAATAAATGAGTATTATCTGCTGAAGCAATTTCATAATGCCACCACGCTTGTGGAATGTTGGCAACTTGCCCTGGTTTTATCGGTAAGTTTAATATTTGATTCGTAAATGGATTAAGTAAAGAAACAACAGCAGATCCTGAAATACAGTAAACGAGTTCAGCTGCATTTTGATGAATATGTGGTTCTACAACATTCCCTGTACTTAAATAAATATCTAATAAAGAAGTATTTTCTAAAGTATTTAATTGTTTCATGCCAAGTACATTTATATAATTTTGGGCATCTTTCTTAAAAAAATTACTTTTACTTAAATCATGAGTGAAATTAGTTGAGGGGGAAGTGTAGTCGATATTAGAAGTCAATTGTATTACCCGCCTTTCTATAGGTAAGTATGGATACAACTTTAGGATATGTGCCTAGTGTTAGTTATGTGCATTTGTCTGTATCATAATAAATTCACCTGTTTTATAAAGAATATAGGTTGTGCTTCTTATTTCTCATAATGTAAATACGGATAAAAATTAGAGCGAACTAATGAAAGTCGGAATTATTGATGTTAGGTTAGGAGTAAAAATATTGAAATTTATTTCGTATATTTTAATGGTTACGTTATATGAAAAGACCAATGCCTTATAGAAAGGAATTGGCCTTTTATTTAAGATAGTTTTTGATGAATCATTAATTGTGCTTTAGCAGTATTAGCGTAATTTAGCCATTCTATTGCCAAGTTTTGTTTTGAATCAAAATGGATTTCAATTACGTCTAAATGAGATATCTTTGTTTTGAATGGAACGGGAATGCCATTTAACTTTGCTTTGTTCAAGTTATGTGCAATTGTTGGAAATGCAGAGAAAGTAAAATCAATAATTGTAGCACCATTGGGTAAATAAATAGGGCGTAAATCTGTAGTGTAAGCAGTAATGGTATTCTCAAATAGTTCATATGATACTAAGTTATGAAAAATAATTGGATCTTTAGTTAATAAATTGTTATTCATTATTGTATCATTCATTATTTTATAAGAGATTGTTTGGATATCTGCAGTTCTATTATTCAATAAAGAAAAAATACCATTATCTCTTATTGTTTTCTCTGATTGTGTTTGGATGATAATTGATTGTTCAATATCATTTATATTGACTTTAGTTTTTAAATTGTTATTAAAATGAGTATTTTCAAGTGCTATATTGTCTTCGAAATATTGTGTAGTTGGTTTGTATAATTGATGAACTATTCCAAGGATTTTATAACAATCTAGGACACTTATAGTGGTGATACGTATTTGTGAAACTCTTGATATGTTTTGTGCTTCTTGCAGTTGTGAGTAAGCAGAATAAATTGGGGTAAATTCATAACTTACTTCAAATGAAAGGTTCGTATCATAAAAAAAATTATTCCTTTTCTTAAATCAGTTATGTTTTTTTGAATATGTGGCACATATTCCATTAAAAAATTATGTGCTTTTTTATATCTCTCTTTATGTAGATATTGAAAAGATAGGTTTTCTAATTCATGTTGGATAGAATATAAACCTAATCGCTTTGCAAGTGGTGCAAAGAATGTTAATGTCTCGTTTGCATAAGCTACTTGTTTTGCGGGTTTTTTAACACTCAATGTTTTTATATTGTGAAGGCGATCTATAACTTTAATAATGCCAACACGTATATCTTGTTGAGAGGATACTAGTAATTTTTTAAAATTAATCGCTTCGTATAATGTCTTCTTTTGACCGTGTTGTTTTTTCACTTTTGTTAATCCATCAACAATGTAACTGACGGTCGTACCGAAAAGTAATTCTACTTTTTCGAGAGAATAAGTCGTATCTTCTACAACATCGTGTAATAACGCAGAAATCAAAGTTGTAACATCAGCTTTATAATTTAATAGTACCTCTGTAATAGCAAAAGGATGAATAATATATGCCTCTCCAGTTTGACGGTATTGACCATTATGCGCATGTTCAGCAAACTCTATAGCTTTTTTCATTAACTTTAGTTCATCAGATTGTAGATAAGTAGCCTTTTGTAATAATAATTCGCTCATATATATCCATCCCTTGAAGTTATTTCTAATAATAATTCTGTATAATATGATAAAGACCTTTTAGATTATTAATAAATATTAAAAAATTATTTATTAATTGAGATTAAACTATATTCGTATAGCCTTTCATACTTTAGATTGATGAAATATATGGAGAGGAATGGTAATTTTAAGTTACACCAATCGTAAAGGAGCGAATGACTATGACATATAGTGAAGTAATTAGAAAAGAAGTGCTTAGCTGGGAAGGTGTTTCTGAAAAGCCACACCGATTTGGTGGAGTAGAATTAAACTATGGCAAGAAAGAATTAGGGCATCTTCACGGGGATAAGTTAGCTGATTTACCATTTCCGAAACTAAAGCGAGATGAATTAATTAATCAAGGATCAGTTCAACCACACTATGTATTACCCGAATCAGGATGGATTAGTTATTTTATAAAGAGTGAAGAGGACATTCCGTTTGCTATTGAGTTATTTCGTATGCAATATGATCGGATCGCCAAAATTAAATAAAGTAGCTAACTTAATAATATATTTTTTTGTCACATCCTTCCTTCATCGTTCGTCTTGTATTTAGAATGATAAGGAGGGATTTTATTATGAAAAATTTTGATGTAGCAATTGTTGGCGGGGGGCTTGCAGGGTTAACAGCATCTATATATTTAGCGAAAGCTGGAAGGAAAGTTATTGTATTAGAAAAGTCCAGTCACTTCGGTGGTCGAGGGATGACTATAAATAAAAACGGCATTTGTATGAATCTTGGTGCACATGCTTTATATAGAGGTGGAGAAGCGTGTATAACTTTTAATGAGCTAGGAGTAAATCTTCCAGGTGGAATCCCATCTACAAAAGCACATGGAATATGGAAAGGGGATATTTATACCATTCCAACAGATTTTCGCTCTATTTTATCAACACCGTTACTTTCATGGTCTGCAAAAGTACAGTTCGCTCGTCTTATGATTCATTTAGGAAACTTAGATGTAGAAAAAGTTCCGAAAATAAGCCTAACTACATGGGCAGAAAATGAAATTAAAGATCCAATGGTTCGAAATATATTTTATGCATTATGCCGAACAACAACATATACGTATGCTCCTACAATACAATTAGCATCTTCCGTACTAAAGCAAATACAGCTTTCTATGAAAGAAGGAGTACTTTATGTAGATGGTGGTTGGGAGACGATAATAACAAATTTAAGAGGAATAGCGAATACTAGTGGTGTACAATTTCTGGCTAAAAAGCATGTTTTAAAAATAGAGCATTGTGAAGGAAAACAAAGAATACATTGTTTTGACGATGAAGTATTTGAAGCAGGGGCAGTTATTGTAACAATTCCACCGAAAGAGGCATGTGAAATTATAAAAGGTACAGAAGGAACAAGTTTGCAAAAATGGAGTGAACAATCTATACAAGTGACCGTGGCAGCGTTAGATATTGGTTTAAAACAATTACCGAATCCTTTGCATCATTTTGCATTGGGATTGGATCAACCTATATTTTTCACGAATCAATCGAGAGCAGCTAAATTAAGTGAAGATGGATCAATTGTAGTGAGTCTAATTAAATACCATAACCCTGTACTAGAACTGAATCATATTCAAGAAGAGAAAGAACAGTTAGAAAATATGATGGAATTGTTACATCCGAATTGGAAAAGAGAAGTTGTTGCACAGCAATATTTACCGAAAATTACGGTAGTACATGATTTTCCTCATATTGACCGTGTTGAAAAACCAGGCCCTAATATACCTGGAATGCCAGGTGTTTACGTTGCAGGAGATTGGGCTGGGCATGATGAAATATTAGCTGATGCTGCGGTAGCAAGCGGGAAACGTGCAGCGTTACACATTTTAAAGCAATTTGAAAGTGAGGCAGTTCATCATGGAAACGGAGCAGTTATATGAAGCGTATCAACCATTATTATTTTCGTTAGCATATAGAATCCTTGGGAGTGTTATGGATGCTGAAGATATCGTCCATGACGTATTTATATCGTTTAATAATATGGAGGACGTTCAATCTATAGAAAATATGAGAGCCTATTTATGTAAAATGGTAACAAATCGCTCAATTGACAAATTACGTTCGGCAGCACATAAACGTAACGTATATGTCGGAATGTGGTTGCCAGAGCCATTTGTGGAAGAGATTGATGATCCATCAGAGTCATTTGTAATGAAAGAATCAATTTCTACGGCATATTTATTACTTTTACAACAACTGACTGAGGTAGAGAGGGTTGTTTTCATATTAAGAGAGGTTTTTAGTTATGACTACGAAGAAATCGCTTCGATTGTAGAAAAGAGTAGTGTGAACTGCCGAAAAATCTTTCAACGTGCACGAAAAAGTATTTTGGATAAGCCGAAGCAGTCAACATTAAGTACGAAGAAGATGGCTGCTTACGTGGAGAAATTTGTATCATCATTGCAGTGTGGGGATGCGCAAGGCATGTTAGAAGTATTAAAAACAGATGCGATATTGAAAGCTGATGGTGGTGGTAAAGTTACAACTGCAATTCATCCAATTTATTCTGCAGATAGAATTATAAGTTTATTCTTTGGAATTGGGAAGAAGTTCCCGGTAGAATACGTTGTTGATTTTAAGATGGTAAATGGTGCCCCAGGCGTTATTGTTAATGTAAATAATAAAGTGACTTATGTGCTTTCATTTACATTTGAGAATGAGAAAATCTCAAACATTTATATGATGGTTAATCCTGAAAAACTTATGCACTTAAATGTAATAGTATAAAAAAGACGCATTTCTTTAGAAGTGCGTCTTTTTTTTATTTTTCTAACATTTCAAGAGGTACATCTTTTTCGCCGGCTACCTCGAATTTAATTTCCCCGTCTTCTTCATAAATGCGTTTAATAATCGGTATAGTTATCATTAGTTTTTTATGCTGTTTACGTCTTCTAGCAGCATCTAAGTTAATCACGTTCATGTGTAAGCATCCTTTCTTACAGAAATATATAAACAAAAGAAAATGCGTCCGAAAAGGGCGCTTAGTTGAATTAGAAATACCGATTCATTTAAATGGGGTTTAGATTATCTTATAATTGAAAACTGATTGTAAAATAATGTGAATTAAATAATTGCACGTAGAAATTAACTTTACCAAAAAACGAAACAATATGCTATAAAAAATTTTAATTCTTTGTCGTATAACAGGAAAAAGGTGTGCATTTCGCATATAATGAAAAGTAGACGGGCATCATGTACTTTTTCATCATATTGCTTGGAAAGGCGATGGAGAAAATGAATACTCTAGATTCATTATTATTGCAACTTGAACAATATGGAGAAGAGCATGATCGACATAAAGAAAAAAGAGAAGAAAAATTAAGAAATATTTCTCGTGAAATGGGGCAGTTTTTATCAGTATTAGTAAAGGGGTGCAATGCAAAAAAAATTTTAGAAATTGGAACTTCAAATGGCTATTCTACATTGTGGCTAGCAAATGCGGTAGAAGAAACAAATGGAAATGTTATAACTGTAGAACTTTCTTCAGAACGGGTTGGAGAGGCACTTGGAAATTTTGAAAGGGCAAATCTTACACAGAGAATCGATATTCATAATCAAGAGGCTGGGGCATTTTTAGATTCGCAAGTAGATCGTTCATTTGATTTTATTTTCCTAGATTCAGAGCGCACGCAATACATGTGGTGGTGGGAACATATAAAACGTATTTTAGAGCCAAAAGGTTTTCTTGTAATTGATAATGCAACTTCTCATGCGGGGGAATTAGCTGGATTTATAAAGATGATTGAAGAAGACGTTACGTTTGAAACCGTGTTATTAGCTTTTCAAAAGGGAGCATTTGTTGCACGGAAGAATAATTAGAAGTGGACCTAATATAATTATCACATTGAAAGATAGTATATGTCAAAAGATAGAGCATTGTATGAATTTAAGAAGGTAACTAAATGGAATTTCAAATTAATATTCAGTGATGATAAGTAAGGTAAGCTGTGAAGAATCCGTCTTCAGCATGTTGTTCTCTAGGTCTTAAGTCTGAGGAAAATAATGACGAGAACAGGTATACTTATACTATGAAACAGGGAATGACTGCATAAGCAGGTATTTCTTGAAAAATCGATTTCAAGCAAGCAAAAATGTATATGAAATACGATATATTAGATGAAATATAGTGCACATAAATTCGCACATATAAATAAAGGAGCGATTTTGTTGACTGAACTCGAGAAAAAAGAACCTGTATCGATTGTGAAAGATAATAATGTAGAAGTAGTAGTGGATACAGTAATAAAAGATGCAGAACTTGAAGAACTGAATAAAGAAGCAGATCTTTATGTACAAAAGTTAAATAGCGAGCAAAATACAGATTTATCAAAAGTATTGTCGCAGCTTGGAGACTTAGGGGATAAAGAGCAGCAAGCGGCAGGACAAACGCTATCAGCTTTAAAACGTCCTGTGACAGCTATGATGAATGGAAAGAATGAAGAAATTCCAAATACATTGTTAGAATTACGAAAAGTGGTATCAGAACTTGATCCAAACTCATTAAAAGCAACTGGTATGAAGAAACTTATGTTTAAAGTGTTTAAGAAAAATCCGCTTGAAAATTACGTGCATAAATATCAATCTATAGATAAGCAAATCGAGGAGATTATAAGATCACTTCTCATTGGCCGTGATAACTTGCAAGAGGATACGGTTGGTCTTGAAATGTTAAAAGAGCAATCACACGATAAAATTCACGCTCTTGATAAACAAGTATACTTAGGAAGAAAACTTGCTGGTATGCTTGAAGCTGAGAAACAAAATCCAGAACGTCAAAGGGATATTCCGTTAATAAATGATGCATTAGAAAAGATACTTGTGCGTACTCGTAATATGCAACAAGCAAAAAGTGTATTATTACAATCTATCGCATCTGTAGACATCATTAAGAAAAATAATGAAAAGCTATCAGAGGCAATTCGTAATGCAATTACGATGACGCAAAACGTTGTAACGGTTTCCGCTGCAATACAGCTTGCATTAACAAATCAACGTAAAACAATTGATGCTGTTAATGCGACAAATGAAGCGATTGAATCAATGGTATTAAGCAATTCACAAGCATTAAAACAAAATACAGAAGAAACAACAAAACTCCTTGAAAATCCTGCAATTAGCATGGATAAATTACGTGAATCATTCCAAAATGTATTTGCCGCTATTGAAGCATCTGAGAAATCGTCAGAACGTATTATTGAGTCTAGTAAGAAATTTGTAATTGAACTAGATACATTTAATGATGAGATGAAGCAGAAACTCATTCAGCGTCCAAGGAAATAACAGACTTTTAGAGGAGGTGAAAAAATGAGTTTCATTCAAGGGGTATTATTACTATTAGGATCATTACTTATAATCGCATTTACTGTCGTTGTTTTAGTTGTATACTTCGGACGTAAACTTTATTTTTCATGGACGAAACCATATAAGAGAGCACAAGATTCCATTGAGAAATTATCAAACAAATCGACACCGTTTTTACAAGAGTTTACGCAACATCCACTCTTTTATCGCTGGATTCGTACGGAAGGAAAGAAAGAACAACATACATTGAATACTCTTTTCTGTACATCAGGTCAACGTACGAGAGAACAAGTATTTTCAATGTTACCGAAAGAAAAACAAAAAAAAGTGCATGTAATGGCAAAAACAACGAAAAAGCTTACAAATGAAGATATCGATGTGGCCGCGATGAAAGTGAAAGATTTCTTAAGACAAGAAACGCAGCAAACTGTAAAACCGACAGACTTATCGTTTTATAAATTGTATTTCTATGATCGATATCCAGATGCATTAAATACAATTCAAGCATATAAACGCTCGATTAATCCTTCACTACAAAGAACGGTTGATGACATTACAATTTCAGTATTAAATGCATTGCCGTACTATCAAGAGCAGCGTATGTTTGAACAACAACATAAACTTGAAACGTTTTTAATGAAAGATTTAACTGCGATGTTATCTTTAGTGGTGCAATTACCTCCATCACAACGACCAGAAAAAGAAGAAGAGTTAAAAGTCTACTTGCAAAATTTCCAAAAAGAAATGGAAGTAGTAGAGCGTGATATTCGCGACTCCATTGATCATGATTTGAATGTGAAGATGAGAGCAGCGACTGAGAAGTTTAAGAATAAATAAAAAAGGCGCCTTAAAAGCTAAGTATTTCTCAGCTTTAAGGCGTTTTTTTTTGAGATTTTATTTTGCCTTAACGGTAGTAAAACTAGAAGGAATGCTTTCATTATGCAATCGATCAACTGCAGTTACCACATACGTATACGTTTCTCCAGAAATAGCCGTTTTATCTATGTAAATTTCTCCAAGTTTTGTTTTTCTTACAGTAGTAAGTAAATGTTTTGGGTTTTGTATATCCACTTCATTTTTTCCATTCACACGGTAAATGGCGTAATAAGAAGAGTCATTATCTCTATTGTCAATTATTCCTACAGCAATACCTTCATCTCTTGGAATGGCACCTTTTAAAGTAGGTTGTTTTGGTGGATCATGATCAAGCCAAGGCATAGGTGGAATTAATGCAGGGTGTTTATATATGTCTTTTGAGAGTCTATCTTTAATTCCAAGTGGATTGTTATTAATATCTTTTAAGCTAAAATGCATACTTCCTTTTATTTCAGGGTATTGACGATTTAATGCGATTTGTTTTGGATATTCTTCAGGATCAGACCAAGCAGGGACAGAGTTGTTATTAATTTTATAGGCCGCTTGACCGATGTATAGGTGAATCGGTTTGTTATTTGATTCTTTTACCCACCAATCTACTAATATATCATATGCAGCAGGTGTGAAACCTATATTCCAATATATTTGAGGTGTAATGTAGTCAATGTACCCTTTTTGTATCCACTCACGTGTGTCAGCATAAAGGTCATCGTAGTTTCTTTGACCTGCGGTTGTATTAGAGCCAGTTGGATCGTCAGCTATATTTCGCCATACGCCAAATGGACTAATGCCAAATTTTACGTATGATTTTTCTTGTTTTATAGCAGTATTTAAACCTTTTACGAGTTCATTTACATTATTGCGACGCCAATCTTCGATAGTTGAAAAATTCTCATTATTATATGATTCAAATGTTTTTTGATCAGGAAATTCTTCGCCAACTACTTTATAAGGATAAAAATAATCGTCCATATGAATTGCATCAACATCATAATTTTTTACGATTTCTAAAGCGCCTTCCGTTATAAAGTTTTTCACATCTGGAATACCAGGGTTGTAATATAGCTTCCCGCCGTAAGGTACAACCCAATCGGGATGTTGTCTTGCAGGGTGATTATTTGATAATCGATTTATATCAGTGTGATTCATCGTTATTCGGTATGGATTAATCCATGCGTGGAATTCTATATTTCTTTTATGTGCTTCTTCAATCATAAATGCGAGCGGGTCGTATCCAGGGTCTTTTCCTTGTGTACCCGTAATGTATTCAGACCAAGGACCGTAATTTGAAGGATAGAAAGCATCAGCAGTCGGTTTAATTTGTACAACGACTGCATTCATACCAGTGTTTTTTACATCGTCTAATAGTCTTATAAATTCTTGTTTCTGCTTTTCAATAGGTAAGCCAGTTTTTGAAGGCCAATCAATATTGAGAACAGATGCTAGCCATACAGCGCGTAATTCATGTTTTTTGTAAGTAGTATTTACTTCAGCATAAGTAGAGTGAGGGGAAATGAAAGAGAAAGGAGTAAACAATATGACGATACAGCACATCATTACTAAACGTTTCATAATCATTTATACGCCTCCCTATTATACGATTATTTAAAATAATATATGATGTTAGGTTGGCCCTGCAATTGAGAAAAATAAATATTGAAACATTAATTTAATAGGAAAAATATTTTTAGTGAAATTTACTTTCAGTATAACTAAATCGTTTCATTTCTTCATATGCTTGTTAGTAAAGTGAAACTTTCTTTCATTTGAAAGAAACAATTTATAAGTATAGGAGGATTCAATAATGAAAGTTTTATTCGTTTGTTCTGGAGGAATGTCCAGCGCAATTGTTGTAAACGCTTTAAAAAAAGAAGCAGAGAAAAAAGGTATGAACATGGAAGTGCATGCTATTGGAACAAGTGAGGTGGAGGAAGAAGTAAAGAATGGTTGGGATGTTGTAATGGTTGCACCTCAAGTTAGACATCGATTTGACGCTGTAAAAAAACTTACAGAACAAGAATCTATTCCGTGCGGTATTATTCCGCCGCAAGCATACACGCCGCTTGGTGGACCGACTTTATTAAAAACTGTAAATGAATTAATTAGTTAGGGGGAAGCGTTATGAATAAGTTTGTCACGTTTCTTGATAAAAACTTATCTGGACCGATGGCAAGGCTTTCTGAACAGAGGCATTTACAAGCAATCCGTGATGGAGTTATTTCGGCGTTACCATTTATTATCGTAGGGAGTTTCTTTTTAATAGTAGCATTTCCACCATTACCGAAAGATAGTTTCATATCAGTTTGGGCATTGAAAAATCAAACAAGTATATTAATACCATATCGTTTAACGATGTTTATTATGTCTTTATATATAGCATTTGGTATAGGATACAATTTAGCAAAAAGTTATAAGTTAGATGCTTTATCAGGGGCACAGTTAGCAGTATGCTCACTACTTTTAACATTGACGCCCGAATTAATCGATAAAAAAGGATTTATGCTTCCGATGACAAATCTCGGGGGGCATGGATTATTCGTAACGATGATCGTATCTATTTTATCAGTAGAGATTTTAAGATTTTGTAAGACGAAAAATGTAATGATTAAAATGCCAGAACAAGTACCGCCGTCTGTTTCACGTTCGTTTGAAGCACTTATACCTGCTGCATTCGTAATTATTTTAATGAGTTTAGTAACTGTCGTTTTTAGTATTGATTTACATCATGTAGTTGATAAATTAGCGGCACCGTTAGTAAAAGCTGGTGATAGTTATTTTGGTGTAATCATTCCAGTATTTTTAATTACATTTTTTTGGTCATTCGGAATCCATGGTGTGTCGGTTGTTGGAACTGTTGCCCGGCCATTATGGGAAGTATATTTAGGGAAAAATGGTGAAGCAGTTGCTAGTGGAGCAAATCAGTTGCCATTCATTTCACCAGAACCATTATACCAATGGTTTATATGGATTGGTGGTTCTGGTGCGACGTTAGGGCTTGTATTAGCTATGATTGTATTTGGTCGATCAAAATATTCGAAAGCATTATCAAGAACTTGTATTGTTCCTGGTATTTTTAATATTAATGAACCTGTTATTTTCGGATTACCGATTGTACTAAATCCAATTTTAATTATCCCGTTTATCATTACACCACTCGTAACAGCAACTGTTGCATATTCAGCAACTGCGATGGGGTTTGTTACACCAACACATATAATGCCTCCATGGACATTACCAGCTCCAATTGGCGCGTATTTAGCCACAGGTGGAGATTGGCGTGCAGTAGTATTAGTTTTTATAAATATAGCAATATCATTCCTTATTTACCTACCATTCTTTAAAATGTACGACAAAAACATGCTTGAAATTGAGAAAAATGGTGATGGGGAATCTGTTAATCCGTAAGTTTTATATTTTATTTTTGAGTGATAGGCATTTTGTCTATCACTTCTTTCACATTAAGTCCAGAGAGGGTGAAATAGAATGAATATAAAATTTAGCTATAAAGGTGTATTTTTATTGTTATTTGGAGTGATATGTGCAAATTTACTTTTCGTACCTTTATTAAGAATGCTAAATCTATCACAAATGCATAGTATATGGCTCGTTACAAGCTTTGCGGCAAGTATTTTGCTTACGGTAGTTGTTTCTTTCATTGATGGATCGTTTGCATCGAAAGCACAGTTGTTTTTTAGATTTATATTGTTTTCTGTAGGTTGTACGTTGTTTACTTACATAATTGTTTTTTAGTGAATAGGGGGCATGCATATTATGTATATTGCAGGGATAATGTCCGGTACATCGTTAGACGGAATAGATGTAGCGCTCGTTCATGTAGAAGGAAACGGTGTAGATTCTAAAGTCGAACTCATTCATTTTACTACTGTTCCATTTTGTAAGGATATAAAAAATGAGATACTGCAGGCTGTATCAATTGATACATCTAATGTTCAATTGATATGCAGTTTGAACTTTAAGCTTGGTTTATGTTTTGCCAACGCTGTAAAGGAAGTTTGTAAAGAGTCAAATATTTCATTGGAAAAATTAGATTTAATAGGTTCTCACGGACAAACGATTTATCATCAGCCAAAGCAAGATGCTAATATGATTCCCTCAACATTACAAATTGGAGAGCCAGCAGTTATAGCATATGAAACGAACACTACGGTTATCTCTAATTTTCGAACGATGGATATGGCAGCAGGGGGACAAGGTGCACCACTTGTGCCATATTCAGAGGTCATTTTGTATCGTCATCAAACTAAAAATAGATTACTACAAAATATTGGCGGAATCGGTAATGTTACAGTAATACCAAGTCATCTAAGTGATAAGAGCGTTATTGCTTTTGATACTGGCCCAGGAAATATGGTAATCGATGATGTATGTCAAAGATTATTTCAGTTGCCATATGATCAAAATGGTAGGATTGCAAAACAAGGAGTAGTTGTAGATGAAATTTTGACATATTGTATGAACTATCCATTTTTGAAAATGAATCCACCGAAATCAACTGGTAGAGAACAGTTTGGAGAAGAGTTTGTAAGTGAATTATTGAAGCGGTTTGAAAAGCATGGTAAAGAAAATCTTTTGACGACTGTCACGATGTTTACAGCAAGTTCAATTGTTCATCATTATAAGGAGTTTATTCTGCCGTATTATGAAATCGATGAAGTAATTTTAGGTGGTGGGGGCAGTTATAATCGTACACTTGTTGAAATGATACGAAATGGATTGAAGGAAGAAAAGTGCGCGATATTCATTCAAGAAGATATAGGCTATTCTTCAGAGGCGAAAGAAGCAATCGCCTTTGCGATATTAGCAAACGAAACGCATCATCGTAATCCGAGTAATGTGCCAAGCGCAACAGGTGCAAAGCAATCTGTAGTTTTAGGGAATATAACATTCCCTCCAATAAGATGATGAAAATGAGGCGAACATATGAAGTATATGATTGGAGTAGATGGTGGGGGCACGAAGACAGAAGCAATTGCATTTGATCAAGACGGAAACGAAGTTGTAAGAGGTACGAGTGGGTTTGGAAATATATTAATAGATTATGAAAAAGCAGTTTCGCATATTATGGAGGCGATCGATCAATGCAAGAAAGCTTTAATAGATGGGCACTGCGTTTGTATTTGTTTAGGATTAGCGGGTATAAGTGGAGCGAATACAAATGAATTAACATTACGATTAATAAAGAAATATGAAACGAAAATTGAAGTTTTTAATGACGCAATGATTGCACATGCAGCTGCTTTAAAAGGTAAGAATGGAATATTAACTATAGGTGGTACAGGTGCAATTTGTATAGGAAAGAAAGACGAAGTATACGAGTATAGCGGTGGATGGGGACATATTTTAGGGGATGAGGGAAGCGGTTATTGGATTGCGTTACAAGGTTTAAAGAGAATGGCAAATCAATTTGATCAAGGAGTTAGACTTTGTCCATTAAGCTTAAGGATTCAAGACGAGTTTCGACTTTTAACATCATCTCATATAAAAAGACTAGTATATAGTTCTTCAAAAGATAAAGTTGCAGCAATTGCACCATTAATTATAGAGGAAGCGAGGAATGGGAATGATGATGCACATAAAATTATTCTGCAAGCGGCTAAGGAATTAACGATAATTACGGTGAATATTTACAACAAGATGAAGTTTGATTTATCACCTTTAATTGCAGTTAATGGTAGTATATTGTGTTCAGTACCTGAAATATATGCTGAATTTAAGAAATGCTGTGAGAAAAGTATGGGAGAAGTTATATTCGTATCACCATCAGAAATGGCAGTGAAAGGAACATATCATTTAATGAAGGGTGTATATTTTATAAAATAGAAGTATGAGAATTTTTGTATGATTTGTAAAAATATGATGTTAAAATATACAAAGGGATGTAAAGCAAGAAAAAGTACAATATACATAGTCATTGAATATTGTATAAGTACTCCCATGTAGAAAGTGAATGATTACATGATTAATAGTATGCAATTTTTGTATTTGGTGGCTTCTTATTTATTTGGAAACATATTGACCGCTTATATAGTAACGAAATGGAAACATAATGTTGATATTCGTGAAGAAGGAAGTGGTAATCCTGGCGCAAGAAATATGGGGCGCGTATATGGAAAAGGGTCTTTCGTCGCTACATTTTTAGGTGATGCGATCAAAGGGGCAATCGTAGTTTCTATTGCAAAATACCTTTTCGAAGATTCTACATTTGTAATGTTAGCTTTACTGGCTGTTATACTTGGACATATTTACCCAATTTTATTTAAAGGCAAGGGCGGAAAAGGCATTTCAACATTTATTGGAGGTTTAATTGCATTTGATTATTTGATAGCGCTTACTCTTATTGCTGTTTTCATTATATTTTATTTAATCTTTAAAGGATTTACTAAGCCCGGACTAATTACAATCGCTTGTTTACCAGTTTGCATGATTTTGTATTCTTACTCTATTGTTACGACTATTTTAAGTGCACTTATCATTGTACTTATTTTATATGTAAATCGAGAATGAAATGAACTTTTAATAAGTGGAGTTAATCTCCACTTATAATTTTTATTAAATACATAAAGGAGATACAACATGGGGTTAATTTATAAAGTTGCTAATCAAGCTTTGGAATTTGAAAGTATACATAAATTGAATTATAAAACATTTGTAGAAGAAATTCCGCAACATGAAGAAACGAAAGATCGTGTTCGTATAGATCGTTTCCATGAAGAAAATACATATTTAATTTGTTTAGATGACGATAAGTTAGTAGGTATGGTTGCATTGCGAGGAAAACGACCATTCTCGTTAGATTATAAAATTCCAAATCTAGATTTTTATTTGCAAGAACATGGAGAAAATGTATATGAAATTCGTTTACTTTCAGTAGAACGTGAATATCGAAATGGAAGAGCATTGTTAGGTTTAATTCGCTTTTTACATCGTTATTTGCTTCTAAATGGATATGAATTGGCACTCATTTCTGCTACAACACGTGAACTACCTTTATATGAGCAAATGGGATTCAAATCTTTCCATACGTTAGTTGGTACTGAAGAAGCAGCCTTCCAGCCAATGTATGTTACCCCAGCTATGTTTGAAGCGTCGAGTGTTGGGGGTATTATGACGAAAGAATATACGTTTTTACCTGGTCCAGTGGATATTGAAGAAAATGTTCGAAAGGCATTTTCTACTAAGCCTATTTCGCATCGTTCTAAGTCATTTCAAGTGACAATGGAAAATGTAAAAAAACGTTTACTGCAAATGACAAAAGCAAAACGTGTGCAAATAATGTTAGGAACAGGGACGTTAGCGAATGATGCCATTGCTTTACAGTTGAATTCTTTAAAAGGGAAAGGACTAGTTTTAACAAATGGGGAATTTGGAAATAGGTTAGTGGGACATGCAACACGTGCGCAATTACATTATGATACGCATAAAAAAAAAATGGCAGAGCCGTTTCTTTATACAGAATTAGAAAAAATAATGGCAACTGGAAATTATGAATGGCTTTGGTTTGTTCACCATGAAACATCAACTGGAATGTTAAATAATTTAGAAGAACTAAACATTCTTTGTAAAAAGTATCAAATGAAACTATGTGTAGATTGTATAAGCTCAATTGGAGCAATACCAATAAATTTGAAGGATGTATATTTTGCAAGTGGTGTAAGCGGAAAAGCGATTAAATCATATACAGGATTATCTTTCGTTTTTCATAACCACATTGTAAAAGTAAACGAGGCAGTACCTGCTTATATGGACATTGGTATGTACGAAGAAAATGAAAGTATCCCATACTCCCATTCATGGAATTTAATTTATGCATTGCAAGAAGCATTGAAGCGACTTGAAGATGAAGAGGCATTTGAAAAAATAAAAGAGACGTATACATATATTGAACAAGCTATTACTAACATGGGTTTAAATCTTGTTTCACCTAAAGAACATGCCGCGCCAATTATAGTTACCATTCAATTAAATGAAGATCAGTCTTCTAAGGCGCTAGGTGATGCGTTAGCGTTACAAGGATATATTGTTCATTATGAATCAGCGTATTTACAAAAGAATAACTGGATCCAAATTGCATGCCTGAATCATTACAAAGAACGTGATATGAAGAGGATGTTAAATTGTTTGCAGATGTGTGTGTTAAAGAAAGTTCTTTTAACGTAAATGCTTGTATATTTATTATATAATTTCTACAAGGCTATGAGTCACACTTGCTAAGTGTATAGAAGTGCATTTTTTGACAAGAGTTTAAAAGAGAGCGAAAGCTCTCTTTTAAACTTACTTAAATGAATTACCCACAGATTGGAATACCGAGAACTCTCAAAGCTAGTGCTACTTGAAGAGTAATTTCCAATCTAGCAATTTCGATGCCAGCAACTGTGAGTACTAAAAAAGGTTGGCCGTTTACGAACACAATACAACTTTCCATATATACGCCTCCTTTCTAGTGATCTACTACAGTATATGAATGAAACTATAATACGTTATAGTTGGATTTATGAATTTTATAAAAATAATAGATTTACCCTATGTTTACGAAACAAATGGAGTTTCATAGTGTTAATAATTTAATTGTTAGACAAGGAAGCATCTATAATAAGATGCTTTTTATTATATTTACGTTTCAGCGTGACAATAAATAAAGTTAATCAATGACGAATTGAGAGGGAAATATATTGATAAATATTTGTATGAGGTAAACTAAGAAGGTTTTAGAAAAACGAAAAGGAATTTTTATACTTGTAACATAAAAATTCTAGGGGGATGTTAATATGGAAAAAACTATGATGGTAGAAACAACAAACATGATGATGTCTATGGAAAAAATGATGTGTGAAATGAAGTGTATGAAAATGATGATGAATAACATGATGCAAATGGATGTAGAAATGGATAAGGCAATGATGGTGAAAATGAATGAATGTGATGAAATGATGAAGACTACTATGTCTATGATGAAAGCGATGAAAGAGAAATGTTGTTGAAGTAGCAAAGTATAGCGTAAAATGATGATGATCTTGTAAATTTAAATTAGTAAAGAGCCTGTTTTAGTTGGTAAATTAAAATAGGCTCTTTTAACTATTGTTCAAAAATAAATTGAGTTGACAAAAAAGAACTAAAAGATTATTTTAGTTCTTTTTTCTGTATTAACACTGTTCAAATCATTTGTTTAAAAGCTATAGATGATGGTTAGGCAGTGAGAAAAGACAAGTAAGAGCCTATCTTTCTTCGTTAAATGTGTGCTGAAGTAAATAATGATTCCATTTTTATTTTACTCTTTTCTCTAATTTCAGCATCAGCATGGCGCATTACAAATTTATGCGCTATAGCGATTGCTAAAACATCATCTAATAAGCCGATCCCAATAATAGCAGCTATATCTGGAATGAAGTCGATTGCTAATACGTAATAAGATAAAGCAGCTAATATTATGAATTTCGCTTTAGTAGGTAACCCTTTTTTTCTCATTGTGTAGTATAAAATAATACTTTCATATACGCTTGATTTCCCGAGGTTTGCTGAGCTTTTTTTGAATTTTTTCCAAAGTGTCTGTTTCTCCATATAAACACTCCTTTTCCAAAAAATAGATTTTTTAAAAGGATGGACAAAGAAGCGAAAGAATAATCAATTTTATTGTTTTTTCTTATTGTATATTTCGATATTTATAAGCGAATACCTGTTCAAAATAAAACAATGCTTGTTAAGCGGATACGAATATGGAGATGGATGAAGAGAAAATCTGTTTTGGAAAGCAAATAAGTTTCCGATAGAGGTTTCAATGAATTATTTGCGTTCTGCAACGAAGGCAGAAAAAACTTTTGATTTCTTAATACCAGCTATCTTGACAATAATTATTAGATTGTTTATAGCGTATATGAATCCGAATACAACAATAATATTGAAAGGAATTAAGGATATAAATAATCAATCACTTACATTCATTCCAATTTTAGCTGGTTTTAATATAGCTAATTACCTCGTTCCTTATGATTCTAGTACTTGCTGGTTCATTTGCTACAAGTATTTTTGCTGATAGAACGTTTTTTATCCCTAATTTACCAAAACAATCATATCGTTTTGGCGTAGGTGTTTATGAGGGCGTAGTAGCTCATAGTACAGCGACTTCTGAAATATTCAAAAATATGAATCTCGTACATGAAGAAACGCATTTGTTCAATATGCTGTTGATTGAGATGAAACAATCCAAATCGCTAATATAAAATACATTGCATATGGCGGTGGACCTGCTGCTAATAAACGATTTGTACATGTAGAGTTATGTGAAATAGCAGACCATACAAAGCTCGAGCGTTCATATGAAAAATACGTAAAACTTTTAGCGGAAATCTTAAAAGATAACAAGTTATCTGTAGGAAAAGGATTGTGGATTCACTACGATGTGATTAAATATCTTGGCGGTACAGATCATGAAGATCAACTTGATTATTTAAAATCTCATGGGGGATCAGGAGCTCAATCCCGTGCTGATGTACAACGCGCATACAATAATTCTAGTGTGGATGTTTCTGTACCTGAAAGCCACCTAAACCAACAGAAGTAACCGATGGTATAGCTTATATTGAAGGCTACAACGTTAATTTATGTAAAGGACCAGACACAAGCTATTCTAAGATTCGTCAACTAAATAAATCAGAAGCGTATGGTTGAATGGGGCGAAAAGCCTGGTTGGTTAAACCTTGGTGGAGAGCAATGGATTAAGAACAATCCATCCTATGTGAAGTTTAGTAAGAAAAGTACAGTAGATTCTTCTATTGTAGGAAAGCGTGTTGTTTCTAAAGTTAACATTCTACGTTTCTATGATGCTCGATCTTGGCAGGATAAAGACGTGGATGGTTTTGTAGATGTAGGTGAGGTATTTACAATTTTTAGGGAGTTAAATATGGAAGGGTCAGTACAATTTAAGGTGCACAATAGTATAGGGAAAACATATTATATTACGATCAATGAAGTTTATGTATTTGTAACTGTATTACTACAGTATAGTACACTCATAGGAGGTAGTTATGTGTTTGATAAAAATGAAATACAAAAGATAAATGGGATACTTCAAGCTAATGTATTAAATCCAAATTTAATTGGCCCTACACTTCCCCCAATCCCACCATTTACTTTACCCACAGGTCCAACAGGAGGGACAGGCCCAACGGGAGTAACGGGTCCAACAGGAG
>NZ_NADT01000019.1:0-154881 GCF_003264205.1 Bacillus sp. SRB_8 | reverse complement strand
CAACAGGAGTAACGGGTCCAACGGGAGTAACGGGTCCAACAGGAGAAACAGGCCCAACAGGAGGAACAGAAGGTTGTCTTTGTGATTGCTGTGTTTTACCTATGCAAAGCGTTTTACAACAACTTATTGGAGAAACTGTTATTCTTGGCACTATTGCAGACACACCCAACACGCCCCCGCTTTTCTTTCTATTTACTATCACTTCTGTGAATGATTTTTTAGTTACAGTTACAGATGGCACCACAACCTTTGTGGTCAATATATCTGATGTAACAGGGGTAGGTTTTTTACCACCAGGACCACCTATTACATTACTTCCACCTACCGATGTAGGATGCGAGTGTGAATGTCGCGAACGACCAATTAGACAATTACTGGATGCGTTTATCGGATCTACGGTAAGTCTTTTAGCAAGTAATGGTTCTATTGCAGCAGATTTTAGCGTGGAACAAACAGGACTTGGGATAGTACTAGGGACATTACCTATAAATCCAACTACAACCGTTAGGTTTGCAATTTCAACTTGTAAAATTACAGCTGTGAATATAACCCCTATTACGATGTAGTCTATTTCTTTCAGAAGTATCTGTTGCTACTCGATAAGAAAAGCACAGTTTATTTGTCCACCTTGAAAACGTATTGTTTTCAAAGTGGACGATCTACGTTTCTAGGATGCTCCATCTTGGAAATATAAAGATGGAGCTGGTTCTGTAGATGCAGGGATTTATGATTGATGCAAAAGTGAGTGTCAATGGTTCGCCACAGTACAAAGCACACAGCAGTAAAGGGAAAACATACTATGTTGTTGCAAATGAAGCCTATTTATTCATCTAACGCACTATACCTTCATGAGTAATTAACCATGCCCCCTTACTCTTTCTATATCCTTCATTTGTAAAGTTCTTACTACTATATTATTGGCGTACAATATATGGCTAAATGTATCTAAATGGTTTTCTAAACGCACAAAATTCCCAAATTGATATGGTAAGGCTATAAAAATTATAATGAAAAATAATAAATATCTCTAATGCACTATTAGGATTTTTCCATTTTATATTGCAAACCATCTTTCTGAAAGATAAGCTCATATGCTAAATCAAAATGAAGGTTATATAATGCTTTCGTATTACATATTAAATTGTAGAACTTAGTTCCTTGATGTACATATTGGTGTAATTTATTTTGAATTGGTGAAACAATGATTTTAAAAATTACGTTAATATCTTCATTAAAGAAGTTATAGGAGGGAATAATTTGGGCTCATTATTTGATATAATAGCAGATGTTATTTTATTTTATCCTCGAAATGACATGAAATTAAAACATTATATCGCAAAATTAAGTGAATTAGAGTGGTTTCGAAGGTTACACGAAGATCCGAAGTATACAAGTTTAATTTGGAGTAATAGAAAAATTAAAAAGTATATTTTGACTTCTGCAAATATAGAAGCATTAATAAAATCCGAGAAAAAACAAAAAGAATTTGTTCATCTAGTACAGGATGAATATAAAAAAAGAAGATAAGAATTTTTTTATTTTTCATATTTGGCGAAACAAATGGTACAATGAAAGCTAATGTGAAAAATAAGGAAAAGAAGTGGTCTATTTGAAAAACTTTTTAGAATTAGGAATTAGTGAAACTTTTAATCATACATTACGTGAAAATGGAATTACAGAAGCAACACCGATTCAGGAGAAGGCAATTCCTGTTATTATGTCAGGTAAAGATATTATTGGGCAGGCGAAAACAGGAACGGGTAAAACGTTAGCATTCGTGTTACCGATTTTAGAAAAAATCGATCCAGAGTCTAGTGATGTTCAGGCTTTAATTGTTGCACCAACAAGGGAACTAGCACTGCAAATTACAACTGAAATTAAAAAAATGCTTGTTCAAAGAGAAGATATTAATGTACTAGCGATATATGGCGGACAAGATGTAGCACAACAATTGAGAAAATTAAAAGGTAATACACATATTGTTGTAGCGACACCAGGACGATTATTAGATCATATACGACGTGAAACAATTGATTTAAGTAATCTCTCAACGATTGTACTAGATGAAGCAGATCAAATGCTTTATTTCGGATTCTTATATGATATTGAAGATATTTTAGATGAGACACCTGATAGTAAACAAACGATGTTATTCTCAGCAACGATGCCAAAAGATATTAAAAAATTGGCGAAACGTTATATGGAAGAGCCACAAATGATTCAAGTACAAAGTGAAGAAGTAACGGTAGATACAATTGAGCAGCGTGTCATTGAGACGACAGATCGTGCAAAGCCAGATGCACTTCGTTTTGTTATGGATCGTGATCAGCCATTTTTAGCAGTTATTTTCTGTCGTACAAAGGTTAGAGCAAGTAAGCTTTATGACAATTTAAAGGGACTTGGTTATAATTGTGCTGAACTTCATGGTGATATACCTCAAGCGAAACGTGAAAGAGTTATGAAGAGTTTCCGCGAAGCTAAAATTCAGTACTTAATCGCAACGGATGTAGCAGCTCGTGGACTTGATGTAGATGGTGTAACGCACGTATTTAACTTTGATATCCCTGAAGATGTAGAAAGTTATATTCACCGCATTGGCCGAACAGGACGTGCAGGTGGATCAGGTCTTGCAATTACGTTCGTTGCAGCGAAAGATGAAAAACATTTAGAAGAAATTGAAAAAACGCTTGGTGCACCAATACAAAGAGAAATAATCGAACAACCGATGATAAAAAATGTAGATGAAAATGGAAAACCGGTACAAAAGCCGGCTCCAAAGAAATCAGGTCAATATCGTCAAAGAGATAGCCGTGAAGGTTCAAGAAGTGGTTCAAAAGGTGGACCAAGAAACGATTCAAGAAATAGTTCTAGAAATGATAACAATCGATCATTTAATAAGCCAAGTAATAAGAAAAGTAGTGCAAAACAAGGTCAGCAAAGACGTGGCCGTTAAATCTTAAAATAGTAATCGGGATAAAGAGGGTTGTTATTATTTGTCGATAAGTTGATAAATAATAACAATCACCGATAAAATTTCAGATATGATTGTAAATCATTTTATTTATTAGATAGACAAAAAAGAGTCGCGAAAAATCGTGGCTCTTTTTTGTTCTTTATTTTGAAATTAGTATATACACGATAAGTTCGATTTATGAAGCAAATTGAACAACCAAATAATATGTTTGGAGAATCATTTCTTTGGACAGCATTATTTAAGAAGAAATAAAACATAGATAATTGACAAACTCATCGTTTTTATAGACAATACACTTATAAGAATATACGTTCGGTTTCATTGTCCGATGTATGTTTTGCATAAATACATAACAAGGGGATGTCTCTAAATGGGTAACACAAATCAAAAAATCACTACGTTTTTAATGTTTGAGGGCAAAGCTGAGGAAGCGATGAATTTTTACACATCGCTATTTAATCAATCAGAAATTGTAAGTATCTCTCGTTATGATGAGAATGGACCAGGTAAAGAGGGAACTGTAATTCATGCAACTTTTACGCTAAATGGACAAGAGTTCATGTGTATTGATAGTTATGTAAAGCATGATTTTACATTCACTCCAGCTATGTCTCTTTATGTAACTTGTGATACGGAAGAGGAAATCGAAACAGTTTTTAATAAACTAGCACAAGATGGAAAAGTTCTTATGCCTTTAGGTTCATATCCGTTTAGTAAAAAGTTTGGCTGGTTAAATGATAAGTATGGTGTGTCTTGGCAGTTAACTCTTGCTGGAGATGAATAATTAAAATAATATGGTGATATTAATGTTATGAAAAATAAAAGGGATGATACAAGATAAATATGTATCATCCCTTTTATTTTTTGTTTTACAACCGTCATCGGTTGTATTTATAACGACTTTAGGGGTGCTTTTTAAGTTTTTTATATAATATAAAACTGCTAATTTAATTTTTTCAGCTTATCTAGTAATTGAATTCATTAACTGGAAGAAGTATTCAGGCTTATAAGTCTTATTTAGGTTATACCATGAATGTAACGTATCTGGTGCAAATACATCAATTTTTTTCAATACTTCCATTGCAAATTCCAGAGGAGCTACTCCTGATGCAGTAATCAAATTTTCATCACATACTGCAGGTTCCATCTTATAAAGTTGTTCTCCTTTATAATTAGGACAAACCATTTTAATATATTCTAAATCATTGCTTGTATGTTTTCTAGAATCTAGGTATCCAAAATTCGCTAACCCCTCAGTTGCACCACAAATGGCAGCAACAATAGTGCCGATTTTTAACGCTTCACCAATTTTTTTTAAGATAGGGTGATGAATGCTTTCCCCCCAAGTAGTCCCTCCAGGTAAAACTAAAAGATCGTTACTCTCAAGAGTACATTCATCCAGGGAAATATCTGGCTTTATGCTCAGTCCTCCCATCGTAGTAATAATTTCATTATTAGCTCCTACTGTAACTACCTTTAAAGGGGCTAACTCTTTTTTGAAATATCTTCCTGAGTTTAGTTCTGCAATTAAATGTCCATATTCCCAGTCTGACATCGTATTAAATACATAAAGATAAACTTTTTTTGTTTGCATACAATAACACTCCAATCACAATTGAGTTTTTCAAAAAAATATTAATAAATAAATTTTACAATATTTATTATTTGAATTTAACCTATTTCCTTAAGAATTCTTTAAAAAATAATTTGGATACTTTATTTGAAGGTATGGTTTACGAATTAAACAACCTTCAAAAAATATAATAGTTGAAATTTGTTGGTTTTAGAATGAAGAAATTAGGCTCAATATACCAACTTAATTATTCATAATTGAGTTGTGGTATAATTTACATACAGGGGGAAAGTAGATGACACAACATAAAGAAGAGCAAATGAATGAGGCATTAGCATTATTTTACTTTGCATATAAAACTTTTACAGAAAAACCAGATGAAATAATAAAAGAGTATAGTATACAGCGTGTACATCATAGAATTCTGTTTTTTATCGCTCGTTTTCCAGGGCTTAGTGTAAATGAACTGCTATCACTTTTAGAAATAAGTAAACAAGCTCTTCACGGACCGTTGCGCCAACTGTTAGATAAAGGACTTATTGAGAGTAATGAAGCTGCACATGATCGTCGTGTGAAACAGCTGTCTTTAACAGAAGAAGGAACAGACTTAGAGAAAAAACTGAGCGATGTTCAAAGAGAACAAATGGGAGCTATTTTCTCACAGTTTGGCGAATCATGTGAAGAAAATTGGCATCAAGTTATGAATGAAATGGCAAATAGCCGTTCAGGATTTGATGCATGGACGTCTAAGCGTGAAATACGAGTAGAATAAAAGATAGAAACAGTATCTTGTTTTGTAGTTTGGAAAATCATAAATTTTTATCTGTATATTTGGCAACTATGGATAAAAAATTCACATTGCCAAAAACTTTATATGTGTACGTATTGAAATTTTAAAATTCATATTTCCGAGAGGGGAATTATAATGATAAAACTTGTACTCATTCGTCACGGACAAAGTTTGTGGAATCTTGAAAATCGATTTACAGGATGGACAGATGTGGATTTATCAAAGAATGGATTAAGTGAAGCGAGAGAAGCAGGAACAATATTAAAAAAGAATGGATATACATTTGATGTTGCGTATACCTCGGTACTAAAACGAGCAATTCGTACATTATGGATTGTACTGCATGAAATGGATCTCACTTGGGTCCCTATACATAACTCATGGAAGTTGAATGAACGCCACTATGGTGCACTACAAGGATTGAATAAAGACGAAACTGCAAAAAAATATGGAGATGAACAAGTTCATATTTGGAGAAGAAGTATAGATGTGAGACCGCCTGCACTTACTGAAGATGATCCTCGATATGAGGCGAACAATCCAAGATATAAAACGTTAAAAAAAGATGAATTCCCATTGACTGAATGTTTAGAGGATACGGAGAAAAGAGTAGTTGATTATTGGCATTCAGAAATTGCACCGTCATTAAAAAGTGGTGAGAAAGTAATTATTTCATCGCACGGTAATACAATTCGTTCGCTAGTGAAATACTTAGACAACCTTTCAAGTGATGGTGTGGTTTCATTAAATATTCCAACTAGCATTCCGCTTGTTTATGAGTTAGATGAAAAATTACGTCCGATTCGTCATTATTACTTAAGTATGGATGGAGAAGTACCTGAAGGGGAAATTCCGAAACATATTTCTTTTTAACATGAAAATTTGAAACGCATGCTTGTCTACATATACAATGTAGATTCATGATAAAGTGAAACTTTAATCAGTGGAGGGTGTTCATCCCGCACTGATTATTAGCCTTCACCAATCGGGCTTTTATGGGCAGTTGATCCCTCACCTAACGTCTTTGCTTTCGCTGAATTTTGAGGTGGGGGGGCTTACTGCCCGTTAATGCGGGATAAAAGACGTGGCCTGCTTCTAATGTATATGCGATGTTGCTAACTTTAGAAGGTTGTCCACGTCTTTTGTCATAAAGAGAGCTGTTTGTGCATGTAATGGTATCGTGAGTAGTTTTGGAATGGAGGGTGATGTGATTGACGATCTCTAACATTCGAATTGGCTTATTTATTTTAGCAATCGTCTTTATTGTTCTTGTTTTCTTTTATTGGAGAAATGAAGAGTTGTACGAGGAGAAGAAACAACGAATTCGAAAAACGTGGTACGGTTTGTTCATAACATCAGTCACAGTTTATTTCACGATAAAAGGAATAGATTTAACCCTCTGGAAAAATCTTTTAATGTTTACTGCGATGGTAATTTTCGTTGATATTGCATTCATTTTGACACCAAATATTTCAGAAATATGGGGCGCAAAATTCAGCGATATTGGAAAGACGGTCCAATCAATTAAAAGGTCATTAATTGCTTCAAAAGCAAGAGGAGAAATATATACGACAATTATTCAAAATGTGAATCCAACAGCCTTTGGGACAATGGAATGGCATACGGAAGAGGAATATACAAAAAGCTTAAACACATTTTTAGATTCATATGGGGAAAAGATTGGTGCGAAAATTGTTGTATTTGAAGCGGTGAAGGAATTAAATACAAACTTTCGTGGTATCCGCTCTCAATTTAGTATTATTGTTCCATTAGAACACATCGAGCAATTGAATGAGCAGAAAGCGGTGCAAGTAGAAAATGTCGGAATTATACCAGCAAAAATAGTTAGTGATGTTTTCATTGTTATTGATGGGAAGAAAAATAACCTTCAAGATCGAGATTTTGAAAATGTATATAATTTAACAATTCATCATAGTTATTTTAGTAAATAAGGACAGAATCTTTTTCTGTCCTTTTCACCTATACATAAAGGGAGAACAAATTCAGACAAGCTTGTATAAAATTGGACAATCATTCCTACACTAGCACGTAGAGGTGATTGTAGTGATAAAAGATTATGACAATGATTTTTTTAAAGAAGATAATGAAGATACAACAGATTTCTCTTTAATAAAAGGAGATACTTTGCAGCAAGTAGAAGAGTTAGAAGAAGAATTAAAAAGAAAATGATACGTGTACACTCTGTCTGCATTTGCTATATAATATAAATAAAAGGTTGTATCTTTTTGAAAAGGGGGAGAAGAGATGGCAGAAGTAAATGCTCAAAAATCTTCGTTTTTTAAAACTAAAAAAGAAGAATCAAATACAGATTTCTCTCTTGTGAAAGGTGCATTAACAGAAAATATAAATCGTTTAGAAAAACTTATGGATAGTAATAGTTCGAAATATGCTCGAGTGAAAAAAATAAAGGAAAATGCATAAGAGCATTTTCCTTTATTTTTCATTTTGCATTAAACTTTTCTTTTACTTTTAAAGGTAAATCCGCTTTTTGAATTTCTTCATAGGATTTTACTTCAATCGATGATATTTCATTTTTATCTTTATTTTCTTGGTCTACATAAATGCACAAAAATGCCTTTTCATTTAATTTTTGATCGTTTGATTGTTTTTTACTTCTAAATGTAATTTGTTTTCTTACTCCATCTTCATCATATGCCGGCAATGTGTAGTTCCGTAAGTTTCTACCTTCTATCTTTTCAATAAACCCTTCACCTTTTATCTGTACGTAATATACATCCTTACCGATTCTATTTAGAGAAGCTCTTTCACACCCGATAGTTAAGTTGCAAAATAATAAACTTAGTGTAATAACAGATAAAATTTTTTTCATTTTCATTATCTCCTTTAAATTATGTATTTAAAGTATACGGTTACTTTTTTTATAGAAAAATCGATTTTGATTACAGCACTCTTACAATCTTGTAAGAGTATAGCTTATTTACACTAAATTAAAAAATATGAGGATAGAATGAATAGGTTATAATGAATTTTTGAAATCTTAAAATAAAAGTAAAATAATGAATCATGGTATAATAATAAAGGACGTACATATTATTTTGTCAATTGGAGAGGAGCTTAAAAATGTATTCTACTTTAGAACAATTAACAAAGCACCCTGTATTTTATCATTTTGCAGAAATTTCAAAGATTCCTAGAGGATCAGGTAATGAAAAAGAAATTAGTGATTACTTAGTGAGTTTCGCAAAGGAACGTAATTTAGAAGTTATTCAAGACGAAGCGTTAAATGTCATTATAAAAAAAGAAGCTACTTCTGGTTATGAGAATGTTCCAGCTATTATCATTCAGGGGCACTCTGATATGGTGTGTGAAAAAAACCAAGCGACAGTTCATGATTTTGAGAAAGATCCAATTGAATTAAGAATTATTGGAGATATGTTATATGCAAACGAAACTACTTTAGGTGCTGATAATGGTATTGCCGTTGCATATGCATTAGCATTATTAGATTCAACAGACATCCCGCATCCAGCTTTAGAAGTTGTTATTACAACTGAAGAAGAAACGACAATGGGCGGTGCATTCGCTGTTGATTCAAATCATTTTGACGGAAAAATATTTATTAATATTGATTCTGAAGAAGATCATAAATTACTAGTGAGTAGCGCAGGTGGTGCGAAAGCAGTTGAAACGATTTCAGTGATTTGGGATGAAGCGTCAGTAGATATGGACACATACCGACTATATGTTGGGGGACTTAAAGGTGGACATTCTGGTTTGGAAATTGATAAACAACGCGGTAATGCGAATAAAGTATTAGGACGAGTTTTACGTGATTTATCACTTCACATTCAGTTTAATATGAGTGAAGTTCATGGCGGCTTAAAAACAAATGCAATTCCGCGTGAAAGTGTAGCTACAATTTTATTACGTGCAGAAGATGTACAGCAAGTAGAAGAAAAACTAAAATCATGGACACGTATGTTACAAGAAGAGCTACGTGCTGTTGATCCGGATGTTCATGTTTCACTTACAAAAGTAGAAGAAAAGGCGGGAAAAGTCTTTTCTAAAGAAACACAAAAACAGCTTATTTCTTCATTATTCTTAATTCCAAATGGTATACAAAGTATGAGCATGGATATTAAAGGTCTTGTAGAAAGCTCAACTAATTTAGGAGTTATTCAAACACTGCAAGATGAGATTAAATTACGAAGCGAAGTGAGAAGTTCTGTAAGTAGCTTAAAACAACATATTGTAGATGAAATTAAGTATATTGCGGAATTAGTAGGGGCAACATTTGAAAAAGAGTCTGAATATCCAGAGTGGCCATATAATCCTAATTCGCCTATCCGTAATTTATTCGAAAAAGTGCATCAAGAAAAATACAGCAAAGATGCTGAAATCTTCGCAGTACATGCAGGAATTGAGTGCAGTGTATTTGTTCAAAAAATGCCTGAGTTAGATGCTATTTCATTCGGTCCAGATATCTTTAATGTTCACACTCCAGATGAACATATTAGTATTTCTTCTGTTGTGAATAACTGGGGATTTTTCGTTGATGTAATGCAGGGAACGAAAGAATTAGCTAAGTAATAAAAGACGGAATAAAAAGCAGCCTAAATTTATAGGTTGCTTTTTTGTATAGAATTTTATGTGAAGCAAAATAATGGCCAAGAAATTTACCTATTGTTGATTTAAAATAAAGTTTGATAAAAAGATCTATTTTGCAGAGTATCTCTTTCTTCAACAATCGGGCCATTTAATTGAATAAGACTACACAAAAAGTCGCTTTCCCTTACCTAAGGAAAGCGACTTTTTAGGTTGGTTTTCCCCTTATTATCAAGCTTTTTACTTTAAGTTCCTTTGACTAATAAGGTTTACTTCAGTAAAATAAGGTATATTATATTTGTTGAATAGATTCTCTTTAAAGACAAGAAAAGTAGGTGAACAAAGTGGGGAAATATCAATTGGATTACAAAGGTCAGGCAGCTGTGGCAAAGTTTCATGAAAAACAGATGCCTGCCAAATTTGATAAAAAGCAGCAACTTGAAAAATTGCGTGCGGAGTATTTGAAAAAGAAGCAAAAACAAACAGATAAATAATACGTTATGTTTTTCTGAATTTTCTTTATGTAATGCAAATAAACACAAGAAAATAGGTAAGTTATTCATCGTTCAAATATATACAGGCTATTTTTTCAAACCTCTTACTTAATGAACTAAAAAGTCGATTCCTTGAGATGGAAATCGGCTTTTTTAATAAGTGACATTTCCTTAGCGTTGTAAGTCCGCATTTTCCTGACGCTACCCCAAGAAGTAATTGAGGATAATGTATCTACCACAGTCGGGCGCTTTAATTGGTAAGGTTCACAAAAATCATCAAACTTTTTTATAAAAGGATGATTCAATTGAATATAGAAAAAGCGTATTTTGATCAATCTTTTTTTCAAAACACGCTTTTTCTATTCGCTCTTTTATCAAGGTTTATTAAGTTAAGTTAATTTAATCAAACTTTATTCAAAAGCTACATCTATGTAAAAGTGCTGCTGTAATATTATATCCTCTTGATAAGGAGAAAGTATTACTACACAAGTGTCATGTGAATTTCATGTACCGTAATTTAAATAAAAAAATAAAGAGTTTCAAAAAAAATATAAAATGGTTTTCTTGTCCGCATTCTCGGATTTATTATAACTTGGTTAATTTGACTTGTGTAATTTATTACGTTATGATTTTTCATTATAACTGAAAGGCTGGAAGATAATGATTCGTCGTTTGAAAAAGTTTAAAAATGTCGCTGTCGTATTAAGCTTCTAAGAAAAATTGCAAAAATCTACAATACTTAGAAGCGAGGAATATAGTTATGAAGCATCCATTATTTAATCATTGGTCTGAAACAAAGTATTTAAAAGATATAGTAACAAATCCACTCATTGAAGTAGGAGAGTACTCCTATTATTCAGGGTATTATGGAAATCAAAATTTTGAAGATGGTTGTGTAAGGTATTTATGGGGCGATGCTAAGTCCCAAACACTTTTCAATCCAATTGAACAGATGGGTTGGCATCTTGATAAGCTCATTATTGGAAATTATGTTTGTATTGCAAGTGGAGTTGTCATTCTAATGGGTGGGAATCATAATCATCACGCTGAATGGATTACAGTGTATCCATTCGCTGAGCAAATCGGACAATCTTATGAACCGAAGGGTGATACAGTCATTAAAAGTGATGCCTGGATTGGTATGAATGCTACAATAATGCCTGGCGTTACAATCGGTGAAGGTGCAATCGTTGCGGCAGGATCTGTCGTATGTAAAGATGTTCCGCCATATACAATAGTGGGCGGTAATCCTGCTAAGGAAATAAAAAAACGGTTCACTGATACAGAAATTAATATGCTAATGGAAATGCGTTGGTTTGATTGGGATAGAGAATTGATTGAGAAGGCAATTCCTCTTTTATCTAGTCCAGCCATTGAACCATTATTTACTTTTTATAAAAATGAAGTGAAAAATAAATAAATCAGCTAGAAAAACTACATTCTATATGGGATGTAGTTTTTTTACTACAAAAAAACTAATAGTTTAGATGAAGAAGAATTCATATTTGGTATGAGTCTAGCAAATAGTTGGATTTAATAATTGAAATTCTTAATATCCAATAAACTAACGCTAGTAGTAAAGTCTGTATAAAATAGTTGGCAATTTTAATATCTGATTAATATAGCACTTACAATATATTTTTTTGTGAAATTGAAATGAAGTAGCAAGTTATGTTAAATTAAACATTATTCCAAAGTCACGAAGATAAAAGTCATTAAAATATTGTGTTATGGTTTCTTATATCAACGCACTAAGTATTAAAATTTTTTGAAAAAAACAACAAATATATGCTTTGTTTTATATTAATTGCATTTAAGGATGCATGTAATATATCAACTCTATTAAATAAATTAAATATAAAAAGCCAAACGAACTTTAAAAATCACACTGCCATTAGAGGAGAGAAAGATATGAATACAATCATGATTGTAGAAGATGATATAAAAATCGCTGAATTACTGGGAACGCATATTGAAAAATATGGATACCAAAGTGTTATGATAGAGGATTTTGAAAATGTTTTAGATACATTTCAAAAGATTAAACCAGATTTAGTGCTATTAGATGTAAATTTACCCAATTTTGACGGTTATTATTGGTGTCGCCAAATACGAGCTATTTCTACTTGTCCAATTGTATTTCTATCTGCAAGGAGTGGAGAGATGGATCAAGTTATGGCTTTAGAAAATGGTGGTGATGACTATATTACGAAACCTTTTTATTATGAAGTTGTAATGTCTAAAATCCGTAGTCAACTCAGAAGAGCATACGGTGAATATGCTCCTAAAGTAAAAGAACGAATAGTTGAGCAATCAGGACTATTCCTGTTCCCAGAAAGAATGGAACTTCAACTAGAAGATAAGACAATTATACTTACTAAAAAAGAAACAACTTTATTGGAAATATTGATAACAAAGTCTCCACTTCTTGTAAAACGTGAAGTGATTTTGGAACAACTATGGGATAGTTCATATATAGACGAGAATACATTGAGTGTAAATATAGGGAGAATTAGAAGGAAGTTGCAAGATTTAGGTATTGAAAATGCACTGGAGACAGTTCGTGGTGCTGGATATCGTTTGCATGCTACTTGGGAGAAAGAAGGAAAGGAATAATGAAATTATTTTTACAAGAACATATTCCACTCATTTGTTATACATTTGCCCAATTGCTTATCATTCTTTTTATATATTGGTTTGATGGTTATCCACATATTTTGACAGCATTATATTCTGTATTTTTGGGTGTTTTTTTATTAATGGGTTATCTAATATATCGTTATTATAGTCATCGTTCATTCTACAAGCGTCTATCAACACCAATGGAAACGTTAAATGAGTCAATAAAAGATAGTGATTTGACGCCATTATCAATGGCCTTAGATAAATTACTACAAACTCAATATCAATATTATCAAAACCAATTAAAAAAATGGGAACGAAAACAACAAGAACAAATGACCTTTATGAATCAGTGGGTTCATCAAATGAAAACACCTCTTTCTGTTATTGAGTTAATTACACAAGATGCAGATGACTCTCGATTTGACAGTATTAATGAAGAAACGGAAAGAATAAAAAAAGGATTAGAAATGGTCTTATATGTTGCTCGTTTAGAAACATTTGAACAAGATTTTCATGTAGACAGATTGCAATTATTGGGAATGATTGATTCTGTTATTCATGAAAATAAACGTCTGTTTATACGTAGTTATGTGTATCCACAGGTAAAAGTAGATCCGAGTCTTATTGTAGAAACAGATAAGAAGTGGTTTCGATTTATACTCAATCAAGTGCTGTCAAATGCAATTAAATATTCATCAAGTAAGAAAGAGAAAGTAATAGTATCGGCGTATTCCAAAGGACGAGCAATTATTTTGGAAGTAAGAGATTATGGAGTGGGTATCCCTACTGCGGATTTACCACGTGTTTTCCATCCATTTTATACTGGAGAAAACGGTAGAAAATTTAAAGAGTCTACTGGCATGGGATTATATCTTGTTAAAGAAGTATGTGGAAAATTAAATCATAAGATTGAGCTAGAATCTGAGGTAGATAAGGGAACAATAGTTAGAATAATATTCCCGTATGCATCTCGTTAACCGATGAAAGGTAAACTTTTCATCGTTTTTTTCTTTTGAATCTTACAAACTTGTTAGATAAATGTTAGGGAAATCGATATGAGACATACTATATATAGGTTACACTTCATGTATCGAAAAGAGAAATGGAAGGTGAAATACTTGTGGAGATACTACATGTTTCAGATTTAGGGAAAGTTTATCCTGGGAAAATTTCATATACAGCATTATCCCATATTGATTTAAAAATAAACAAAGGTGAATTTGTAGGAATTATGGGGCCATCTGGGAGTGGTAAAACAACGCTATTAAATATGGTGTCTACTATAGATGCTCCAACATCAGGAGAAGTAATAATTCATGGAGAAAATCCATATCTGTTATCTCCAGATCAGTTGTCTTTATTTCGGAGACGTGAATTAGGGTTTGTTTTTCAATCATTTAATCTCCTTAATACATTGACAGTGAAAGAAAATATTGTTCTTCCACTTACGCTTGATGGTGTAAATCCTAGAGAAATGGAAAGGAAAGTGGAAGCTATTGCTGAAAAACTTGGGATAACTGAAATATTAGATAAACGTACGTATGAAATTTCTGGGGGACAAGCACAAAGAACCGCAATCGCGCGTGCTACTATTCATAATCCAAAATTATTACTTGCAGATGAACCTACAGGAAATCTGGATTCAAAATCAGCGCGTGATGTGATGGAACTATTGACAAGGCTTAATAAAGAAAATAGCACAACGATGATGTTAGTGACACATGATGCAATGGCTGCAAGTTATTGTGATCGAATTGTGTTTATCAAAGATGGACAGTTATACAATGAGATTTATTGTGGAGATAATCGCAAAGTATTCTATCAAAAAATTCTAGAGGTTTTAGCATTGTTAGGAGGAAATGCAAATGACTTTTCGACAGTTCGCGTTTAATAACGTCATTCGAAGTAAACGAACATATTTGGCTCATTTTTTAAGTAGTACGTTTGCTATTATGATTTTCTTTACTTATGCATTACTTGCATTTCATCCTAATTTACAAGGCGATCTTGCTACCAGTGTAACAATTAATACAGTTGCAAAGTCAGAACTACAGATATCGCAGGGGTTAATATTTTTCTTCTCATTCTTCTTTATCCTATATTCTGTAAGTGCATTTTTAAAAACAAGAAAAAAAGATTTTGGAATTCTAATGCTACATGGGATGTCACGTTCACAGTTGAATAAATTAGTATTTATTGAAAATATAATAATTGGTATCGCTTCTATTTTAACAGGAATTACAATTGGAATGGCGTTCTCTAAGTTTATCTTAATTATGAGCAACAATCTGTTAATAATTGATAAAGGACTCCCATTTTACATGCCCTTTAAAGCAATTGGAATAACATTTGGAGCTTTCTTCTTACTATTTTTATTTATTTCACTTTTCACTACTCGACTAGTAAATGTAGAGCAATTAGTAGAATTAATAAAAGCAGAGGAAAAGCCAAAGCCTGAACCAAAAGCACCCTTTTGGCTATCTTTATTCGCACTTATTTGTATGGGATTAGGATATACGGCTGTTTTCCATAGTATTAACGCAATTCAGTACAAGGGTTCGAATTATGTATTATTCATGATGGGGGCAGGGGTGAGCTTTGTTGTACTTGGAACGTACTTCTTATTTACCCAGCTCAGTGTGTATGTGTTACGTGCATTAAAGAAAAGGGAAAATATTTTCTTTAAGAAAACAAACATACTAACCATCTCAGATTTAGTGTATCAATTAAAAGATAATGCAAAAATGTTTTTTATGGTCACTATTATTTCTACCGTTGCCTTCACTGCAGTGGGGACTTGTATGGGATTAGGCAACTCATCCATGGCTGAATCGGAAAGTCCTTTTGCATTTTCTTATCAGTCTTATAATAATAACCATTTAGAAAAAGAACATTTAAAAAAAATAGAAAGCGAACTCCATGATGGTGAGTTTAATTTCAAACAGGTGACTTATTCAATAAAACAAATTCGAGATACTCTCTATAACAGTAATTTATTATCAACCGTTATAAAATTAAGTGATTATAATAAGTTAGCTAAGGCATTTGGTTTTGAAAAAGAAAGCTTAAAAGATGAAAATGATAGTGTTGTCATACCTTCAAGAAAAGTTGCTAATACAAAATCTAATCAAAATAACTTTCAATTGTTGTATAGAGATATAAAAAAAGATATGCATGTAAATAAAATACTTACTCCGAAAGAATTACAAGATACAAGAGTAACGATAATTATTGTACCAGACGCTGTATATAATCAAATGATACCGGATCCAGAGAATTACTATTTTGAAAACACTATTAATGGTTTTATTGTGAAAGATTGGGAGAAAACAAAAAAAGTTGCGGAAAATATTGTAGCTGCTTTTCAGAAGGATAATAAAGGTATAAATGAGCATATAGTAGACAGCGAAAAATATACATTTTCGGCTTTAATTCTTACATGGATAGAGATGAGGCAAGGGTTTGGACTTGCATCTATCATGAGTGTATTAATAGGCATTGTTTTCTTTACGTTTGCCGCAAGCTTTTTATATTTCCGGTTATACACAGACTTAGAACGAAATCAGCAGCAATATAAAATGATAGCAAAGGTCGGTTTAAGCAAACCGGAATTAAAGAAAGTTGTGTCACGTCAACTTACATTGTTATTCTTTTTACCAATTTCAATAGCGATTACACATAGTACGGTTGCTTTTATGGCCTTACAAAAGTTAGCCAATTTTTCAGTCTTGGGTAGTTCAGTTATGGTATTAATTTGTTTCTTAGTTTTGCAAATTATATACTTTTACTTTGTTCGTTCTCAATACTTGAAAAAAATGTATAAAACGATTTTTTAATTCAAAAATAATTAAAAGAAGGAGAATATAGGTTGAAAAAAAGACTAAGATTATTAATAGTAGCAGGTATTTCTATTACCATGTTAGGAGCATGTTCATTATTTGGTGCAAAAGATTCTCCAGCAAATGGACTTGCAATAGAGGTTGGCGAGATAGACGAACAAACTAGAAATTCTATAATAGATTTATACAAAGATATAACTATATCAAAAGATTTATATGCAATAAAAAAAGGGACCATAGAAAATAAAAAACACAACATAAAGCTCCCAGCGGATTTTGGGGATTCTAATAATAGTGAAGTGCTATTTATAAGTAAAACAACTGCTGAAAAAATGAATAAAAAAGGGCTTATACGTGAGAGAGATAATAATAGTGGACTCACATCTTCAATTCCCCTGGATTCTTTACCCAAAATAAAAAAAGATGAAATTATTTTATTTGCAAATAAAGAATATAAAGACTTGAAAGAACTAACATTTGATGAGAAAAAAATGAATGTTCAATATAAAGGGGATGTATGGCTATCTCCATATCGTGGTGGATCCAACGTGATCCTATTAATTGTAGATGATACATTATTTAAAGAAATAAATGGGAAAGAAAAAACAAGACAATTTCTAACTTTTAATAAATCTTTTGGGAATCTTAATTTAGTCAATCAAGGGAAAGCACCCGAATTAAGAAAGGAAATAGATAAAGTGAATACGGCTTTAGGCACTGAGGACAAGAGAGCCGTCAATTTTGTAAATATTACAGAAAAGTAAAAAATTACGTCTATATGGATAGAACCAGCACCTTCTATATTTATTGATATTTTGTAATATTGAAAAATATAGAAGGTGCTTATTTACCTTGGAGCTGAAATGAAATTCGTTTTACTTAATTTTAAATTTTGCAATAGAATTATTCTAGCAAATAACTTTTTATGATTTACTACTTTATACGGAATTACATCGTTAAGATGTATCTCACAAATAATTTTTCCAACAGATCATGGATGTGGTGTTTAATATTTCTGTTGGTATAACAAATAATATTATTTAATATTGTTCATCGGAATATAAAACGAAATTTTAAAGAGTATCTAAATATATCAAAATAGAACGAATTCAAAATTTTATACTCAATCAAAAAAATTTATAATACACGATATTCGAAACGCTCAATGGATACGGATTTAATTTGGGGACAAGCGAGATACGTGTAAAAATATGTTATAGACTTACTTTTATTATGAATTAGATTTTATACTTTTAGAGAGCGCCATATATGCTCACTTAATGAAAATATCCTTTGTAAACTACGTATTTCCCTCTATTCCTGCAATATGTTTTTTTATTACACCTTCTATATTGCAATTTAAAAAGCAGAATGTATGTCTCGATCTACATATCAGGTGATTGGCATGGAATAACTGCTTTAGAGTTGATTCCAATAGGAATCAATATCTAATTTTGTTTTTTATTATTTGTACTAGAATCAATTATGAAATAATCTCCCCATTATGGTTTGGTTTTTATAGATTATCTTAAGAAAAATTAAGAAATATAATCATTAGTTCTTAATATGTTTTATTTATAATTCAAATGATTACACAAAATTGTTTCTTCATTCTAAAACCGTAAATTTCTAAGTGTACAAGGGTGTTTTTAGCTTATGGGACTAAAATAATTTGAATAATATTTTATATTCTAACATGGAGGAGACCCAGGAAACTGATTTTAATGTAAAAGTTCATTTTATTACATAAGGTAAATGCAAAATTAATTAAATAGCAGTTTATTTTAAAGAAATGTAAAACGGATAATGAAAAAACAAACGTAGGAGGATATATATGATAAAACCAGTTGTAGATGTAAAAAACATTCAAAAAGTGTACGGTAAATAAGGTGAGAATCAATCACATGTGTTAAAAGTTGTATCATTCTCAATTCAAGAGGGCGAGTTTGTAAGAATTATGGGGCCACCTGGTTCTGGTAAAACAACAATATTAAATGTAATTTCGACACTTGATAAAGCAGCGTTATTAAAATTGGAGGAACGGATATTACGAAAATGAAGCAAGGTGAGCTTTCTGATTTCCGTACGTAAAAGTTAGGATTCATTTTCTAAGACTTTAGAGAATTTATCTATTTACGAAAACATTGTACTTCCACTTTCCCTTAAAGGTGTTCCATCACGAAATATTGGGCTGAAAGTAGAAAAGGTAGCTGATATGTTAGGAATTTTAGCAATACTCCAAAAGTATCCACCTGAAGTATCTAGTGGGCAGCAACATGTATACTTGTGCATGAGCCGGCCATTATACAGTTTATAAAATCTGCAGCAATGATTCTTTTTTTGAGATAGCGAAAATGGATTTTTTTATGCAATTCATTTTGTTTTCTTAACAAAACACCTAGTGCTTTCTTATCTTAACGGGGAACAAATTTATTACTTAGATGGTCTATTACGTGTATTCCTAAAAATGGATGTCCAAATTGAATACAATATATCCCGTTTGATATCTATTTTTATGTATTGCAAAAATATGAAAGGACTTATTATTTTGAAAAATAAAAGGATATATATTGGTGGGGTACAAGTTTAATACTTTTACAGATGAGGCATTGCAAGTGGAAACGAAAAAGAAACAACTCAAACAGTAGCTTATCAATCATACAAACGTAGGAGGATATATATGATAAAACCAGTTGTAGACGTAAAAAACATTCAAAAAGTGTACGGTAAAAAAGGTGAGAATCAATCACACGCATTAAAAGGTGTTTCATTCTCGATTCAAGAGGGGGAGTTTGTAGGAATTATGGGGCCATCTGGTTCTGGCAAAACAACATTATTAAATGTAATTTCGACTCTTGATAAAGCGACGGGTGGCGTTATTGAAATTGCAGGAACGGATATTACGAAAATGAAGCAAGGTGAGCTTTCTGATTTCCGTTCGCAAAAGTTAGGATTCATTTTCCAAGACTTTAATTTATTAGAGAATTTATCTATTTACGAAAACATTGCACTTCCATTATCCCTTCAAGGTGTCCCATCACGAAAAATTGGGCCGAAAGTAGAAAAGGTAGCTGATATGTTAGGGATTGTAACAATACTTCAAAAGTACCCATCTGAAGTATCTGGTGGACAGAAACAGCGTTCAGCAGCAGCACGTGCGTTAGTGCATGAGCCTGCAATTATTTTAGGGGACGAGCCAACAGGAGCTCTTGATTCTAAAAATGCAACTAGTTTACTTAATGCGATGACAAATTTAAATAAAGAACAAGGCGTATCGATTATGATGGTTACGCATGATCCATACAGTGCAAGTTACTGTCAGCGTATTTTATTCATTCAAGATGGTGAGTTATATAAAGAAATTCACCGTAATGGTACACGTGAAGAGTTTTACAAAGAAATTTTAGACGTACTTGCAGATTTAGGCACACAAAAAGCGTAAGAAAAGGGGTTTGGGCATGTTATTTAAACTTTCCATGTCAGGGTTAAAAAGTAAGTTACAAGATTATATTGTCTTACTTGTTGGTCTTATTGTATCTATTTCAATTTTCTATATGTTTCAAACGCTAGCACTAAATAAAGGGTTCCTTGAATCTAATGCACATGTGGGTCCTATTGTATATATATTCCACATTGGTTCCTTTTTATTAGCAATTGTAACATTTTTTTATATTTTATATGCAAACTCTTTCTTATTATCTCTTCGCCAAAAAGAGTTTGGCATGTACATGATGTTAGGAGCAAAAAAGCATAAAGTTACCTTACTTATGTTTATCGAAACAATCGTATTAGGTGCCGCATCTCTTGTAATCGGAATTGTAGTTGGTGTAGGACTTGCAGAGGGTATCGGTCGGTTATTAATGAAACAATTGGAGTTAACTGGAGAAGGTTACAAAGCTTTGTACATTCCATCTATGGTTGTTACTTGCATCTTCTTCTTTGCATTATTTGTACTATCAGCAAGTATGAATAGTATTAAATTATCACGTATTTCTGTATTACAACTTGTACATGCAGATGCACAAACAGAGCATGTCGCGGTAAAAGGAAAAATGGCAGCTGTAGTTGCATTCCTTGGTCTGATTTTGCTAGGTATTGGTTATGCATCACTGATCTATATACCACATGAAAAAGATCTAGGAACCGTTCCTAAATTAATGGCTCTTGGATTAATCACAGCAACAGTTAGTACTTACATGTTATTTGGATCACTTCTCCCAGTTATGATTAGAAAGTTAAAGAGTAATAAAAAACGTAGTGAAAAAGGGCTTAATGCTTTTACTTTTGCTCAATTAAACTTCCGCATTAATGGCCTAACAAATGTGCTTGCAACGGTAGCAATTCTAGTGGCTCTTGGCGCTGGTGGAATTGCGTGTGGTCTGGCATTTAAAAACGACGTTCTAAAGCAGACTGATAAAGGAACAATTTACGATTCGGTAGTTCATAATCCAACAGCGGAAGAAAAGGACATTTTGAGTGGTATCTTATTCCAAGAGAATCTTGAATATCGCTACAAAGTAGATGATAAGTATGTTTATTATATAAAAGAAGATTTAGAGAAAAATCGTCCTTTAGTAAAAGATAGAAAAAATGGGAAGACGCTGAAAGTTTCAGAGAAAATTCCCATGGATGCATTTGCATTGTCAAGACAATGGGGTAAAGATGATGGGAAACCAAAACAATGGAGCGACGCTTTCCAAACAATCCAGCCAATATATATGTATCCTGATCATAAAGTGAAAATTGTCGATCAAAACATATATGATAGTATGAAAGGTACAGAAAATACGGTGTTTATTGGGAAGACAGATGATTTTGGATCATACATAAAAGAATGGAAAAAACTTGATGAATTACAGGTAGCGAAATATAAAAATGTGAAAGCGGAAGAACTGGATAGTAAGTATCAAACATATAATATGAATCATGGTTTTGCCAGCGGACTAATGTTTATGGGTTTCTTCGTTGGAATTGCGTTCTTAGCAATGATGGCGAGTTGCTTAATGTTTAAAATTCTATCTGGTGCATCCAAAGATAATACACGTTATCAAATGCTTCGTAAAATCGGTGTTCGCCGGGAGTTATTAATACAATCGATTTATAAGGAGTTATTCTTCGTATTTTTAGTCCCAGCAATTGTGGGTATTGCTCACATATTAGTTGGTATGAACATGTTTGGCCCTCTTTTAATTGATCCGTACTTTCGTATTTGGTTACCAATTGTTATTTTTGTAGTGATTTACTCGATTTACTACTTGATTACAGTTCAATTGTATAAAGGAATTGTACTTCCGAAAGAAAATTAATGTAATAATGTTATGTATACTAAGTATCAACATAATTGGCCCCCGTATGATGAAGTGAAAAAATACTATGTAAGCAAAATAGAAAGTGAATTTGAGATACAAATATGCAGCAATGAGCGGCAGAAAGTGTTAGAAGAAAAGTAAATACAAGTAGGGGTCGCATTTCATGTATAACTTACAAGAAGTTATGTATGAGCAATTAAAAGAGAAAAATACTATTCTTTCTATATCTTAATAATGAAGGGAAATGAAGAGGCAAGATAGCATCGTTCCTACATTGAGTACTACTTTAACCTCATTTGTAGGAACTCTTGCACTATCCCATTACAATAAAATTGAATAATCATCCAATATTAATTGTTAACTATAATCAAAATTTTGATAGGATGGAATAATTATCAAAATAATATCTTGTATTCATTGTATTTATTATAGCTATTATTTAAAATTGGGTCTGCACCAATAGAGTGTTAATAAACATAAAACTTGTAAACCTTATTCATCATAAGGATTATCGTTTTAGAAAAGGAGTGTATGTTGAAAAAATTTTTAAAGGTAATTTTAATCTTATTAGTAATATTTATAGGAATTATGTTGGGAAGCATAATTTTAAATAAAACATATCATACAGAGTTTAAGTCTTTAGATAACACGGATCAAAACATGTTAAAAGAATTATCTACTATTTATAAGAGCTTCGAAGAATCGAGTGATAAACTTTGGAATGAAGATTATCGCTTCGAAAAAATGCCATTGGTTCTGATACGTAGTAATAAAGACGGGGGATTCTTTAGACAAGAAGCTTATGCAGTTAATGTACCGGGATTAGAAAATAGTATTTTTGCAAAGGAAATAAAAGTCTCAAATTCTCTGCATCTACCTAAAATCTATCGCTTAACTCGTTTTGATTTTAGAACTATTTCTACCTGGATTCCTTGGAACTTTGGGATAATAAATATTAACGATATGGATGTGTTTTATTTGAAATATTATCCTAAAATGTTTAGTAATCCAGATTTATATTTTGATTTTTCGTCTTTCTTATTACATGAAGCTTTTCATGCTTATAAACAAAAAGATTGGACATATGATGCAAATGATGGAGAGTCTATTCACGAATATCCGATTAATAAAGAAAATTACGCGCTAATGGGATTAGAATTTAAGCTATTAGATAAAGCAATGATTGATACGAACTCAGAAAGTATTAATCAGGCATTATATGATTGGACAATTGTACGTAACTATCGCTATAAAAAATGGCCTCAATTAATTGGAGAAACAAAAACTGAAGCAATAGAAGGTTCAGCACGATACTTAGAGTATCGTTATAGTAAGTTAACTGGTGGAAATCTTATGGTACTTGCAAAGAAACAGAAGCCATATCATGTTACTTTTATGGAGGCGTTCAACTTCGTTGCTAATGGACAGGCAGAATCTCCAAGGTTTTTAGAGCGGAATATGAGATATGAGACTGGTTCAGCCCTTGAATTAAGCATGGACAAAGCAAATATTCCATGGAAAGAAGCTATTGAAGATAGTGCAACCAAACAAGGAAAGACACCATATGAAGTATTAAATACGTACTTTAATATAAATAATACGCCCACAATTGAAAATAAAATCAAAGAAATTAAAGAGAACAATGACTATGAAACACTTTTAGAACAAGGAGAAAAACTGGTGAAAATAAGTAACGAGTAAAGAAAATAAGATTTGAAAAAGAATTTCCTTTAAAGAGCGTATTGAAGAGGATTCTTTTTTCATTTTATAAGTTATATACACTACCGGTGTAATCAAAAAAATTTAATTAAAAGAAGGAATCTCAAAACAATTGTTTTTTATTAAAAGCTAAATTTAATGAAGAAGAAAACTTATTAATTGTAAATGGATCTAAAGAAAATTTTGAACAATATTTAAGACATTATCTTTTATACCGATTATGTTATTTTGGCGCTTTTAATTGCAAGTATATACTAAAGAGAGGATAGAAATGTACCACCTGCTTTTGCCTTTAGTTGTTCAATACGAGAAAAATGTGGAGGAATATGATGGAGTCAAAAATTCTTATTGTTGATGATGATAAAGAGATTAGAAATCTTATCTCTGTTTATTTGGAAAATGAAGGTCTGAAAACTCAAAAGGCAGAAGATGCTATTGAAGCTTTAAAATTGTTAGAAGAAAAGAAGTTCGATCTTATTATTTTGGATATTATGATGCCTAATATGGATGGTATTGAAGCATGTATGAAAATTAGGGAAGAACGAAATATGCCTATTATCATGCTATCTGCAAAATCAGAGGATATAGACAAAATTCAGGGGCTAGCGTCTGGTGCCGATGATTATTTATCAAAACCGTTTAACCCGTTGGAGTTAATCGCTAGAGTAAAATCCCAATTAAGAAGGTTTAAAAAATACAATACGCATACAGATAATAATAAAAGCATCTTAGAAATTGGTGATTTAACCGTGAATACAGATACACGTCAAGTATGGGTAAGAGGAACGGAAGTAAGGCTAACTCCAAAAGAGTTCGATATACTCAAACTACTTGCTCGTAACAAAGGAATTGTTCTCAGTGTTGCAAAAATATATGAAGCAGTTTGGAAAGATGCTTTTTATAAATCGGATAATACTGTCATGGTGCATATTACAAAAATAAGAGACAAAATTGAAGAGGATTCTAAACATCCAATTTATATTAAAACTGTTTGGGGAATTGGGTACAAAATATGAAGAAGGTTAGTTTTAGAAATAAGATAATTATAAAACTTCTTGGTGCTGTTGCAGTTAGTTTTTTTGTTTCGTTTGGTTTAACAATCCTCACTTTTCTATATGTCATAATACCATTAAATCTAAATCACTATCTTGATGATCTTAGTACATTTGAAAATAATATGCTTACATTTCTTATATTCGCGTTAGCAATCTTTACTTTTATAATCATTTTTTTGATATTGGTTCGAAAGAAAATAATATATTTAAAGCTCATTTCTGATAGTGTTAATGATATTGCCAATGGAAAGCTGGGTTTGACAATTGGGATTGAGGGAAAGGATGAATTGACTCATCTTGCTCAAAATATTAATTATATGTCCAAGGAATTGGAGAATACATTTGAACAGGAAAGACAATTGGAACGTACAAAAAATGAACTCATAACCAACGTATCTCATGACTTACGCACACCGTTGACATCTATTATCGGCTATGTAGATTTATTAAAAAGAGGGCAATACGACAGTAAAGCACAATTACAGGAGTATCTCGAAACCACTTATTTAAAATCACAGAGATTGAAATATCTAATTGATGAACTATTTGAGTACACCCGTTTATCAGACATCGATGCTAAGTTAAACATTAACGAAGTTGATTTATCAGGCTTGTTGGAGCAAATAGTTGGAGAATATATTCCTATATTTGAAAAGGCAGGTTTAAGTGTTCAAAAATCAATAACGGAAGAAACAATACCTATTTTCATGGATGTAGAAAAAATGGTACGTGTTTATGAAAATCTGTTTATGAATGCGATAAAGTACAGCATGAAACCATCCGAATTATCAATATGTCTTGAACTAATAGGTAACAAAGCAATTTTGAAAGTATCAAATAAAGTCGAGAAGCCGCCTGTTAGCGATCCTAATAAATTATTTGAAAGGTTTTTCAGGGGTGATAAGGCAAGAAAAGATGATCAAGGAAATGGGCTGGGACTCGCTATCTCAAAAAGAATTGTTGAACTTCATAATGGTAATATACATGCAGAATATAAAGTAGGCTGGATGTCCTTTATTGTTGAACATCCAATTAAATAGAATGGCTTATGGAATGAAAGGTTCCATAAGCTTTTTTTTAAACTTAAGAAACTTCTTAAGTTAATAATTCAAGTAGGCCATTCATAGTAGAAATGATACTGATAAGTTAATTTTATTTATTATTATAAAGTGATTAATCGAATAAAGGGGAAGTTCATTGATATGAATAATGTAAGAGACGATAGTAAATTTAGCAACCAGTGTGTTTTGGTATTCAACCGGGGCACACTGGTTTTATTTTTTTTTAAATGTGGAACAAATGTATTACTTAGATTGTCTATTAAGTGTAATCCTAAAAGATATGAAAGTACAGATCATTTCGAAAAATACAAAGGTATTAAAAAGAGGGATATGTGTGGGAACACTAAGTGTCAGTGTGCCTAAAAGGGTGGGATGAGATGGTCTATATGAAAGTGGTTCTAATGTCTTATATGTATATAGAATTTGATAACGCTGTCTATTTTTTGGAGGATTATGTTAAAATAACGTTTTTTTGAGTACAAAGATATTGGAGGTAACAGAAGTGAAAAGTATGTTTTGCAAGAGATTTATTACAATAGTAACAGTGCTTACACTATTTTGTAGCATGGCCGTTACATTTGGAAGAGCATCAGCGGAAACAGTTCCTGCTATAGACGTAGAAGCAGGATCAGCAATTTTAGTAGAAGCAAATTCCGGGAAAATTTTATATCAAAAAAATGCAGATGAATCATTAGCAATTGCTAGTATGACAAAAATGATGAGTGAATACTTAGTTCATGAAGCGGTGGATAAAGGAAAACTTAAATGGGATCAAAAAGTTAAAATTTCTGAATATGCATATAAGATTTCGCAAGATCGCTCATTATCAAACGTTCCATTAGAAAATGGTGGCTCTTATACGGTCAAAGAGTTATATGAGGCAATGGTAATCTACTCTGCAAACGGTGCAACAATTGCTTTAGCTGAAGAGATTGCTGGAAAAGAAGTCAATTTCGTGAAAATGATGAACGATAAATCAAAAGAGTTTGGAATGAAAAATTATAAATTTGTAAACTCTACAGGTTTAACAAACCATGATTTAAAAGGACATCACCCAGAAGGGACAACTCCAGACGAGAAAAATAAAATGTCCGCAAGAGATTGTGCGATTTTAGCACAACGTCTTATTCAAGATTTCCCGAAAATATTAGATACAGCAAAAATCCCTAAAAAAACATTCCAAAAGGGTGGCAAGTATCCGATTGATATGACGAACTTTAACTGGATGTTAAAAGGCTTAATTAAGCAATACGAAGGTGTAGATGGGTTAAAAACAGGAACTACTCCAGAAGCCGGAGATTGTTTTACTGGTACAGTAGAAAAAAACGGTATGCGTCTAATCTCTGTAGTTATAAAAGCAAACTCTCATACAGCACGTTTTGATGAAACAAAGAAATTATATGATTATGGATTTGCAAATTTTGAAGTGAAGAAGGTCTATGGAAAAGATTCAGTAGTAAAAGGTCATGAAACAGTGCGAGTAGCAAATGCAAAGGACAAAGATATAGTTGTTCAAACGAAGCAAGCTGTTTCACTTCCAATGCCAAAGGGCAACAAAGACGTTTATAAAAAAGAATTTAAAGTATCGAATAAAGAACAAGAAGCGCCTATTAAAAAAGGTGTAACAATTAGTCAAATGATTATATCGCCTAAAGATATTACAGATCCTGGGTTCTTATCAGGTAAATCATTACAAGTAGACCTTGTAACAAAATCTGAAGTAGAACAAGCAAATTGGTTTACACGTTTTATGCGCGAAATAGGATCTTTCTTTAGCGGTATGTGGAATAGTGCGGTTGATATAGTAAAAGGCTAACTTTGTAGGATAAAACTAAATATTAGCCTGAAATAAAAGGTTTCAAAGTATTATAGATTCTTATGTGGATGGCTTGGAATGGAAGATTGCATTAATTCTCAAATCTGGTTCTTCGGAACTTTCGGTATTGCAATCAAGCTAAGATAAATTTGTATCCATATAATCAAAAAACGCTATTCTTTTTGTAGAAATATACAGAAAGGATGGCGTTTATTATGAATTGTTCGATTCAAAGGGTTCTGGTGCAAGGCTAGTTTAATAAAGTTACATGATGAAAACACATTCATTATTCCATCAAGTGACAATAAAAATAAATACCTGGTACTTATTCCTGTTATTAAATTTTATAAAAATTTAATAAAATCTTTTCTTCTTATTAAATATTTTGTTTTAAATTAATTATATAAAGAAATGGAGGCCGAAAAATGAATTTTTTAAAGAAATTTAAGTATCTTTTTATAGTGTTTATCCCTATGTATATAGTTATTCTTTAATTTCAATCGAATAAAAAAGCAAGGTATTCGAGAAAAAAGTACGGTACCATACAGAGAAAACGCTCTCCCATACAAAAGTAAATTGTACCGAAAGTGATAAAAGCGAATGTTATATGGAGGGAACCCCCTAATAATTTCACCTAAAAATCGGTAATTAATGAAACAAACAATAACAAGATGATACATGATTACGAGTTAATATCCCCAAAAGATAGGATTACTAGTGACAATCTTTGATACTGACAATTGAGGTGACGTCGATGAGAGGGACATTAATAAAAAGTGGAGTATTTATTTTAGTTTTAACAGGAGGGCTATATCTTACAAAATACGCATATGACCATCATACTAACCGAGTTAAAGTAAGAGACACGATTCAACAAATATCAATAGAGCATGGTATACCGCCATGGATTCCTTTATCTATTGCATTCCATGAAAGTAAGTTTGATCGAAACGCAATTGGAGATCAGGGCACATCATTTGGACTGTTTCAGCTTCATCGAGGTGGACTAGCACCTAAAGATTTAACGAACGAAGATTTGAAAAATGCAGAAACCAATACTCGAATTGCAATATCTAATATGAAAAATGCATATAACCGTGGTTTACAGCAAAATTTAAAAGGACAAGAACTATTAAAACATGTTGCTAATACCTCAGGGTGGCCTGGAAATAAGGGTGTTCAATGGACAGATAAACAGACAGACTATAACGAGGGGTTAGAAAACAGTTTTAAAATGTTTTCTAAACGACAATACGATTTTATAGAATGAAATTTCTTTTTTCTTTCTATTATTATATAACTTATGCCTAAATAAGAAAGTTCCCTTATACAGACACATAGATTGACTTTGTACTGCTTATATTAGGAATTTAAAGAAACAGTATGTATAATTCTCCCACTACAATAGTATAGTGGCCTTTATTAACAGCAAAATCTACAATTTACAAGGAGAACATTTTATGAGTAAGAGAATAAAAGAATTAGATTCCATACGAGGGTTAGCGGCACTGACAGTGGTATTTGGACATTTTTGTTTAATGCTACCATCGTTGCCTAATTCTATTAAATTTTCCCCGCTTAGGTTTTTATGGGCGGGTGGGGAAGCTGTAATCGTTTTTTATGTACTAAGTGGTTTTGTGTTATCTATGGCACTTTATCATTCAAAAACAAATTATTGGGGATATTTAATTAAGCGATTTGTACGAATCTATATCCCTTATTATTTTTGGATAATCATTACCTTTGCTTTATTTATTTTGTTCTCGCCGTATGAAGTGGCTGGACTACGGGATTGGTTCTATGATAGGTGGCAAGGGTCTATAACAAAAATAGATATTATAAACCACTTTGTGCTTCTTAATAACTTTTTTACGGAAAATTATAATCCAGTTATCTGGTCATTGGCTCAAGAAATGCGTATATCTATTGTGTTTCCTTTGTTATTCCTTCTTTTTTATAAACTGAGTTGGAAGAAAACGATACTATTTGCTTTGAGCTTTTCTTTAATTAGTGTTTTCCTTAATATGTTGCATATAGGGAAAGCAGAGGGATTTTATAATGGTTATGCCGATACACTGCATTTCACATCGATGTTTATGGTTGGAATGTTACTTTTTAAGCATCAGGAAAAGCTTATCTACTTATATAGGAATATGAAAAAATTTAATAAAGGATTTCTTATTGCATTAGGGATTATTCTATATTTATATTCCATTTTAATTTATGGTTTTTCCCGTAATGATACTACTTTCTTATTAAAAGATTGGGGTGTCGTAATCGGTGTTAGTATATTTATAATAATGGCCATGAGTAACCTAAAAGTGAAAGCATTTTTAAATAAGAGTGTATTTGTATACTTAGGAGAAATTTCATACAGTATCTATTTGTGTCATTTTCCAATCATGATGGTACTATTTAAACTTTTGTATACAAAGATACCTATCTTTTTCCTTCTTGCTTTGTGTATTTCAATGACAATACTTTTTTCTATAGTTTCGTATCATTTAATTGAAAAGAAATGTATCAACTGGGCAAAACAAAGAACAACAAATTTTCGAAAAAAAGTGTAATGCTTGAAGGAATTTTATTTCTTTAGTAAATATACGAATATGACCGATTCCTAAGTATATTAGGAATCGGTCAATTACGGATTCTATATAAATATACTAAAATTGAACAAATTTTTAATTTTATACTTAACTCCAAAAATCCTCTTACTAAAGAGAATCTTCGTAACGTTTTTCCAGACATAGCCGAAAGTACAATTAGTAAAACGCTAGTTTCCTTGTAGCTGCTTGGTCAAATAAAGCTGGTTTCAGGAGGGAGAAATGCTCAATGTATACAGGTTTAATTCTGTATTAATAATTATTAGGGGTAACAACACATCGCTATCTATATCTAAAATGTTATATAAAACTATTGAATATTTTATTCGTAAAAACAGAGGTGTAAAATGAATTTTATTTCCGAACTACTTGTTACCTTTGCAATTCCTACAATACAACTCACATTCTTGTTACTGCTCATTTTTGTTTTTAGCTACTTTGTAGTATACAAAAAGGTATGTAAAGGAGGGGGGGAATTTACCGTACAACAAGTTATATTGTTTATGTTGATAATAGGATATTATTCCCTTGTATTATCAGCCACTTCATTTGGTCGTCCAGATGATATAACTTTCGCAAGAACAATTGACTTTGATGTACTTAGTGTTTATAAAAAAGCATGGAATACCTTTTCATTTTCTTCTTTTTTCCACATCATTGTGAATATAGGTATGCTTTTTCCGTTAGGAATTTTATTACCTTTATTTAGTAATGTTTTTCAAAAAACAAAATGGATGTTAATCAGCTCAATTATAGCAAGTTTATTGATTGAAATCCTTGAATTAATAATGCAACGTGGAAGTATGGAACTAGCCGATTTACTTCATAATACTTTAGGAATGATGCTAGGATATTCTATGTTAAATATAGTTCTTATATTGTTGAAGAAAAAAGAACCAGATACACAAATGATCACATATTTATTTCTTCCGATTACAGTAAGTTTTGTTGCACTTGGAATAATGATTTCGTATCAAATGAAGGAATTTGGGAATATGCCTTTAGATCCCATTACAAAAACAGACATGACTGATGTCACTATAAAAACATCAATAAAGTTAAAAGACGAAGGTAATAAAATGCCTGTTTACAAAGAGGAAATTACAAAAATGCCTAATGACAATGAGCCAGTTACAAAAAAATCACATATTCGAGATGTCGAAATTCTGTCTCCCAAAGAAGTATTTCAAAAACTAAAACAAGGAGACTTTGATCCTATAATATCTTTCAAAGCAGGTGATACATTAGTCATTACAGATTATAATATAGATTACTACGCTGATACAAAAGGCTTTTCTCAACCTATATATGTTTTTCAAGTACGCTTAAATGATAGTGGGAAAGATAGTTGGTCTCAACCTATTTCTGCGAGAAGATAACATAGATTTTCATGTTTTTGTTCATGTGAAATAGTTTAATCGAGTTGTCTTTCTCATTTGAAAAATCTCCTATGGAATTTAATTGAAATTGAAAAACATTTAAGAAGAACAATTACGCTGTGGGCTATTGTATAGTGTAGATATGAATAACAAAAAAGGGGGACTATATATGTGGAAGCGATTTGTAGCGATTGGTGATAGTTTTACAGAGGGGATAGGGGATGAAGTTGAGGGAATAGCATTAAAAAGCTGGGTAGATCATTTTGTTCAACTGTGTGTAGATGATTTAAAATATGCTAATTTTGCAAAACGTGGGTTAGTAACTAAAGAAATTCGCTCACAGCAATTGGAACAGGCATTAACTTTTAATCCAGATTTGGTTAGTCTAATTGCAGGTGCAAACGATGTTTTAAAAGGACGTTGGAATCATCATGCATATAAGAACGATATGGAATTTATGATAGATACATTAAGTAAAGCAGGTGCTGATATTATTATAGCAAACCTTCCAGATTTTACTGTTAGGCTTCCATTTCCTTCTGAAAAAAAACAAGTATTAAAAGAACAATTATTAGAGGCAAATGAAGTTATACTTTCACTGAGTAGAGAGTATAAGCTTCATCATGTTGACTTTTGGAATCATCATTTAGTTAATGACAATACGCTATGGTCTACGGATTTAATTCATCCAAACTCAAAAGGATATGTAAAAGTTGCTGAATTGATTTTTAGTAGTTTGCCTGTACATGACTCTTTTAAATAAGCTGTAGAATGACCTAAACTCCTGTCGCATGCTGTACAGGGGTTTTTGGTGCGAAAAAGAAGGATATAGAGTGCCTATAAATTATACTTTAAGTAATTCTTTTTATTGTTTATATTTTTGTTATTTTCTGTTGCAGAATCCTTAGTATAAGGATTCTTTTTTTGTATCAATAATCTATAAAGAAAAAAGATGAAATTGGCGAAAATGAACTAAAAGGTATTTTAAATGAATTGTTAAAACAACACTAATAATGATAACGTTCGCTAAATATATTCGTCGTTTGTAAGAATCTTAAAATCTTCCCTTTTTGAATGCAGCTTAACCATAAATTTAATTTTTTTGTAAATGTGGAACTATTTCATTACTTACACTGTCTATTAAGCGTTAAAACATTTTTTATTTAACATATTTAGAAAGGAATAATCATTTTTAATTAAGGGAGAAGATTGAATTGAAAAAAATATGGATGCTGCTTTTCTTTTGTTTTGGAGTTATGTTGGTAGGATGCAATAAAGATGAGCCGCCAAAACAAGCATTTGAAGAATATATCAATTTATGGAATGATAAAAAATTTACAAATATGTATGATTATTTATCAGAACATGCAAAAAAAACGATTTCTAAAAAGGAGTTCACAGAGAAATATCAAAAAATTTATGAGGGTATTGGAGTTAAGAATTTAAAAATTAAAACGAAAGGAGAGAATACTAAAGATAAAGAACTTTTTCTTTTTGAAGTTAATATGGATACGGATGGAGGAACAGTTTCATTCATCCATGAAGCAAAACTCGTGAAAGATAAAGATAAGGAATCTTGGAAAATAGATTGGACACCAGACTTCATTTTCCCAGGTATGAAAAAAGATTACAAAGTACGTATGCAAACAGAGCAAGGAAAACGCGGAGAAATATATGATCGAAATGGAAAAGGGCTTGCAACGAATGGTAAAGCGACTGAAGTTGGAATTATTCCAGAGAAACTAGGTGAAACGGCAGCGCAAACGAAAGAAATAGTAGCACAATTACTTGATATGTCTATAGAAGAGATCAATCAAAAGCTCGCAGCGAAATGGATAAAACCAGATTCCCTTGTACCAATTGGTATTTTAAAAGAGGGAACCAGACAGAATGATTATATTGAATTAGAAGGAGTTTCATCTCGCCCAGTAAATATTCGTACGTATCCATTAGGAGAAGCAGCGGCACACTTAACGGGATATATAGGAAAGGTAAATGCAGAGGAGTTAAAATCGCTTCAAAAAAAAGGTTATCAAGCAGATGATTTAGTGGGTAAGACAGGTTTAGAGAAAGTATTAGAGAATAAATTGCGTGGTGAAAAGGGTGGACGCGTATTTATGGAAGATGAGAACGGGAAAGAGATTAAAAACGTAGCAAAACAAGAAGCAAAAAAAGGAGAAAATGTTACGTTAACTATTGATGCTGCAATTCAAGAAAAAATCTTTAATGAGATGAAAAATGAAGCAGGATCTAGTGCAGCGGTCAATCCTAAAACGGGTGAAACAATCGCACTTGTAAGTAGCCCTGCTTATAATCCAAATACAATAGTTAGAGGAGCATCAAAAGCTCAACGGGAAGCATGGAATAACGACTCGAAACTGCCAATGATGAATCGCTTCACACAAGCATTTGTACCAGGTTCCGTATTTAAAACGATTACAGGTGCAATTGGTTTGGAAACAAACACAATAAATCCTAAGGAAGAATTTAAAATTCAAGGATTAAAGTGGACAAAAGATTCATCTTGGGGAAATTATTATGTAACACGTGTGAAGGATGCTAGTCCAGTTGATTTTGATAAGGCAATGAAGTACTCTGATAATATTTATTTTGCTCAACAAGCTTTGAAAATAGGAAAAGATCAGTATGTAAATGAATTTAAGAAATACGGATTTCATGAAAAATTACCAATTGAATACGAATTCCCTATTTCAATCATTGCAAAAGATGGGATAAAAAATGATATTCAACTAGCAGACACGGGGTACGGACAAGGACAAGTATTAATGACACCTCTTCATTTAGCATTGACTTATGCACCGATTGTCAATGAGGGTAACATTCCGTCACCGCATCTTATAAAAAAAACAAAAGAAGCGGGAAATTGGAAAGAAAATGTGATTTCTACCAAGAATCAAGAGATATTAAAAAGTGCGTTAATAAAGGTTATTAATGATCCTGATGGTGCTGGGAGAATTGCTAAAGTTGATGGTGTAACTCTCGCTGGTAAGACAGGTACAGCAGAACTGAAAGAATCGAAAGAAGCAGAGGGTAAAGAACTTGGATGGTTTGCAGCTTTCGATGCAAGCGCGCCAAACATGATTGTTACCATGATGATTGAAGATGTAAAAGGAAGAGGCGGGAGCAACGTTCCAGGTGAAAAAATAAAACATGTTTTTCAGAAATAATACTTAATTAGAAGGTGAAATTTACTTCTTTAGTAAATATACAAACCTTACCGATTCAAGATTATATTAGGAATCGGTTAATTTATGTCTAAACGCAGATTTTATGATTTTAATAATCGTATTTAATTACGTGTTTTTTTACACAATTAAATACGATTATTTTTTATTTGAAAATTATAAAACAACAAATTTTAAAATGTTAAATTAGATAATTGAAATTTAAAAAATAAGAGCTATTATACTTAACTTTATTTTCAGAAATATTACAAAGCTGTTAGTTTGAAGTAAGGTTATTCAATATAAGTAAGAGGGGAATTTCTTTATACTAAAAGATAAAAGTATATTTTATATTCTTACAGATAATAAACATATACTTTAACTAGTCCCACTTAACGACCTTGCGGCATGTTTGAAGAGGGAGATTCCTACGGACACTGAGAAGGGAGTCTTCTGTCGGAAAAGATAAATAAAAGGAGCTTAATATATGTATAAAATTATGATTGTAGAAGATGACCAAAAAATTTCTAAATTACTTCAATCCCATATTAATAAGTACGGGTATGAAGGGAATATTACAGAGGATTTTGAAAATATTTTGGCTAACTTTGAAAAAATTCAACCTGATTTAGTTTTATTAGATGTAAATTTACCGAGTTTCGATGGTTTCTACTGGTGCCGACAAATTAGAACGGTCTCTACTTGTCCCATTATATTTATATCAGCACGTAGTGGAGAGATGGAGCAAGTTATGGCACTTGAACATGGTGCAGACGATTATATCACTAAACCGTTTCATTATGAAGTTGTAATGGCAAAAATCCGAAGTCATCTTCGAAGAATTTACGGAGAATACGCACCGAAAGCGGAAGAAAGAGTTGTTCAGCAATCCGGTTTAATACTTTATCCAGAAAAAATGGAATTAAAGCTAAATGATAGCATGTGTATACTGTCAAAAAAAGAAACTGCTTTACTAGAAACTCTCTTACGACAATCTCCTAGTATTGTTAGTCGAGAGAAAATCTTAGAAAAACTTTGGGATGACTATACGTATGTAGATGATAATACGTTAAGTGTAAATGTTACACGTGTCCGAAAAAAATTAGAGGAAATCGGAATAAAAAATGCATTAGAAACAGTTCGTGGTGCTGGATATCGTTTGAAAATAACTTGGAAGAATGATGAGGTATAATAATGAATTTATTTTTACGTGAACATATCCCTTTCATCTGTTTCTCAATCATTCAGCTATTTGTCGTTCTAACTGTTTATTGGCTGGATGGATATAACCACTTATCTACTGCGTTATATAGTGTGTTTTTAGGAGGATGCTTTTTAATTGCGTTTTTACTTTATCGCTACTTTAGCCATCGTAGATTTTATAACAAATTATCCAACCCTTCTGAAACATTAGAGGACTCCTTAGAAGAACTCGATTCCACTCCATTATCAGTAGCACTTCAGCGTGTGTTAAAGACACAATACAGTCAATATCATCAACAGTTAAAGACTTGGGAATATAAACAAAAAGAGCACCTTACATTTATTAATCAATGGGTGCATCAGATGAAAACGCCTCTATCAGTTATTGAACTGATCACACAAGAAGAGAATGGGGAGGTTTTTGAAAGTATTGTGGAAGAAGTAGATCAAATGCAGTACGGATTAGAAATGGTCTTATATATGGCGCGATTACAAACGTTTGAGCAAGATTTTTATGTGGAAAGAGTTTCGTTACAGGAAATCGTTCAAGAAGTAATCCGTGAAAATAAACGTCTGTTTATCCGTAGCTATGTTTATCCAGAAGTAAAAGTAAAACAAACTATTATGGTAGAAACCGATAGAAAGTGGCTTCGGTTTGTTATTCATCAAGTGATATCCAATGCCATTAAGTATTCAGCAGGAAGTAGAAAAAACGTTACTATTACTACATTAGAAGAAGAGCGCTCAGTAATCCTTGAAATACACGATCATGGTGTGGGAATTCCAAAAGAAGACCTCCCGAGAGTATTCCGCCCATTTTATACGGGAATAAACGGTCGGAAATTTAAGGAATCTACTGGGATGGGATTATATCTTGTGAAAAATATTATAAAAAGATTGGAACATGATATTGAAATAAAGTCGGAAGTAGGAAAAGGAACAACAATCTGTATTATTTTCCCTTATGCAAATCGTTAGAACGGTGTTTAGTTTGATTTTTCAGAAATATTACAGACCTGTTAGATATATGAAAGGTTAATCGATATGAGAAGAAGGGACGCTTAGATAAACTTAGGTTATTAAAAGATAAAAAGGAGCAAAACGATATGGAAATATTAAAGGTCTGTGAACTGAGTAAAATCTATACAGGAAAGGTATCTTATGAAGCGCTCGCCGACATTAATTTGAGTGTGAAAAAAGGGGAGTTTGTAGGAATAATGGGACCATCAGGAAGTGGAAAAACTACTTTGTTGAACATGGTTTCTACTATTGATTCTCCCACATCAGGAGAAATATTGATTAATGGAGAAAATCCATATCAATTATCTCAAAATGAACTGGCATTATTTCGAAGACGTGAATTAGGTTTTGTGTTTCAAGCATTCAATCTTCTTACAACATTAACTGTAAAAGAAAATATTGTTCTTCCTCTGACGTTAGATGGTACTAAAGTTGAGGATATGAATCAGCGTGTAGAAGGTATTGCAGAAAAATTAGGCATTCAAGATATATTAAATAAACGAACATATGAAATATCAGGCGGACAAGCACAAAGAACAGCAATTGCACGTGCTCTAATTCATAAACCTAAATTATTACTAGCAGATGAACCGACGGGAAACTTAGATTCAAAAGCGGCTAATGATGTAATGGAGTTATTAAAACGATTAAATAAAGAACAAGATGCAACAATGATGCTTGTTACGCACGATCCAGTGGCTGCAAGTTTTTGTGATCGCGTTGTATTTATTAAAGATGGAAAATTATATAACGAAATTTATAACGGAGAAAACCAACAAATGTTTTATCAAAAAATTATAGATGTACTTGCATTACTAGGAGGTCGTAAGCATGACTTTTCAAAGATTCGCTTTTAATAATATCATTCGAAGTAAGCGGACTTATGCTGCACACTTTCTAAGTAGCTCATTTTCAGTTATGGTTTTTTTCACATATTCACTCTTACTTTTTCATCCTGATTTACAAGGAGAACTAGCCTCCACAAGTAAAACAATGAGCCTTTTAGGAACAATGGGGATGCAAATCTCTCAATATCTCATTTGTGTATTTTCATTCTTCTTTCTTTTATATTCGGTGAGTTCTTTTTTAAAAACAAGAAAAAAAGAATTTGGAATTTTAATCATGCATGGTATGACACCGGCGCAGTTAAATAAATTAATTTTTTTAGAAAATATGTTAATTGGAGTCGCTTCAATTACATTTGGTATCTTAATTGGTTTGATATTTTCAAAGCTCAATTTATTGGCAAGTGAAAATATATTAGCGATTGATAAGGGTCTTCCTTTTTACGTTCCTATAAAAGCTGTCTTTACGACAATTGGCGCATTTTTGATTCTGTTTCTAGTCATTTCGTTGTTTACTTCTAAAATGGTAAAAGCAAACAAGTTAATTGATTTGATGAAATCAGAGGAAAAGCCAAAACCAGAGCCAAAGGCATCAAAAGCATTAGCATTCCTTTCCGTATTATTAATTGGGTTAGGGTATGGATGTGTGTTCTATTTCGTACTAGAAAGAAACTTCATTATGCCTTACTTACTTGGAGGAGTAGTTTTTGTAGTGATAGGGACATATTTTCTATTTTCACAGTTGAGCGTGTATGTAATACGTGTCTTAAAGAAAAAAGACACTGTATTTTTTAATAAAACGAACCTACTTACTATATCTGAATTGGCTTATCGTATGAAGGATAATGCAACTATGTTCTTTATGCTAGCGATTGTTTCCGCTGTGGCTTTCACAGGAATTGGTACATGTTTAGCAATGGGAAATAAGGGATTAACGGAGATGATCAATCCATTTGCATTTACCTATACTTCGTTAGGAGAAAATGCACAAGAAGAAGAGCACATTACAGAAATGAAAAAACAACTTACTCGCTCAAATTTCTCTTATCAGGTAGCGGTTACGAATCCAAAATTCACGGAAAATAATTTAGTGCTAATCAAAGTATCAGAGTATAACAAGTTTGCAAAAATCTTCGGATATGAAATGGAAAAGTTAGACAATGATCAACAAACAATCATAGTACCATCAATAGTTTCGCAAAAAGAAAAGTATGAAAGAGGAAAGGATATACCTGAGAAAATAGATGTAGTACAGGAAAACTTGGAGATGTCTCTTCAGGTCAAGAAGGCGGTCCCATATATAGTTCTCCCAAATACAATTGGAGCTATTGTTGTTGTTTCGGATTCTTTGTACGATAAAATCCCAAATAGAAAGACGGAAGATGACTCTTACGTAATGAAAAGTCAATATGGATTTGTAGTGGAAAATTGGGAGAAATCAAGAGTGGTTACAAAAAAATTAGAAGCAACAATGGGTAATAATAATTCGGTGCAAGCACATCATTATTTTGAAGCATTGTATTCCGAATGGATTTCTTCGAAACAAAAGAACGGTATTTTACTTATCGTTAGTGTATTAGTAGGTATCGTATTCTTTACGTTCGCAGCCAGTCTTTTATATTTCCGACTATATGCAGATTTAGAACGGGAACAACAACAATATGAAATGATTGCGAAGGTCGGTCTAAGTAGAAGAGAGCTAAAGAAAATCGTAACGCGTCAGCTTACGTTAATGTTCTTCTTGCCTTTAATTATAGCGATTATTCATAGTGGTGTCGCTTTTATAGCCTTGCAACAGCTAATTGACTTCTCTGTTTTAAAGATGTCCATTTTAATTATACTAGCCTTTATATCCATTCAAAGTGTGTACTTTTTCACTGTCCGTTGGCGTTATTTACAACGGTTATATAAAAAAATCATGTAACGTATTGATAAAACAAGCAAAGAGGAGAAAAAGAAATGAAAAAAGTAATGAAAGTGTGTATGGCAGGAGTTGTATCAATTTCTATGTTAGGGGCTTGTTCTTTTGGAAAGAAAGAAGAACCAAGGAATGCCGCTTTATTGATTGGGGAAGAACAATCATTAAAAGAAATAGTAAGTCAACATAAAAGTGAAATTAAGACCAACACTTTATATAAAGTGAAAAAAGCAGAAACTGGCGGTAAACAACTATTAATTATGGAACGAAAAACTGCAGAGAAAATGGTTGAGATAGGTGTGTTGAGAGAATCAGATAATGATAATGAAGTATGGAGTTCAGATCCAATAAAGTCATTACCTACAGCTCCAAAAGGTAAAGCTGTATTATTGGCTAGTAAGAAAAATAAAAAAATTAAGGAATTAACAATTAATGAAAAGAAAATAGAAGTCCAGTATGCTAGCGATACTTGGTTTGGTCACTATCGTAATTCAGATTATGAGGAGCTGATTGTAATTGTTGACAATACTACTTTCAATCAAATCCCTGTAAATGAAACATCAATGGAAATCCTTCATTTCAATAAATCGTATGGTGAAGATAGACCATATAACACAGATGATGTTACGGCTGTACAAGCAGAAACTGAATGGAAAAAACTCACTAAAACTATGGGGAGTCAAGTGGATGTATTAGATGCGGTTTCTATTATAAAAAAATAATGAAAATATATTTAATACAGAAAAACCAGGATGATTTTAAGAATTTATCCTGGTTTTTTTTATTACATTTTTTTAGAAATATCATCTGTCGAAAAAAAAGATAAACAATGGAACAAATGAAACTTGTATCATGTCTATATATTGAAACCATATTAAAAGTGAGGGCAGCTTTATGTTTATTCAAATAAGTTTGAGGTGTGGAAATGGAACAGAAGTTTATTGAAAAATGTAATCATGATGAGCTTGACTATGTTATAAAAGACTATTGGCAAGATGTATGGAATTATTCATTTATTATTACGAAAGATCCACACTTATCAGATGACATCACACAAGATGTATTTATTAAGGTTTTTAAACATTGGAATTCGTTTCGAAAGGAGTCATCTATTAAAACGTGGATATTAAAAATTACAAGAAATACGGCAATAAACTATTTGAAATCCTCTTATTTTAAAAGGATATCTTTAGTGGGATTTTTTAGTGACGATAAGCAATCTCCATCGGCAGAACAAGAATTTTTTAATCAAGAGGAAATGAATGATGTGTGGGATGTTGTATTAAAACTACCTAAAAAACACCGCGAAATACTAATATTGGACGCGAAATATGAATTATCTTATGAAGAAATGGCTGAAACATTAGGTGTATCCATTGGAACAGTCAAATCTAGGTTAAGCAGAGCAAGAAGTAAAGTTTCAAAATTAATAGGGGAGGGTAGAAGTGATGAACAGTAAAAAAAATCCTGACTGGTATAGCAAATTAAAAAATGGACCAATGGAGCGTCGTAAAGATGAAGAAGCATTTATTTATAAAATAAAGCAATCGATATACCAAAATAGTGAAGTAGACTCTGTACCATACAAGAGACCATTTCGTAAAAAAGCATTGCCTATTGTAGTAGTTTTGGTTTGTACAATGTTATTTTTTATTGTTCAACAACCTTGGCTTGATGATAATAAATCACCGGTACAAAGTAGTACTCAAATTAAGCCTAAAACAAAAGATGAGTCTGCTCAAGATCCATCATTAAAACAATTTATGAATGAGTTATATCGAAGTACAAATTCAAAAAATGAAAATGACCTGTATAGAGCGTTAAATGATGAAGTTCTATTTAAAGGGAAAAGTTATCAGAAGGATGAATTGAAGTTTGATGAGGATATTTTTCATGAGTTGCAAGTCGCTCTTACAATGGGGGGAGAATTTGCAAATGATACAAAGAAAGCATACAAAGTACCAAGTGGATTGACAGAAAGTAACCAACCAAAGCAATCGCATTTTATATATGCAACTGTTACTGGAAATAAAACGAAAATTTTAGCTGAACCAAAACGAGAATCACAAGTTTTATATGAAGTATCTAATGAAATGGTAAAAGCTTTGATTCCAGAAAAAGCGCTGAATGATGGATATATAAAAATATCGACAATTAACGGTTATACTGGATATGTACAAAAAGAGTATGTTTTAACTGATATTAAATATTCTTTCATATTTGAAAAGAATGATGAAGGTATATGGGAAATAACGAATATAGATTCTATATGGTAAAAGAGGAAGGTTCACTTTAATGAACCTTCCTCTTTATCTTTATCCTCTTTTTGAAGTGAATTCCAGCACTCTAAAATTTCTGATGTAACGAGAGCAGCAATATTTTTTTCCGAATTACTACCAGGAATAACGACAGAAATAGCAATTTTTGGATCTTCGGTAGGAGCATATGCAATGAAAAGAGAATGATTTATCATTCTTTCTTGCTCGTTCGGAGAGCCAGTTATCCCTGTTTTACCCGCGACATGAAAGGGCAAGTTTTTAATCTCCTCTATATTTTGACTCATCCCACCTTGCACGACACTCCAAAATTTCATAGGATAACGATTTGAACTTTCTAAGAGTGGTTTAAACTTTTTTGTTTCCTTATCGTCTTGACCAATAATAGCACTTACGATTTGAGGTTTATATTTATCACCTTTACTTGCCAAAGTTGCTGCATATTGAGCGAGTTGAAGAGGGGTATGCACTTCATTTCCTCCCCAAGAAGCATTTAATAAAGCGGAGATTCCATTTTCAAACTTATTAGATGGGTGAAATTCATATTCCCCGTCTTCTTCAAAGGGTAAATCAATACCAGTTTTAGAACGAAGGCCAAATTGCTTTAAATAATCTGTCCATATATTTGCTACTTTTTCTATATTCCCATTATTTCGGTTGAATAAGGGGAGAGCTACTTTTGCTGTCATAAATGTATTTGATGAATTAATGATAGCTTGACTCGGTGTAATTTCACCTGTTGGTGTTCCAGGAGCATTGGTGATGTTATTTTGATTATCATACTGAAAACTACCATTATCCAAATATGTATCCTCAGGTTGAAAAAGCTTTTCGTTTAATCCGATTAAAATAGTAAGTGGCTTTATAGTAGAGGCCATATTTACATAAGATTCACCATACTTTAATTTTTGAATTGCTTTATTTTGCGAAAGGGATTTAATGTTTTCTTTTTTAGATGATACATGTGTATTTAATATATTTGGATCAAAAACTGCCGAATTGGCCATAGTTAATATTGCGCCAGTTTTTACATCGGTTACTACTGCATAACCAGCATTAGCATCAGGTACTTTCTTAATTTGAGATCTTAGTGCTTCCTCTGTTTTTTGCTGCAATTTAGAGTCTAAAGCTAGCCGGACATCTTTTCCTTTTTGTACTTTTTGAATGTTCCATAAGAACTTTTTATTATTCATTTTAAAAATCAGAGTTTTTCCGGGTTTTCCTTTTAAATCATTTTCATATTGAAGCTCAATCCCACTTTTACCAACAGGTCCATACTTAGAATTAAGGTCATTTTCTACATACCCAATTACTTGTGAAGCAATTTCGTTCTTTGGATAATATCGAATGAATTCGTCTTTGATCACTACATTTTTAGGTTTATTCTTGTTTATGAATGAAATTTCATTTTCATTTATATCAGAGTATAAGGATATTTCATTCATAGTCTGCTTATTACAGGATTGTTGTAATTGAGATTTTATGTCCTCTGTAGAAATGTCATGTTGAAACTCGTTTGAAAATTGATTGAAAAAAGCTAATGTGTTTGATGTATCTTTATTCGATAGTTTTTCATCATTAGAAGTGCAATATAGAGACTTAACTTTCTTATTTGTAGCTAGTATTACACCATTTTGATCAAGAATTTTTCCTCTTTCAGCTGAAGAAGTTGCGATAGTAATTGAAATGAAGTTGATTTTTAATAAAATTAGTAAAATCACACTTCCAATAGAAAGAACCGCAAAAAATCTCCATCTTTTCGTATGTAACATATAACCCTCCCTTATGTAGCCTATTCCATCTTATAGTTAATTTTTTTTTTTGTAAATGTGGAACAACTTTATTACTTAGGTTGTCTATTAAGTATTACAGCATGAAGAAAGGAACAATCAGTATGAAAAAAAGTACATGTTAATAGTAAGTCTATGTGTAAGTTTAATATGAGTCATTATACAGTTTAGCATTTCTAATGCAGGCGACAAAAAAATAGAGAAAAAAACAGGAAGGGAGATTTATCAATTACGCGGCTAAACCAAAAGGAATGGATGCTTACAAGGATTTAACAAAAAAGATAAGACACTATTATAACTGAATAGTGGTTTCTAATATATAGGGAACGCTTTTAGTATATTTATTTACTAAGTATTAGTGAGGATTTCCTGAAGAATTATATGGAGGATTTATGAAAGAACAAAAAGTAAAGAAACAGAAGACATATATATCTATTCGATTGAATATAATGTTCCTTTGCATATTTGTACTATTCTCAGCTATTATTATGCAGCTAGGAAAAGTACAAATCGTTGAGGGAGAGGCTTATAAGAACCAAGTGGAAAACAGTCAAAATGAAACAACTAGTATACCAGTCCCACGTGGACAGATTCTAGATCGAGAAGGGAAAACAGTCGTTAATAATAAATCTCTTCGCACAATTACGTATACAAGGGTGAAGGGGATTACGAGTGAAGATATTTTAAAAACAGCAAAAGACTTGGCGAAGGTACTTGAAATGCCTGAGCAAGATATAAATAAATTAACCGATATCGATAAAAAAGATTTTTGGATGCAATTGAATATGAAACGTGCGGAATCAAAGATTACTAAAAACGACATAGGAAAGTTTAAAGAAAAGGGAATAGAGGGAAAAGAACTAGACAAAAAAATTCAAGACTTAAGACGAAGTCGCGTTACAGAAGTAGAATTGGCAGAATTAACAGCACAAGATTTAAAGGTGTTAGCTATTAAAAGTAAAATGAGTTCAGGTTATCAACTGACACCACAAATTATAAAAAAAGATGTGACAGATCAAGAATATGCGCGGATAAGTGAAAACCTTGCGGAGTTTCCAGGAGTAGATACAACAGTTGATTGGGAACGTAATTATGTAAATGGTAATTTATTTCGTTCCGTGTTAGGTAATATTACAAGTAGTGAAGAAGGATTACCGAAAGAAAACTTAGATTCTTATTTGGTACGTGGATATAACCGTAATGATCGTGTAGGAAAAAGTTATATTGAACAACGATATGAAGATGTATTACACGGCACAAAAGAAGAAGTGAAAAACATTACTGATAAATCAGGAAACATTATAAACACAGAAATAATCTCTAAAGGAAAAAGTGGTAGTAGCTTAACATTAACGATTGATATGGAATTACAAAAGAAAGTGGAAGAAAGTATAGAGAAAAATTTGAGAGCTTTTAAGAGTTCAGAGCCACTGTTGGACCGAGCGTTTGTCGTCATGACAAATCCGAATAACGGACAGATTTTATCTATGGCAGGCAAAAAGATTGTAGAAAAAGAAGGGAAAATAGAGATTGAGGATTTGGCATTAGGTAACATGACAACTTCGTATGAGCTAGGATCAGCTGTAAAAGGCGCAACGTTATTAACTGGATATGAGACAGGGGCAATACAGCCAGGAGATCAATTTTATGATGCACCGATGAAATTTAAAGGTACACAAGCCAAGAAATCATGGAATGTATCCGGATTTGGTAATGTTAATGATTTACGAGCTTTACAAGTATCTTCGAATGTATACATGTTCCAGACAGCTTTAAAAATTGCGGGAGTTAATTACGTACCAAATGGTTCATTGGATATTAAACAAGAAGCATTTGATAAAATGCGTTATTATTTTAAACAATTTGGTCTAGGTGTCCCAACAGGTATTGATTTACCGAATGAAATAATTGGGCAAACGAGAAAAGTAGATAGTCAACCTGGGTTTTTACTAGATTTTTCTATCGGTCAGTATGATACGTATACGCCATTGCAATTGGCACAATATATTTCAACTATTGCAAATGGTGGATATAGAATGCAACCCCAAATTGTACAAGAAATACGAGAGCAATCAATAAAAGAAGAAGAGGTCGGTAAAGTTATACGCTCTATAGAGCCTGTCGTATTAAATCGAGTTGATATGAAGAAAGAACATATTGATCGGATAAAAGAAGGTTTTAGATGGGTATTCCAAGAAGGTGATGGAACTGGCGTGAAGTATTTCAAAAATGCGCCATATAAACCAGCAGGAAAGACAGGGACAGCTCAAACTGTATATGGTGGAGATGATCCAATTGGTAGAAATGCAAAAGGAGAACGTATGGAATGTTACAACTTAACATTAGTTGGATATGCTCCATATGATAATCCAGAAGTAGCATTTTCTGTAGTAGTCCCATGGCTTCATGATGATAAAAATGGAATTAATTCTATAATTGGAAAGGAAATTTTAGATGTATACTTTGATTTAAAAAAGCAACGTATACATGGTGAAGCTGCTAGTACAGATAGTTCGAATCAAAATTAGTAAAATTTGTGCACTTTTCTCAGGGGAAGAGACCCTGTTTATATAAAAGCCTTTATAAGTTAAAGAAAAAGGAAAATTTGAAATAAGAGATAGCGGCTATCATAGTTGCTATCTCTTACTTTTGTTAATATCTTGGCTACTAGTTAAAAAGGTTTTAAATTTATCCCGCTATTTGCCGGGTAGTAAAACTCCCACCTCAAAATTCAGCTGGAGCAAAGAAGTTAGGCGGGAGTCGGGCTGCCCGTAAAAGCCCGATTGGTGAGGGCTAATAATCAGTGGGGAATGAACAAAACCCCCACTGATTAAAGTTTCACTTTATGGAACAAACTTGTTTCTTAGATGGTCTATTATGTGTACGTATAAAAACAGGTGTTCAAATAGGATACAGTGTATTGAATTTACTACTTGTTTTCAGTATTGAAAATTTGAAAGGAATGATGATTTTGAAAAACAAGAGGATGTTAAAAATAGGTTTATGTGTTGGTATATTAGGTTTAAGTCTTACAAGCCTAGAAGCTTTTACAGGAGGGGCATTGCAAGTTGAAGCGAAAGAAAAGACCGGACCAGTTAAACATAAAAATCATGCGACGTATAAAGAATTCTCTCAACTTGAGAAAAAATTTGATGCTCGATTAGGTGTATATGCTATTGATACTGGTACAAATCGAACAATTGCTTATCGACCTAACGAAAGATTTGCCTTTGCATCAACCTACAAGGCATTAGCGGCAGGAGTATTGCTACAGCAAAACTCAACTGAGAAATTAAATGAAGTTATCACTTATACGAAAGACGACTTGGTGGAATATTCACCCATTACAGAGAAACATGTAGATACAGGCATGAAACTTGGGGAAATTGCAGAGGCGGCTGTTCGTTCCAGTGATAATACCGCCGGGAACATTTTATTTAATAAAATAGGCGGACCTAAAGGATATGAAAAAGCACTTAGACAGATGGGTGATCGGGTTACTATGGCTGATCGCTTTGAGCCAGAGTTAAACGAAGCTACTCCAGGCGACATTCGTGACACTAGTACAGCGAAAGCCATTGCTACCAATCTTAAGGCTTTTACGGTCGGAAATGCACTTCCAGCTGATAAACGTAAAATTCTTACAGAGTGGATGAAAGGAAATGCTACAGGAGACAAACTTATTCGTGCAGGCGTACCAACTGACTGGGTAGTTGGAGATAAATCAGGAGCTGGAAGTTATGGGACACGAAATGATATTGCTATCGTTTGGCCACCGAACAGGGCACCTATTATCATTACAATCTTATCTAGTAAAGATGAGAAAGAAGCTACCTATGATAATAAATTAATTGCAGATGCAGCTGAAGTTATAGTTAAGGCTCTTAAATGATAATTTCTCAATTCTTTATGTAATGTAATTGAAAATAGGAACCTAGAAAGCGATTCTTTTTACTGTGAAAAGAATCGCTTTTTTGTATTCCTATAATGAATAGTAAGTATATAAGCGAAAATTATTATTTCATGGACAATTTATCCCCTAAAGTGCATGAGGGAAATTTTCTCCTGTGGTGTTCGTAGCAATATGATTATTATGTATACGATAATAATATTTTGGAGTAGTTAAGCTAGATACTCCTATATGGATATGTAATTTTACATATCCATATAAAAGACACATATGTGTTAATCACTATTAAATTATATTGAAATCATTTTTAAGTAAGGGATTCATATAGATTTAAGGGAATCAAAGAATTTTTATGTTTAATTATCATAGTATAATTATTTCACTTTATGAAATGAAATTTGTATTTAACTTTTTTAAATATAATATTTTTAAATTCGAATAATAAATATCTGAAAAATTAAATTCAATCAATGTGATTTTCAGGTTTACTTATGAAAAACATAGTGTTTAAAATGAGGGGGAAGTAAGGTCCTTATATTCTATCAAAAATAAATAAAAAACGAGATACGATTACTCTATCGAAAAAATTTCTATCCTCAAGTGTGTGTGATGAAATCCTAACGTTAGGTTGTACAAAATTTACGATTAAAACTGTAAAAAACAATAGTGAAGAGGTGTACAGAATGAAGAATAAAATTATGACAGGATTTTTAATAACATCAATCGTTACTGGAGCGACTATTCCTATCAATACTCTCGCAATGCCAATCGTTCAGGCAGAAACGAAACAAGATAATATAGATATTTCCTCAGCATTACGAAAAATAGGTGCACACTCCAAATTAACACAAACCTTTATAGATGGAGCCTTAGCAAGTCCGAATGTGCAACTTGAAGAAGTTCCATCTTTAAATACAACTCAATTTCTAATTAAACAAGATATGAAAGAGTGGTCATCAGAACTATATCCAAAATTAATTCTACTAAATTCAAAAAGTAAAGGATTTGCAACCAAATTTAATAGCTATTATCCAACATTAAAAGGATTTGTAGATAATAAGGAAGATAAAGAAGGGTTTATAGATAGACTGGAAGTTCTTCAAGATATGACTATAACAAACAAAGAAAACGTGCAACGTCAGATTAATGAGTTAACAGATCTTAAACTACAGGTAGATAAGAAACTGAAAAATCTTGATACAGATGTGGTAAAAGCACAGAGTGTACTTAGTTCAGAGGGAACAGGAAAAATAGACAAGTTAAAAAATGAAATGCTAAATACAAAAAAATCAATTCAAAATGATTTAGAGCAAATAGCATTATTACCAGGAGCTTTAAATGAACAAGGGCTAAAGGTATTCCAAGAGATTTATAGTCTATCAAAAGATATCATTGAACCGGCTGCTCAAACAGCGGTAGTAGCGTATAACAAAGGAAAAGAAATAAATAATACTATTGTAGAAGCAGAGAAGAAAGCAGAGCAGGAAGCAACAGAAAAGGGAAAATCAGCTATAGAAATTGAAGCTGCCAAAAAAGAAGCACGTGAAGCGATAGAGAAAAGTAAAAAAGGTGAAATTGCTGCAGCTGCAGTTACAAAAACGAAAGAGTATGATCTTATGAAAGTGATTGATCCTGAAAAAATTTAAAAAACATATAGTACCTTTGCCGAAATTAATAAACTAACAGCAGAGCAAAGAGTATATTTAAATGATTTAGAGAAACAAAATCAGAAATTATATGACTTAACAACTAAATTAACAGTAGCAGATTTACAAAAATCAATGATTCTTTTCATGCAAAATGATTTGCATACATTTGCTAATCAAGTAGATGGAGAAATTGAGCTAATGAAACGTTATAAAGAGGATTTTAATCTAATAAATAATAGTATTACAAAATTATTGACTGAAGTTGATACTAGTAACACTCAGTCTCAAAAAGATACATTAAGACGACTAAAAAATGTAACAAATCAACTCGAAGAACAAGTTTATAAATTTTAATATTAAGAATTTAGGTTTAATAAAAAGATAATAACTCAATTGAAAATAAGGAGGAGAATCAAATAATGAAATTTCCATTTAAGGTCATAACTTTGGCCACTTTAGCAACGGTTATAACTGCTACGAATGGTAGTACTATTCACGCACTTGCACAAGAACAGACAGCACAAGAACAGAAAATAGAAAATTATGCGTTAGGACCTGAAGGGTTAAAGAAAGTGTTGGCTGAAACAGGCTCTCATATTCTTGTAATGGATTTGTACGCAAAAACAATGATTAAGCAACCGAATGTAAATTTATCCAACATTGATTTAGGTTCAGGAGGGGGAGAATTAATCAAAAACATTCACCTGAATCAGGAACTGTCACGAATCAATGCAAATTACTGGCTAGATACAGCGAAGCCAAACATTCAAAAGACAGCACGTAATATTGTAAATTATGATGAACAATTTCAAAATTATTACGACACACTAGTAGATACTGTAAAAAAGAAAGATAAGGCGGGCCTCAAAGAAGGAATAGGGGATTTAATCGGTACAATTCATACAAATTCAAATGAAGTTACGGAAGTTATTAAGATGTTAGAAGCTTTCAAAACAAAGTTGTATACAAATACTGTAGATTTTAAAAATAATGTTGGAGGTCCAGATGGACAAGGGGGATTAACGGCTATATTAGCGGGAAAACAAGCACTATTCCCACAACTTCAGGCCGAAATTGAGAATTTACGTTCTACGCAGAAAGCACATTTTGATAATGTATTAGCCTGGTCAATTGGTGGCGGATTAGGAGCAGCTATTTTAGTTATTGGAACGATTGCAGGAGCGGTAGTAATTGTTGTGACCGGTGGCACAGCGACACCAGCTGTTGTTGGTGGTCTAACAGCTCTAGGGGCAGCTGGTATCGGTTTAGGAACAGCAGCTGGTGTTGAGGCATCTAATCATATGAACTCCTATAATGAAATTTCGAATAAAATTGGAGAATTAAGTATGAAAGCTGATTTAGCTAACCAAGCAGTTATTTCACTTACTAATACAAAAGACACTTTAACATATTTGTATCAAACAGTTGATCAAGCAATTATGTCTCTAACAAGTATTCAGCAACAATGGAATACGATGGGAGCGAATTATAAAGATCTATATGATAATATCGACCAAATGCAAGAACATAAACTTTCTTTAATACCTGATGATTTAAAGGCTGCAAAACAAAGTTGGAATGATATTCATAAGGATGCAGAATTCATTTCAAAAGACATTGCTTTTAAACAAGAAAAAACAAATTAAAAATCAATATATATGTATAGGAGGAATTAAAATGAATAAAAACTTTCCTTATAAACTACTTGCTGTATCGACGTTTTTAACTCTGACAACAACTACTGTAGTTTCTCCAGTGGCAGCCTTCGCAAGTGAAAGTAAAATGGAACAAACTAGTACCGAAGATATATCTCTTTCTGTAAACAGCGAAAAGATGAAAAAAGCTTTGCAAGATGCTGGGGTATTTGCAAAATCCATGAATGATTACTCTTATTTGTTAATTAAAAACCCAGATGTTAACTTTGAAGGCATTGACATTAAAGGATATACAAATCTACCTAGTCAAATTCTACAAGATCAAAAGAATGCAAGAGAGCATGCTACGAAATGGGATTCACACATAAAAAAACAACTTTTAGATACACTGACGGGGATTGTAGAGTATGATACTAAATTCGACAATTATTATGACACATTAGTAGAAGCGATTAATGAAGGGGATGCAGACACATTAAAAGAAGGCATGACAGATTTACAAGGTGAGATTAAACAAAATCAAGCATATACACAGAATTTAATACAAGAACTAGCTAAGTTAAGAGATAGTATTGGAGAAGATGTCCGAGCATTTGCAGGTCATAAAGATATTTTGCATTCGATTCTGAAAAACCAAGCATCTGGAATTGATGAAGATGAAAAGCGCCTAAATGAAGTTTTAGAGCAAGTAAGACATTTTAAACAAGTAGAATCAGATGGAATAATAACTGTATCAATTCCCTCAATTCCTACGTGGATTGCTGGTGGTGTAATGATAGGGGTAGCAAGAAATAATTTAGGTACGTTAGAGCCGTTGTTGGCACAATTACGTCAGACTATAGATTATAAAGTAACATTAAATCGTGTAGTTGGTGTTGCGTATAATAATATTAATGAAATGCACAATGCGATTGGATCGGCTATTAATGCACTTACCTATATGTCTGCACAATGGCATGATTTAGATTCTCAATATTCGGGAGTGCTTAGTCATATTGATAAAGCATCCCAAAAAGCGGATCAAAATAAATTCAAATTCCTAAAACCTAATTTGAATGCAGCGAAAGATAGTTGGAAAACATTGAGAGCGGATGCGTTTACATTAAAAGAAGGGATAAAAACATTAAAAATGGATCCTGTTTCTTCAAAAAAATAGCGGAATACAGTATTTGTTGCAAGGGCATTTATACAGTTATAAAATGATTTTTTGTTCTTTATAAATTGAAAAGACGGAGGTATCATCAGGCCTCTGTCTTTTATTTTATTGAAATATTTTTATAATTCCATCCTATATGTAGAAAGTAGTTATACAAGTTTGAATTTTTAAGGTGAATGATTTTTATGAATTTTTCCGCAAAACCTAATCTATGATTAGTGAGCTTTATATTCTTATTTTCCTAATTGAATACTTTTATACAATTAGATGGAAGTTAACAATACTAAATCAAAACATAATAGGTTGTTATTGATGAGTTTATCGCAAAGTTGTTATTTTATGTGTCATCAAATAACATTTATAAACAATTAGAAAAAAAGAAAAGGAGATTATTATGAGAAAAAATAGAGTATTAGATACAACATAAATAGCGTAAATGATTTTCGGTGTAAAAACATAATAAATAAAATAATAATCCTTACATGCACTAAGGAAAAATGAGGGAGATAATATGGGGAATAATTCAAAATATAAAACTAGAAAAATACTTGCAGCTACTGCTACAGTAACTATGCTTGCGACTGGAATGATTTCTTCACCGGATGTCTTTGCAGAGGAAATGCAGCAGCAAAAAAAATTATCAACATCACTGCAAGAAGAAAAGTCAGTTAAATTAGAAAATAGAACATATACAGTCCCAGGAAAAGGGGATGTTGAGGTACTAAAACAACAGGAAAGAAAAAGTATGGCATTTAGTCCATATGAACCCACTGGTTTATATGCAAAGCCAAATGAACAAATAACGATTAATGTAGAAGGAAATCAAAATATTCAAGCATACATTGGAACGTATTCGTATGATGCTTCTTGGAGAGAAGATTCTAAAATAAAATCATTTACATTAAAACCTGGTATAAACACAATCCAATCTCCAAATGGGGGGATGGTTTATTTTTATAATAAACAACAAGGTGGTACCATTCGAACAACAGTCACAACAGGTGGAACGACTACTCCTTTTTTTGAACTAGGAAAGCATACGAAACAAGATTTAATAAACATGCTGGACCAATATCCCAATGCACATGCAGTGGAGTTAAAAGGAGAACGTGTATTAATTACGGCTAGCCCTGCACGTATTAAGAAATATTTGTTAGGTTCTAATACAGATCCTGTACAACTCTTAAAAAAGATGGATGAAGCTACTCGAATTCAAGACAAAGTAGCTGGTTTATCCGAGGAACAAGTAGATAAACATTATATTCATTACGTAGAAGAAAATCATTCTCCCGATTATTATATGTATGCAACTTCTTATCGAACCGCATATGTAGGAGATGCAATCCAATACGTGTTAGATATTAATAAATTTGTAAAAGATGGCTGGGGTCCTTGGCATGAGGCAGGGCATTTGAGACAGCAATCACCTTGGAAGTTTTATAATATGACAGAAGTACAAAATAATATTTACAGCCTTTCTGTAGAAAAAGCATTTACATCTAATCAATCTTTTAGATTGCAACAGGAGGGCGCTTATACTAAGGCATTTCAATACTTAGAACAACCTAATAAAAATTATGACGAAGTTAGTGATGTTTTTGTTAAGCTTGTTATGCTTTGGCAACTACAGTTAGCATATGGAGAGGACTTCTATCCTAAATTGCATCAATTGTATAGAGACATGTCTTCAAGTGAACTTCCACAAACTGATGAAAATAAAAAACAATTATTTATGATTTCGGCATCAAAAGTAGCCAAACAAAATTTGATACCTTTCTTTGAGAAGTGGGGATTACGTCCAAATAACGATACCATTCAAAAAGTGGCTGCATTAGGGTATCCAACTTTAACAGCAGAGATTTGGAAGGGGACGGATTCTAATCCAATTAAACCAGATATACCTAATGTAAATAATATTTTAGAAGGAACCAAGTTTGCATGGTCATTAAAAGGGATTAGTGATTTCGAATTTGCTAAAATCAATTTCAATAAGTCGACAGAAGAAGTGCATATTGACTTAAAAGCAGGCGTACCGCATCATTATTTTAATGAAACATATGCGAGTATTAAAGTGCAAAATGCATCAGGAAAAGTAGTATACAATAAAGACATTTATGGAAACAAGCAACAAAATGCTGAATCGCAAAAAGTTCCAGTCAAAGTAGGAGATTATATTGAGTTAACACATCTAGAAGGTGTGCATAGAGCTACTTTCACAAATGTAGACAACAGTAAACAAGAAAGCTTTGGAAAAAAAGCAATGTATGAAGTCACAAAAGAAGGCTTGAAGAAAGTAGAAAAAATGCCAGAAGCAACAATTTTAGACGGAAATCAATTTGCATGGTCACTAAAAGGAATTAGTGATTTCGAGTTTGCTAAAATCAATTTCAATAAGTCGACAGAAGAAATGCAAGTTGACTTAAAAACAGGCGTACCACATCATTATTTTAATGAAACATATGCGAGTATTAAAGTACAAAATGCATCAGGGAAAGTAGTATACAAGAAAGACATTTATGGAAACAAACAACAAAATGCTGAATTGCAAAAAGTTCCAGCTAAAGTAGGAGATTATATTGAGTTAACACATTTAGAAGGTGTGCATAGAGCTACTTTCACAAATGTAGACAACAGTAAACAAGAGAGCTTTGGAAAAAAAGCAATGTACGAAGTTACAAAAGAAGGTCTGAAGAAAGTAGAAAAAATGCCAGAAGCAACGGTTTTAGACGGAAATCAATTTGGTTGGTCTTTAAAGGGATATAGTGATAGAGAAGTCGCAAAAGTAGATTATAATAGGGCAACAGAGAAAATGCAGGTGAATTTAGAAGCAGGCGTACCACATTCTTATTTTAATAATACGTATGCAAGTATCAAAGTACAGAATTCATCCGGTAGTGTTGTGTCCAATAAGGAAATAGTGGGAAATAGACAGCAAACTGCTGAAAGACAAACTGTGCCAGTCAAAGTGGGAGATTATATCGAGTTTACCCATATAGAAGGGGAAGCAGTAAAAGAAAAGACACGGGCTACACTTATTAACCTTGAGAATAATAAACAAGAATATATAGGTAAAAAAAGAACCTATCAAGTTACTTCTACGGGATTAAACAAAATAGATTAACATGAAGAACATTCAAATTATTAGTAAGATGCCAAATAGTCGTTCATTATGAACGGCTATTTGGCTTTTATTTATATAAAAGTGAAATATAATCCAATGTTTAATGATTTATCAGAAGTAAAAAGGTAGGTATTATATAAAAGAAAATGAATAATTTATGCAGAGCTTGTATATGGTATTATTATTTAACTATTCTAAAATCAATTGATAAAAACGCTGGAATGTTTTTTAGAAAACAACTGACTCCATAGGTGGAATTTGGAAGATTAATTCTATTTTGGAGTTTATTTTTATAAGGAAATTCACATACGTGGATTAGTATTAAGATTCAAAATGTAAAATATCTAAAGACCTAAGTACAAGCACACATTTTAAATAAAAAAAGTGAGAAGAATGAATAACATTCTTCTCACTTTTAGCAATTAGGGTCGGCATATACATAAATATGCGTTTGGGTGGAATTTTGGATGAAAAATCCACATGCATAGTATACCAAAATATTTAAGGCTCTTCGTATGCAATATTGCATACGAAGAGTAGGTGGATATAATAGTTAACTTACTTCTATTAAAAGTAAAATGTGTTTATATTAAAAAAGTTAAAATCCAATTGAAGCTGGTTAAGATCTTAATTCTTCATAGCTACCTAATTAATCAATTCTAGCTACTGAGTAGGAAAGAGTTAATTAATTTGAAAATGATTTGAGTAGGTAAATTCTCCGTTATACTTAATTACTGCAATATATGTCCCTTTAGTATATACATTTGTAATTGGTGTTCTCCAAATTTCTAACCCTTTAGGCGTAGTAATAAATTCCGGTTCAATTGTAATAAAGCGTTGTAAAGTACCGTCAGGGTGAACCTTGAAAATCTTCATTTTGGCACCAAAATGCGCTCTACCAAAACGTTGAGTTAAGTAGAAAGTATCTCCTGTTATGAGGTGTTCAATATTCCAGTCGGGTTGGTATGTACTATTTTCAGCTCCCTATAAATCAAAGGCTACGGGAAATATGGTAATAGCAATTCTCACATTATTGAGGGACTGGAAAAACAACAAAGACGTTCTCAAATGCATGTATAGATATTTATAACAAAGATTCAAAAAAGAATAGGTAATATAGCTATTGGAATAAGATTGTTTTTGTCTATCTCCTGAAAAGGAGGATGGACAAACCATACCAAAGAAACTTGCATTTCATTATTTATAGAAGTGTAATGTCATTAAAGTGAGATAGGATACAGGCTAATATTGAGAAATGTAAAGTTTGTAGAGTTTGAAACAAATTAAAGAAGTAACATAAGGGATTTACGCATATAGTAATATCGACGGATAAAGTTAACGGAATATTCGTTTTAATAAGAAAAAATAATAGTATTTTTATCTTATAATATTGTTACTACGATGAAATAAGGCTAATAATTAGTTAACTTAAAAATTAAATTCAGATAGGAAGAGGATAATGAAGACCAGAGATAATTATAAAATTATTGTGATTGGCGCTGGGACTGCAGGACTATCTTCTACTGCACATTTGTTACGAAATGTATCCCTATTGAAAGAAAGTATAGCTATTATCGATTCATCTAAAAAACATTACTTCCAACCACTATGGAGTTTAGTTGGGGGAGGAATTGTTTCAAAGGAATGTACGATGCGTGATCAAGAATCACTTATTCCAAAAGGAGCAACGTGGATTCCTAAAAGTGTTGTTAAGTTGTTTCCAGATCAAAATAAGATACTTTTAGATGATGGAATGCTACTTGAATATGAGATTCTTATTGTAGCAGCCGGTATACAAATAAATTGGGGTGGTATTAAAGGCTTAAAGGAGTCTATTGGGACTAATGGGGTTTGTAGCAATTATTCTTATAAATATGTTGATTCTACTTGGAGAGAAATTGAAAAATTCAAAGGAGGAAATGCGATTTTTACCCACCCCAACACTTCTATTAAATGTGGTGGCGCCCCACAAAAAATTATGTATTTAGCAGAAGAGTATTTTTGTAATGGCGGTTTGAAAAACAGAAGTGAAGTAATGTTTTATTCTGCGAACGCTAACATATTTCAGGTACCGCGTTATGCTGAAACATTAGAACAAGTACTAGAAAGAAAGCAAATTATAACGAACTATAATAAAAACTTAGTAGAAATTATCGCTGAAAAGAGAGAAGCAATTTTTGAAGATACGCAAACACTGAAACGAGAAACAGTACCATATAGTATGATACATGTTGTTCCACCAATGGGGCCACCTAACTTTATTAAAGAAAGTGAGATAAGTGATCATCAGGGGTGGGTAGATATAAGTCCTTATACTTTGCAGCATGTAAAATATAAGAATATTTTTGGACTTGGAGATTGTACCAATTTACCTACATCTAAAACTGGAGCGGCAATTCGAAAACAAATACCTGTCTTAAAACAAAATATTTTGGACGTACTTAATGGAAGAGACTTGCAGGCAAATTATGATGGGTATACATCCTGTCCGATTGTTACAGGATATAAAAGTCTTATACTCGCTGAATTTAACTATGAACATGAGCCTCAAGAAACGTTTCCGTTTAATCAAGCGAAAGAACGGTATAGTATGTTTTTACTTAAAAGGTATATGTTGCCCTATATGTATTGGAATTTGATGTTGAAAGGGATTCTATAAGGAAAGATAGAGAGTTGTTGTAACAACCGAGAAGTAATTTGAAATAAGCATTTGGAGGGAATAGCTATGCTTTTAAAATATTTTTATGATGAAAAATTAGCTCATGCTTCCTATTTAGTTGGTTGTCAGAAGGAAGGCGTAGCAATTATTATTGATCCCAGCCGCTATATAGAACAATATATAGAATTTGCTAAGAAAGAGGGAATGGAAGTAATTGCTGCGGCTGAGACTCATATTCATGCAGATTTTCTATCTGGGTCTAGAGAACTTTCCCTTCTTTTTAATGCAAATTTATATGTATCAGATGAAGGAGATAGTGATTGGAAATATCAAAATCTTAACGAGGGCCGATACAATTTGGTTAGAGAGGGAACAGAGTTTAAGGTTGGTCATATAAAATTCAATGTCATTCATACCCCAGGGCATACGCCTGAAAGTATTTCCTTTTTAGTAACCGATACAAGTCAAAATAATTATATGAATGATAAACCGATAGGAATATTCACAGGTGATTTTATATTTGTAGGAGATATAGGTAGACCCGATTTATTAGAAATTGCTGTTGGTATTAAAGATACCGCAAAAATAGGAGCGAAACAATTATTTGATTCTATACAAAAAATAAAAATACTCCCCGATTATTTGCAAATATGGCCAACACATGGTGCAGGAAGTGCATGTGGAAAAGCATTAGGAGCAATTCCAACTTCCACATTAGGTTATGAAAAGATGTTTAATTGGGCGTTTCAATGTAATGATGAAGATAATTTTATATCGAATTTATTGACGGGACAGCCAGAGCCTCCAAAGTATTTTCCATTAATGAAGCATTTAAATAAGTATGGTCCACCAACTCGTAAGAAGAGAGAGATTACTGCTATTTATATAATAGAAGAACTTCAAGAAGTGATGAGAGGTGTTCAGCAAATAGTTGATATAAGGGATGTAGAGTGTTTTGCTGCTGGCCACATCGAGAAGTCAATTAACATACCTTATAACAATTCTTTCACAACTTGGTGTGGGGGGATATTAGATTATAAAAAAGAAACTTTAATAATTTTAGATGCGGAAAATGTTAAAGTGGAGGAAGTTATTAGAGACTTTGAGTCCATTGGCTTAGATAATATTATTGCTTTTGCACCTTCAAAGGTAATTCAAAGATTCCATAGTTTAGAGATTTATAAGGAAAAAACATCAAATGAATTATATCCGTTAATAAAAGATGGAAGTGTAAAGGTTATCGATGTGCGTAGTAAAAAAGAGTGGGATGAAGGACATCTTCATGATGCAATACATATCACTTTAGGTAATCTACTTGAACGGCTAGATGATGTACCGAAAAATTGTCCAATAGTTTTACAATGTCGAACGGGGTTACGTTCCGCTATAGCAGCTAGCATTTTACAAAAAGCTGATATAAAGAAAGTAGTTAATTTAAAGGGGGGATTTCTTACGTGGAAAAAAGAAGGGCTCCCCTATACAACATGTAATCAAGAAATTTGAAATATATCAAAAGAGTCAAATGGAAAGAAAATAGAATCATTTGAAATAATCCTAAGGGGATAAATAATAAAATTCAATTGCTATCAGTATGGGATATATAAACTAAAAATGATTTATTAAAGCCGCATTAAACGATAAAATTAAGCACAAATATGCTGATGTGTATCAATTCTATCAAAGTACATAAAACTAAGACTAAGATATTCGAACGAACTCAAAAAGCCGAAACCCCTTAACTTAGGAATTTCGGCTTTGATAATGGTATCTGGCATGTTTACTGCAATAGAGTTATAAGTTCTTAAATTCCTTAAATTAGAAACTTGTACTTGATTACCGTAGTTAAATTGTTGCCCTTTTAAAAGAACTGGTTAGAGAAAAAAGAAAAATCTATTGGTTAGCATTTAACCGAAAGATTTTTCTTTGAATTAGCGTCTTTTACATCATAATTATTGAGGAAGGGAAATTCGACTGAGAAATGCTGTCAAATAAAAGAATAGGCTAATCTAATTTCTAATGGTCCCAGTATCTTTTATTTTGACGTGTGTTTTTACAGTTATTTTAGCCTCTGATAACGCTTGCAACCAATCTCCTTTTAGTTTTTTCCACTCGTTATATTGAAAAGCTCTAGCATATAACGATAATCCGATAGGATCAATTTTATTCTTTTGTAATTCATACAACATATTTTGTAATTTCTTATTAATTTCTTTTTGAACCTCATTTTCTAAATTATGTATGTTTTTTTTATTATCATAATGCTCCTTAATTAAATGTACGTTAGTTTTTTCTATTACAGCTACATTAGCGTTTATATCGAAATTAAATACAAACTTTCCTTTTTGAAAATTAACATCTATTTTCCTAGTCGCATTCTGTACCAAGATAGAAGTGTTTGGTTTTTTGTTGGATTTTTTAGGAGGAAGCACAAGGTGTAGTATCATCCGACCTTTATTTTTGGGCTTATTTATAAGATTGAAGAATTTAACATCTTTTTTAGGGATACGAGTTAAAAATTTTCCTTGTCGATCTAAAAGTGCAATTCCTATCGTGTCAATTTCATTCTTTGTTTTTTTGATAACTGGAACAGCTTGTGTCATTCCTTCTTCATTTTTTTCTCTCATTAATTGTTGAATAGTGGAAGAAACGGATTGATTATTTTGAATGGAGGATTCGATTACACTACTTATATAAGATGGTAGTGATGGTTTATCGGGCTTATTAATTGTGAAAATTTCTTCTACAGGTCCATCAACAAGTACTACTTTAGCATTAATGGTAGCGTAAGGATCACGGTAAGAAGAATCAAGCTCCTGCATCCAATTTGCTTCTTGGGCCAATTTTTTCCCAATTAAAATGATTTCAGCTTTGGAGGCTGTCATATAGCCCGTTAACTTCGTATCTATCTTACTGAATCCATTATATACAGTTGATGCCTGAGTCCAGTTCTCTATAGTACTTTTTTGCTGTCTATGATGAAAGAGTGGTATGCTTGTGCCCACCTTTACGTCTCCATTAGAGTTTCTATCCAAGGCAATTAAAAGGATTAATGAAACCTTCTCAAGAGGAATTCTCTGACTACAACCAATTAAACATACACAACAGATTACAATCCATATCCATTTTCGAATCAAAGCTGTTTCCTCCTAGTAAACCAAGTAAAAAGAATGCTGTAAGCGAAAAAAAAGATTGGTAATAGAATAAAGAAAATGATATTTAAGATATCCATAAGAGAATATATAAATAAATATTGATCCACATCGGGATTTAGAAAAACGAATAAGCCGACTATTAATAGCATAAAACCAACTAGCACCCAATTGCGAACGGTTTTTTGAAATAAAATGGTTACAGATTCGAAACTGAAAAATAAATACGGATATATTGTAGTGGAAAATACAATCAAATAGTAAGCGATATATATAATTTCTAATCGTTCTACGAAAGAAAAACGAACCCCTTTTAACAGATGAAATACTGGCCAAATTACGTCTTTTATCCCCTCCGGACTAAAGTATATATAAGAAAGAATAGTCACATATATATAGAAAAACATGGTTCCAGTATTCGCTATTAGTATTCCTTTTATGGCTTTTTGTTTTTTTTGTAAGAACGGATAAATAAAATATGCAATTTCTAAGCCTGCATAAGGAGTAATGGTTTCTTTTGTTGCCTTTACAATAGGGTATATGCCATCTTTAAAAATAGGTAGTAGATGTAAAGGATTGTAGTTACTTTTTAATGAAAAAAGAAGAAATAGTGGCATCCAAGTAGTGAAGAAGAAAACAAGCATAGAATAACTAGTAAGAGCCCTTAACCCACTCAGGGCTAAAATGATAAAAGGCAATAGTAATAATATGGCGATTTGATAAGCAGGAGTGGAAGGGAATATCCACACTTTTACAATATCAGTTGCCTTTAATAAAGTATTAAAACCAGCAAAAAATAGATAAAAGGCATATAAAAGAAGAAAAATTGTCCCTAGCCATTTACCAAAGTATGTATTTAAGATCTGAGAGAAATTTTTGTTAGGATTTTTTTGTAACATTAATATAATAATTACGCCAATTATAGAAGTAATTATCCATCCCAGAATGATAGAAATCCAGCCGTCTGTACCAGCGGTAGTGGCAAGAGGGCTTGGCATAATTAACATACCTGATGCAAGTTGCAGTGAATGAATGAAAACAATATATTCGAATAAGGTTATGCTTTGGAATTTAAGATTTCCCATGCGAACCACCTTCTTTTTTCTTTTTTTGTTTCGGCTGTCCTGTACTCGAGCGGGTGGTGATCATAGAAATAGGAAATCTTACAAAAGAATCTTTTAACTCTTGGAGACGAAATGGTGCAATTGGCAATCCATATGGTGAACCATAGGAAGTTAGTGAAACAAAATGAGCAAATAAGAGCATTAATCCACTAACAATACCTACAATCCCATAAAAATAGGCCAATAACATCATTGGAAAACGAATAAGCCGAATACAACTTGATAAATCATAATTAGAAACAATAAATGATGCAATGGCGGTAATAGATACGATAATAACCATAACGTTACTCACAAGACCAGCTTGAACAGCCGCCTGCCCAATTACAATCCCTCCAACAATTCCAATTGTTTGTCCAATTGGTTGTGGTAAGCGAATACCAGCTTCACGTAGCATTTCTAGTGTGATTTCCATTATAAAAGCTTCCAATAAAGGAGAGAAAGGGACTTTAACTCTTGACGTTGCAATAGAAGTGTATAGATCTAAAGGAATGATTTCAAAGTGAAAAGAGACTATAGCAATATAAATTGCGGGTAAAAAAATAGCTATAATAAATCCTGCAAATCGTAATAAGCGAAAAAATGATGCAATGAGCCAATGTATATTATAATCATCTGGAGTCTGAAAAAATCCAATTAAATTCATTGGGACAATCATCGCACCAGGAGATCTATCAATTAACACTGCTACTTTTCCATCAAGTATATGATTAGAAATGGCATCTGGGCGTTCACTTAAATAAGCCTGTGGAAAAGGAGTCCAATTTTGATCCTTTGTAAAATTAGATAGTTCTCCAATGCTCAATACCGCATCCGTTTTAATTTTACAGATTCTAGTTTCTATTTCTTGGACCACATCTTCGTTTGCTACATCCCCTAAGTAAATTAAATAGACTAAAGAAGTGGCGCGTTCTCCAATTGTCAATTTTTTAATTTTCAATTCAGTAGAAGGAATATATCGACGAATTAAGCCTATGTTTTTTGTAGCATTCTCAATAAACCCATCATGTGAGCCTTTAATAGTAACTTCTGAAATGGGTTCTTGAATCGCTCTCTCTGCCCAGCCTTTTGTATTTATTAGAAGGGACCTCTTTTCTCCTTCCATAAACAGTACACATTGTCCCTCAAGTAATCCTTCTTTAATTTCATTCCACGTATATACTATTTTGGTATGAGTAGCAATAATATTAGAATTAAATATTTGACTGTCTTCATTCACTTCTTGTAATAATGGTGTAACAACATTTCCTTTTAATGCAACACCATCTGTAAGGCCTTCAAAATAATATAGTAAAATATTCGTGTTTGTTTTTAATTGCAAAGGATGTTCAATCAAATCTGCACTAATATCAAAGATGTTATCTAATGTATTTTTAAGTTCTTTTAAGTTACTTGTTTGGATTTTTTCAATGGTTTTATCTGTCTTTGTTTCTAGGGTCTTTTCATTTAAGGACAAAATTGACACCTCTTTAATATATAACGATTAGTTGTAGTTATTATTTTTATATGTTTGAATTTTATTCACTAATTTAAACGGATTGAGATCAAGAATAACTAAAATTGAAGTACTATATTATAAATTCAATAATTGAGAGTAAAAAAGTAGATGTAATTTGTGTAGAAATCTAAGTATCAAGATAGAAGTGAAATTTGAATGATTATAATAAAAAAGAACCCTTGATAGGTTCTTTTTAATAGTTGGTAAATATGTTGTCAACAATAGATGGCGATAAAGGTAGTAATTTAGATGTCTTTATGTTACTCAGCTGAATTTTGTAGGAAGAATTATTTTTTCATACCTCAATGCTCAATAAAAAAGGACATTTCATTTATTTGGGTGTTTTAGTGTATTTGAATTTTGCACGCTAACAAATTTTGTTTAGGGACAAAATGTGAAGTTTTATTCTGAAATAACAGAAAGTTAATGCGGCAAAATTCCTATTGGTAATTTGGATAGGTATCAAATATTTCTTTGGCCTTATTTTCTTGATATGACCGTACGTTTATATGTTTCTAAGGGAAAGAAATATTTTCATTTTTATTACCATCTATTGTTTGATTAAGATGGTAACACGAAAATGAAACGTTTACAACCAGAAAATAAAGAAAAAATATTAAAATGCGACTTTTTTCGACAAATATTCCTATAAACCGTTTTGTGTTTTGTAGGAATTAGAAATAACTAAATTAGTAATAATAGCTTAATATATTAAAGTGAAATTCAATGAATAAGAGTCCAAAGGCATGAATTTAAATGATAAAGTTATAATTTTCTTTTTTGAACTGTAAGTGTTTTACAAGTATAGTTAAACTTTAATCCAACTAGCATTTCTTCCTTTTGTCACTAGCTTAATATGGCCAAACAATTGCAAGGAATTTAAAGCCTTACTGATTGTACTCTCTGCTATGTCTGGATATGTGTTACGAATACACTCCTTAGTAAAGGGTTGTTTTTGTTTAAGGATAAAATCCTGAATTCTCTCCACTTTAGTATGCTTACATATAGAATCTAGAACTGTATTATGAAGATCTTTGTACGCCTCTAATATAATAGTTAAAAACGTTTTTAACCAAAAGCTACTATTATGTTCCTCGCAGTACCAATTTACCGAAGATTTATAAATCGAATTGTAATATTCAGATTCATTTTTCTTAATGTATTTATCCAGACATACATATTTTACAAATGTATTTCCACTCTTAATTAATAGCAATTGCATTAACATAAGTGCCAATCTGCCGTTACCCTGATTAAAAGGGACTATGCAATAAAAATTAAATATAAAACGAGCTATTAATAAAAGTGAATGATGGCCCTTACTAGAATTTAATGAGTTATATTGATCACATAATTGTTCCATTACTTGTGGAATAAGCTCATGTGGAAGAATGCGGTAACTATTTAAGTGCATTCCGTTTTCAGGAATACCTGGAATAGTAAACGGTTTTTCGCGCCATTTGGCACTGTCAGAGGTAATGTAATGTATTAATTGAAAATGTAATTCCTGTATAGTCTCTGGATTGATTAATAAATCACAGGAATTCTTATGTACAAAAGTAAGTGTTTGATAAAAACAAAAGATAGCATCTTCCGAAATATTTTGAGGTACTATATCATCTAAAATAAGTTCTTTTAATCTTTTATTTGGGACTTTTATATCTTCATAGGTAGTAGTAAAGTTTTTTATGTAATGAAGTGGTATGGTTTTTTCTAAGCTAGTAAATATATCAGGATTTTGTTCCTGATAAGCAGCTAATTTTCCTTTTAATTCACTAATTTCACTGATTATATTTAATAGTCTCCTTTTTAATTCAATATTTTTATACTTGTCATCGAAAAAATTTCTCATTTTTATTCCCCCTGTAACCCCTTAACATGCTGTTACATAAATCTTTCCATTCTAAAGATAGTTTACAACATTATTTTGAAATAACAATATATTTATTTTGATTTTGAACTTATTTTAGAATCAAAATTGTTATTTAAATTTGATTAACGAGTTAGAACTTATGATTAATCATGTTTGAATAAAGAATGAATATATACAGATAGAAAATATAGTTTGACTTAAATTCCTTTTTATGAATTTACGAGATGAAAATATAATTTTAGAATTATTATTAGTGTAGTTTGCTGTATTATTGCTGGGAATTTACTAGAAAGTAACTAATTTTCACAAATAAAATAAAGAAATCTTAAAGAGGAATCAATAGGATCTAATTTGAATAGGCATAATCCTAACATTAAATGTGCAAATGTACAATAATTAAATGAAAAAAATATGAAAATATCGACTTTTTTCGACAAAATAAATTAAATAGAAAAACAATCTAATGTAAGAAAATTGTTGCTTTAGATGGTCTCTGCATTTCATAAATTAATATTGAAGGAATTATCAAATGATTTTTACGAGTAATAAAAGAGTAGATATATAAATTAAATTGTGACAATTATAAAGTTAGTATTCTCCATTTTCATTATTTAATTTAACAAATTTAATAATAGTAAGGTAACTTTTCTATATTTAATATAAGTATTTGATGGGGTATGCTCATAAAAAGTGTCATTTTCTATATATCCATGTAGCATTTAGCGCTTGTATTGCGAAATATTTTGACATAAGTTAATTTAAATATTAGGTACAGAAACATTTTAAGGAAAAGAGTCAGTATAAAAGTACCCTGAAAAACGTTTCACCCTAAAAACGTTTTTCCTCAAGAGATTTTCAGGAGCACTAAAGTTTTTTAATTTGTTTCTGTGCCTTATTAGATAAAAATAATATAATAAGTTGTTTAGAAAAGGTGAAAAATCCCCCCATTATAAAATAAATTCATATCACTTAACGTCCGTATGTTCTAGTTAAAGTAGGAATTTAAAGAAAAGGAAAGGGCTAGCTCTAGTTATAATTAGTGCAATAAATAGGGGGCTACTCAAATTTTTTTGTTTGATTTGGTAGGAGTAATATTTACGTTTGTTGGACTAGGTGTATTAAAGTGTATACCCTTTTTGATTCAACCGATGAGGCGCTAATCAAGGATTTAATCATCTAGAATTTAAAAAGGTTAAATGTGGAACTGAATTTTCTGCTAAATTAGTAGAGACTAAAACAATCCCCTTAAATTGAACTATTCACTACTTAACGTCCTGATAGATTGTTTGAAGTGTTAGTAGGCAAATCTAAAAATAAAAAAGGATATTCTACTCTTCTTTTATGTATATAAAACAAAGTGTAAGGTAAGTTCCAGATCCAAAGTGTTTTATTTAATATTCATTCAATCTCATGCGTACTACTTTTATTTTCTTAAGAGCATGTATTTGCGTGGATGCTCTTAAGAGAATAAAATGCCTAAAAAAATAAGTATAAGCATACATTTTAAAAATTGATATATCGTATATTATAAAAAACTCCTTGTTCTTCAAATAACGAACAATACAATGTGAATGAAACTCTCAGAAGAATTTACATATAGAATTCACCTTAACTCAAAAAAACACATTTTATGCAAAATTATATTTGCTGCTATAGAAGGGTGGGGGTTAACATGACCAAAACTTGGTGTAGGTTCGTATTCCTTGTAAAATAAGTGATTCTTTACTGTTTTCTCTAGTTGTATCTATTAATGATTCATCAGGTTTCCTTCCAGTGGAAGGGACATAAGTTGTTACTACCCTTGGAAATATATTAATAAACACCCATTCAAATTTGTCGATATTTCTATTTCCAAATTCTAATGTTTCAATTGGCTTAATTGTATTTTCTCTATCAAAAAATTTTATTATGTAAAACCTTTTTGAGAGGTCACTACTATGTTCAATAGTCCAAATTAAATTTTCCATTTTCTTGATTTGCAACAAGTCCATTTCCGAAAATCCTTTCATACATAAATATAGCGAATGTTCCTATTCTATACTATATATTTTGAAATTTAAATAGTTATCTTATACGATGAGATAAAAAGAAGTTAATACTCTAAAATTTATCTTAGAAAAGGACACACCTACGCATACATATGCTATAGGTGTGTCCTTTTTTAGTTGTTTATAAGTTTCCTACAGAGTTATTGAAGTAAAGTTTCAACAGTGTCTCCATAGTGAAGTGAGATTCACTATATAAGATTCATTTAAACCGTATATTAAGTTCATGTGAATCGTATATTGGAATTTTACAATATGTGTGTAAGGCGTTTCTGGAATTATATTATTTTGAAAATATAAACTTCAATATACCAAAAAGTAAGAATATTAAACCGTAATAATTTTAGAATATACTTCTAATTAAAAGACGTGCGGAAATGCACGGATAATAAAGGAGAATTTCTTATGACAATGTATAAAAGTGAAATGAAAAAGAGTGTAATAACTGAATAGGATGTAGATATGTTAAAAATAATGGCACATCCAATTCGATTGCAAATTATAAACGAGTTAATTCAGTATAAAAAATGTAATGTTACACAATTGACGGAGCTTTTAAAAATTCCACAATCTACTGTTTCCCAACATTTATCGAAAATGAGAGGCAAGGTGCTAAAGGCTGAAAGAAAAGGCTTAGAGATGTACAATTATATTACTAATTTAAAGGCGAGTCAGATGGTAGGGATTTTAGGTTTGTAAATAAACAAAACTTCACACATATCATTATAAGTAAAGCACAGAATAATCCCCCCACAAATAAGTGGGGGATTTCTTTTATGACAAAATATCAGTTTTTTTGAGGAGTGTCACGATAGTCACCATGTTCTAATGTGTTAGTATATGAAAAATTTTGAAAGTGCTAAAATGCTTGATATTATTCACTAGAAGTTATGTCGCAAAAATCTTTTAATTTCATCAAAAGCTAAGTGACGATGACCAGCCTGACAATGTTGTTCACCACCAGTTTTCTTAGTGAAAACTACAGAAGTGATGGAGGCTGCATTACATAGCTCCGATTCGATTTGCGGTAATCGGCCAATTGGAACGTACTGATCGTCTTCACCAGCCAGGAGCAATACTTCTTGATTTATGAACTGACCGATTCCTGCCATCGTATGTTTTTCAAAGTTTTTAAGTAAGTTAAATGGCGTTTTTTCACCTGTATTTTCCATACCTTTTTTAACTTTCCAGTTCAGGTCGATGCTGGTGGTCATCATTTGTTTAAACATGGTATTAATTTTGTCAGCTTCATTAGTAGCCAGAAGCGTGGTCAATTTATTCCAGATATTATCCGGCATGCGCTTCTTGAGTGCATCAAGGCCACTATAAAAAATATTAAAGGCGATGACTTTGTCGATTCGTTTTTCAAAAGCGGCGGCACGCATTGCCAAGTAGCCGCCCCAAGAAGCTCCGAGAATACTAACACGGTCAAGTTTGAAATAGTCAATGACTGTGGAAACGGGCTTCTCCCAGTTGTGGATGAATTTTAAGCCGTTTTTCAGTGCTGTTCCTTGTCCAGGTCCATCAAAAACTATAATATTATAATTGATTCCTATGAGGTAGTTCATCATCTTCATCATTTCCTCCATGTAGGAATCGTAGCCTCCAAAGAAAAGTAGTGTATTACATGCGCCTGGTGTCATGAATTTGATTGCAGGAAGATAGGAATCTTCATAAGGAATTTGATAGGTTTCATACTCAAAGTCATGAAAGCCCTTATAAAAAGTTTCACGGTATTTTTGGTACACTTTTTCTTTTTTTGGATCGGAGGATTCCATATAAAACTCGGCAGCCTGATAATAAACCGAAGCTAGATCGAAGTCTTTCTGATGCTCCCGCATTGCTGCATATTCTATCCAAGTGTTATACCAGCTGTCCGTGTCTGTAAGTCTTGGGATGATGGCTTGCAAATCCTGATTTGCCCGCTCATCGTCTTGATAGAAATCGTTGAAAAAACGGTTAATTTGCAAATTGAACTGTTCGTTGTTTACATACTGTTTAAACATAAAATCCCTCCTTATATTTGACTACAAGGTAAGGATAAGAGAAGTATATTAAAGAAACAACAAGCAGGAAAGGGTAAGAAGTACGAAATTGAACCATAAGGATATAAATGGTTTGATAAGCAACTTTGGGAAGGAGATTGATTATTAATGGGAGAGGATGTTCGCGTTTATAAAACGAAGAAAAATATTTCTAATACACTTATTACCCTCTTGAACGAAAAAGAGTTTGGGCGAATTACAACTAAAGATATTTGCATACATGCTATGGTGAGTAAGTCCACATTTTACAGCCATTTTGCAGATAAATATGATCTTTTGGAAAAATTAGTGCAAAATTATGTCTGCTGGTTCAAGGAAGAAATTGAATTTCGTTTCGCCTTAATAGAGAATGGAAATGTGGCTCAAGCTATTAATATGATAACCGATAAGATCTCAGCGCGAAAAAAAGAGATTGCAACTTTACTCCATGTACGTGTTCCCTCAGCGGATTTACGTTTAGAATTAGAATCCATTTTATATAATGCCTGCTATTCCTATTTGAAAGAGCAGCAGGTTGAAGTAAGTGTGCCGATTGACTTTGTAGCTCAGTTGTATACAGCAAACGCAATGGTGTCAATCAATTGGTCGCTGAGCAACGATAAAAATCCAGATGTGGTTGAATTAATCGATAATATGCAGGGATATGTTTTTGATCTGATTTTGTCAGGTGGCGAGAGAATGTAATAAATCATGAAACCTGCTTAATAATGTAGTTATCGTGTGGGGTGTGGTTGTAAAAAATTAAGTAATCGATATTTGGATTTTTTGTGAATCTTTATTGGTTTTTTATAAACTCTTTACTACATAATGTTACAAAATAGAATTAATTTGCTTAATTTATCCCCATATCAGGTTAATAAATAAACTAAATGTGTTTATGTTATTGAACTATTAATATATTAGTAGGTGATTTGTTCGTTTATCCCTATATTGCTATTATATTAGCATAAACAATATATTGGGGGGACAAGTATGAATTTGAAGTTAACATCTAAGTTAGAAAGATTAAAAAAAAGTAAAAAAGAAATTGGTGCTTGTGTTTTAGCTGTAGGGGTGACGGCAATTACAATGATTCCTCAAAGTGCATATGCACATGGGTTTGTTGAAAAGCCGAGTAGTCGTGCTGCTTTATGTAGTCAGAATTATGGAGCATTAAATTTAAATTGTGGAAATGTAATGTACGAACCTCAAAGTCTAGAAGCACCTAAAGGATTCCCAGATGGTGGACCGATTGATGGGAAAATCGCTTCGGCAGGAGGACTGTTTGGAGGGATTCTTGACCAACAAACATCAAATCGCTGGTTCAAAAACACAATAAAGGGGGGAGCAAATACATTTACATGGAAATACACAGCAGCACATTCTACAAGTAAATGGCATTATTACATTACCAAAAAGGGATGGGATCCTAATAAACCATTAACACGTGCTGAATTAGAACCAATTGGAACTGTGAAACATGACGGTTCGGCAGCATCAAATAATTTAACACATACAATTAATGTACCAACTGATCGCAATGGTTATCATGTTATTTTAGCTGTATGGGATGTAGCAGATACGTCAAATGCGTTTTATAATGTAATTGATGTAAATCTAGTAAATAATGAAGCTCCCGATACAGTAGCTCCAAGTCAACCAACTGGATTAAATGCGTCTAAAGTTTCTGCCAATAGTGTTGAACTAACATGGAAGGCCTCAAATGATAATATAGGCGTAAAAGAATATCAAGTGTTACGTAATGGAGAAGTAATTGGTACGGTACTAAGTACAACTTTTACTGATAAAAAACTAAAAGCAAATACGGAATATACCTATACAATAAAGGCATTAGACGCTGCTGGAAACATATCAAAAGAAAGTGAAAAACTAAAGGTAAAGACAACAAATGAAACTCCAGATAAAGAGGCTCCGACTCAACCAAAAGGATTACATAGTATGGGTACAACAGCGACAACTGTTGATTTGATGTGGAGTGCGTCTGAAGATAATGTAGGTGTTGATCATTATGTTGTATATAGAGAAAGCACTGGGGTTATGAATAAAATTGGGACAGCGGATAATACATCCTTTATGGATAAAGATTTAAAAACTAATACATCGTATAAATATGTAGTGACGGCGGGTGATTTAGCTGGAAATGAGTCTAGTAGAAGTGATGTTTTAACTGTAGCAACAAAACTAGAGGACTCTACTTATGAAAAATGGGATGCAAGAAAAGCATACAATAAAGGTGATAAAGTAGTACATGAGGGAAAAGTGTATGAAGCGATTCAAAGTTATCAAGGGAACGGCGATCCAAATTGGATTTTTGCACTATCGCTTTGGAAGCCAGTTTTAAATAAATGATAAGTGGAAAAGGGTAGTTATCACTTATTCTATGTGCAATACCGGAACAGGGGTGCAATTTTTACTCTTCATCCCAATATATACGAAATGAAATTATTAAAGAACCCCAATGGTATTCCATCAAAAAGGAATTCCATTGGGATTCTTTATTTTTTAATTTGTAATAGCGTATATTTTCACTGTAAATTTGTTAGTGGCACCAAGTGGGCTTGCAATATAATATTTAGCATTCGTATAAGCTTCAGTCCTAGATCCATGTGAAATATTTTTCCAACGAGTAGAATCTGTACCTAGGGAAACGTCAATCATTACATTGAAAGAGATAGAAGAAGGATGATCTTTTTCTGAAGGCTCAATAATCCATTTTAATTCCTTAGTACCTACAGGTAAACTATCAATTTTAAAGTTTTGACTGGATCGATTTTGTTGTCCGGTTAAAGGGCTAGATTCGGATGAAATTTGCGAAATTAATATTTCTTTTTCATTCGAATGTATACCATTTAATTTAATGATACTATCAATTAAACCTGGACCAGGAAAATCAGCTGCGATAATACCAGAATGTTTAATTCCACCTTGTTGCAAGAGTTCGGTCCCAAGTGTATTCATTCCACCATAAAATACTTGACCATTTATATCACGAGGGAAATCTTCCCACGCATTAGTTGTAGCTTTTTGAATCATCTTGGGGTTACTATCAGTATTTCTGCTCTCTTTACCACTTGCAACAAACCAAGGATAAACATTATTTAATAATGCAGCAGCACCACCTGTGCCACTAAAATGGTTAAGATAGATTTTATCATTGTTAAAATTATTATTTGCATTTTGAAGGTGGGTTCTCACCACATTCCATTTTTCATACATTCCGTCTGGTCCGTTTTCAATTTCAAATGTATCTTGTATATTTAAGCTATCGTAATTAATACCATATTGCTGAGAGGCTGTAAAGTTTTGTAAGATTACAATTTTCCCTCGGATGTCTCCTAGAGTAGGGTTATTTCTTTTTGAAGTTGGTACAGAACTTGGATCCCAAAAATAGGAAGAATTAAGGTCTTTGTATTTATTAAGTATTTCCTCGAATGATAGTGAGCCACTTTCAGGAGTAGTTTCTTCTTTTAAGCGCATTAAAATTGTTTCTGTAGGATGATCTTTTAAAAATTGAATTGCCTCTTTTAATACATCTTCAAACATTGCTTTTTGATTTACAATCCCATGGTACATTGCAAAAGAATCTTTTACACGTTTAACACGCATATCTACATATCGAATTCCGGAATTTAATTGTTGTGGTAGACTCATAGTTTGATTTCTTGTCAAATTTTCATCAAGAAAACTTGCTCCATGTAAAGCCATTGTACCGTGAGTCCCTGGAATAGATATTTCACTCAATTTTGTTGAATCTGCTACTTTCGACATCCATGCTGGGTTTTGATAGCCTATATTGGATTCATAGGAATAACCTGGATGACTATCAGCAAAAATAGTAGATGGTGTACTTAAACTTGCTAGTGTGAAACAAGTAAGGATACTAATTTTAAAAAAATTCCTCATTTTTATTTTGTTCATTTTATCTCTCCTGACTTTTAAACAATAGATATAATAAAACAAGATGATTTTTTACTACATCTATTGTTTTCATTCTTAAAGTAATGAATTTTTGTGTTTGAAAAAATCAAAATAGGGTAGGAAGTTATTTGAGATTTTAATAGTTTGTTGTAATAAATTGTATCTAATAGTCAAACGGATTCTTAAAGAATTGAAGCATAGATAGGTAAAAAACAAACTTTCCGCTGTACTGTATACAAACAAAACAGAAGTCTTAAAAAAGACTTCTATTTTGTGACATATAATGAATGATAAGGTGGTTAACAAATCAAGATAATGTGACTGAGTGGTAAAAATCTATTTATAGCTGTTTCAGAATTTTTTATAACAAGGTTACTTATGAAAAATGGGACTCTGTTAGGCTAACAAAAATTAAGAAATTCTACTCATTAAAACTTAAACTAACTACAGTTGCGATAGATTGGGCTGCATGTTCCCAGCTTCCATCTATCACTTTTCCAATCTGTTGACCAAGTGCATTTAAATCATTTGGATTAACTGGAATCCCATTATACGCAGCAAGAATTGATAAAAGTGGAGCAGCAAATGGTGTCCAACCACCTCTATCAATATTAAATACAGGCTTATCTATTACCTTTCCATCTTGCACTGTAAACTCATAATAAAATTGATCATCTGGACGAAAACTTAAATGATGAGAAATTTGTCCCTTAACATATGTTTTACCGCCACCTAAATTTACTACTTCAATTGGTTTTACATTAAATTCATGCTCAAATACTTTAATTTTTTTAACTTCTGGACCATTTAAGGCAGCTTTAACTGCTGTTTCCAAATTATTTTGTGCAAATGGTTGAATACTCATCTGTGTCTCTTCTTGTTGGATAGGAGCCTCTTTTTCAGCAGCAAACACCGATGTACTTGGTAGTGCACCTGTAGCCAATGTAGCTGCAAGTGCTGTCGTCATCATGATTTTTCTTTTCATCTTCATAGTTTTCTTCCTCCCTTAAAGTTATGATATATAATTTTTTAAAGACTGACATGGGGCAATATTTTATTTCATAATGCACGCAAAAAACTAGTTTAAGAATTATGTGAAATTATGTCAGGAAATTAAAGTTAATTATATATGCACTTACAATGATAGCTATCTACACGTATTTTTTCAATTTTCTAATAAATAATACAGTAATACCTTTTCATAAGGCAATTTAGTGTTTCAATTCTCTCTTTGTACGTTTTAAACAAATTAAAATCGTAGTGGTAATAATATATTTGTAATCAAATGTCGTATATACTTCGAGAAAAGTACACAATATTTTTATAAAAAACTATAGGAATTATCATGATATAGTTATCAAACTAAGTAAGATAAATGTTAATATTATGAAGAGATTCCAGTGATCTGCTATAAAATTACTGAAAAATGAGCATGACATCATACACGCATGCGATTGAAAAATTTTATAAGTGGCGTATAAAACTATAACAAATACTACAAATCAATTAAAAAATTTCAGTTATTCTGAATGCGAAGGGCACGTAATATTTATTGTGAACTGTAGTACTGATTAAGATTTTAGGAGGAAGTATGAACAAGAAGATTAAAAGAATCATATTAATTATTGGTATATTAGTAGGCATTAGTATCTTTTTATATTTACAAAACAATTTAATAAGTATAACTGAGGTTAAAATAACCTCTAGTAAAATTCCCTCTTCTTTTAAAGGATATAAAATACTACAAATTTCAGATTTACATAATAAAAAATTTGGTGATAATCAAGACGTTTTAATTCAAAAAGTAAAAAGCATAAACCCAGATATTATTGCTATTACGGGTGATTTAATAGACAGTAAATCGTACGATGCAGAAATGAGTATGCAAGTAATACGAGAACTTGTGAAGGAATATCCGGTATATTTTGTGACAGGAAATCATGAAAAATGGTCAGGGAAATATAACAGTTTAGAAAAAAAATTAAAGAAACAGCATGTCACTGTTTTAAGAAATGAACATGTAATAATACAAAAGGGAGGACACGAAATAAACTTGTTAGGAATTGATGATCCGGAATTTAATACTGGAGATATTGATGAAGGAAGTATTGTAAAAGATGCAATTGTAAAAGCAAAAATTGAAACGCTGCCAGATAGGTATAATGTATTATTATCCCATAGGCCTGAATTTCTAGAAGAGTATGCTGAGGAGAAAGTAGATTTAGTGTTATCGGGTCATGCACATGGGGGACAAGTTCGGTTACCTTTTATCGGGGGATTAGTTGCTCCTAATCAAGGAATACTGCCCAAATATACAGCGGGTTTATATGAACAACAAAATACGTCTATGATAGTTAGTAGAGGATTAGGCAATAGTATCATTCCGCAAAGAGTTTTTAATAGACCTGAGATTGTAGTCGTGCAGTTAAATTAATCTGTACGGCTTTTTTGTTCAGGAGAATAATTTAAAGGTAGTTTTTCTTGAGTACAAGTTTCCATTACAATTTTGTTAAAATTTTTCAACGTTACATAAAGTAACAAAATTTGACCTATTGAGTTTGTTATAGTGTAAATAATCAAAAAACTTAAAAATTAGTCGAGTTAAAATAGTTATTATTAAGCAATATTAAAAATATAAAGGGGTGTACAAATGCATAAAGAATTTGAAATTGAAGAATATACGGCGATTGAGGAGAAAATTCATTATTATAGTACGTCTTTATTAGTAAGTCATCCTGAGCAAATTGTAAAGTATTTAGAAAAACGGTTGGAAAAGTATGCAGAAACGTTACAATATGCACATTTATATCCGGAAACGGTTATATTACCAATACAGCAAATAGTTATCGAATATTCATTAGATGTTGCTAGAATTAGAAGGTATTTAAATTTAAAAACATAACAAAAATCGAATAATTCACAATGAAACAGAGTCGACTTTAAGAAAAGATATTCTAATGTCGACTCTGTTTCATTGATTTAGTAAATAACAGAAAAAATATATGTTTGAAAAGTTTGACATATAATAATTCGAGAGTAAAATAAAAGTGAGTACTCACTCATTTTATAGAAAAGGGGGATTTTTAGTGCAGCAACCTTCAATTATTTTACGAGATGTATCAAAAAGTTTTGGGAAAAAAGAAGTTTTGCATAACCTTTCGCTGCAAGTAGAAAAAGCAGAAATTTTTGGCTTGGTTGGACCTTCCGGATCAGGGAAAACAACACTCATTAAAATGATTGCAGGTATTAATGAGTCAACTACAGGGGATGTAATTGTTTTTAATACAAACATGCCTAATCTAAATGAAATGAAAAGAATTGGTTATATGGCTCAGGCTGATGCATTATACGAAGAACTATCGGCATATGAAAATGCAGATTTTATTGCAACGATGTATGGGTTAAAAGGTAAGCGTAAGAAAGAGAGAATCGTAGAAGTTTTTGAACTTGTGCAATTATCAGAGCATATGAAAAAGCAAGTACAGCATTTTTCAGGTGGAATGAAAAAACGTTTATCATTGGCGATAGCACTCCTTCATGAACCAGAAATATTAATTTTAGATGAGCCAACAGTTGGGATAGATCCTCTACTTCGAAAATCGATTTGGGAGAAGTTTTATGACCTTAAAAAGAAAGGAACAACTATTATTGTAACAACGCACATTATGGATGAAGCTGAGTTTTGCGAACGTCTAGGGCTAATTAGAGAAGGGAATTTAGTTGCGATTGGCACACCGGAGGAATTGAAAAAACAAACATCTTCTGGACGAATTGAAGATGTCTTTATGTTAGAAGGAGTGATTGAATCATGAGAGTTAATGGTGTAGTCATCCGTATCATTCGTCAATTTTTTCGAGATAAGCGTTCTTTAGCAATGATGTTTGGGGCACCAATGTTATTACTTTGGTTATTATCGCTAATATTTACACAAAAAGACTATATACCGCATATTGCTGTAGTCGATGTACCTGCTCCTATAGTAAAAGCAATGAAAAATCAAGAAGCATCAATTTATGAATATAGTAAAGACAAAGCAATTTCGGAATTAGAAAAGCAAAAGGTAGATGCAGTAATTCATTTAGAAAATGGAAAAATGAATCTTCTATTAGAAGGTAGTGATTCATCAAAGAACCGTGCGGTACTTCAAGTATTGCAAAAGAGTACAGAGAAGAATAATGTATCAATGATGAAGCCTGAAGTGGATTATTTACATGGCTCTAAAGACATTACGATGTTCGATGGGCTTGGTCCCGTATTAATTGGTTTCTTTACATTTTTCTTTGTATTTATATTGTCCGGAGTATCTTTTGTAAGAGAACGTTTAAGTGGTACATTAGAGAGATTATTGTCCACACCAGTGAGAAGATGGGAAATAGTTTTAGGATATATTATTGGTTTTGGAATCTTTGCATTTATACAATCTATTATAATTGTAAGTTTTTCAGTTTATATTTTAGATTTATATGTAGCTGGCTCAATATGGCTAACGCTACTTATAACATGTATGCTTTCTTTAACTGCACTAACATTAGGCACATTTTTATCGGCATACGCAAATAATGAATTTCAAATGATTCAATTTATACCGCTTGTTATCGTGCCACAAGTTTTCTTTTCTGGGTTGTTTCCAATGGAATCCATGAATACATGGTTACAAATGTTAGGTAAATTATTTCCACTCACATATGGTGCTGACGCTATGAGACAAGTAATGATTCGGAATCAAGGGTTTACAGAGATTGCATTAGATCTTACTGTATTACTACTTTTTTCACTATTATTTGCAGTAGGAAATGTATTTGCATTAAAGAAACATCGCAAAATATAATGATGATAAAAAGGAGCACAATAAATGAAGAAGGATTGGCTGGAAGAATTAGTTGCCGCAACTAATACTGATAAACGTAATGAACGTCAAATGCGTATATTAGAGGCAGCTGTTGATATGTTTGGAGAAAAAGGGTACGCCTCAACTTCAACGAGTGAAATTGCAAAGCGAGCTGGTGTAGCGGAAGGAACAATCTTCCGCTACTATAAAACGAAAAAAGATTTATTGTTTGCAGTCGTGATGCCGACCTTAACAAAGTTCGCTGCACCATTTTTCGTACAAGCCTTTGCAAAAGAAATATTTAAAACAGAGTATGAATCGTATGAAGTGCTTTTAAGAGTAATAATTCAAAATAGATTTGAATTTGCTAAAAAGCACTTTCCAATGATAAAAATATTAATTCAAGAAGTACCATTTCAGCCGGAACTAAAAAGTGAAATACAACAATTAATAGAAACAGAACTGCTTGTACATTTTAAAAAGCTGATTGCAAAGTTTCAAGAAGAAGGGGAAATTATTGAACTTCCGCCATCTTCCGTATTACGTCTTACTTTATCAGCTGTATTAGGGTTGCTCTTAACGAGGTTTTTATTATTGCCGGAAGAGAAATGGGACGATGAAGTGGAAATTGAAAATACGATTCAATTTATATTGTATGGACTAACGCCACGGAGGTAATGTGATGCGACAATTTGCTAAACCGATAATTGTTGTAAGTAAATGTTTAGAATTTGATGCCTGTCGTTATAATGGAGAGATGGTTCCAGATTTAACAATTCGAAACTTGCAGCCATTTGTTACATTTATACCTGTATGTCCTGAAGTAGAAATTGGTTTAGGGACTCCTCGTGAAACGATACGTATTGTAGAAAAAAATGGTGCGAATAGGCTTGTACAACCGTCAATACGAGAAGATGTAACTGAAAAAATGAATGAATTTTCAAATGCATTTTTACAAACATTACCTGAAGTTGACGGTTTTATTTTGAAGAATCGTTCGCCAAGTTGCGGAACTCGTGATGTGAAAATCTATTCTGGTTTTGAAAAAGGGCCAGTAAAAGGAAAAGGAACTGGATTATTTGGCGGAGCAGTAATAAAAAAATTTTCGCATCTTCCAATTGAAGAAGAAGGTAGATTGTCGAATTTTATTATTAGAGAGCATTTCTTTACAAGATTGTTTACAATCGCGCATTACAAAATGATTAAACATACTAAAAACATAAAAGAACTCGTAGCGTTTCAATCAGATTATAAGTATTTATTTATGGCATATAATCAGGTGAAACAAAAAGAATTAGGGCGTATTATTGCAAATCAAAAAAATGAAACAATTGAAGTCGTATTTGATAACTATGAGAAGACTTTATATAAATTATTTATTCGCGCGCCGCGCTATACATCGAATGTAAATGTATGTGAGCACATTTTCGGATATTTTAAAACAAAGCTAAAAAAACAAGAAAAAGATCATTTTTTAGAGCTGTTACAGAAGTATTCTGAAAAGAAAATCCCACTTAGTAGTTTACTTGTAATTTTAAAAACATGGGCCATTCGATTTGATGAAAAGTATTTATTAAGACAAACATATTTCGAACCATACCCTGAAGGGTTAGTAGAAATTTCTGATTCGGGAAAAGGTAGAGATTATTAAACAATAAATTACATAATTCGACACAAAACCTCCTATGTTGTTGTAGAACAATGTAGGAATTTTTTTGTGCATTGGTACAGAATCTGTTTTAAAATTAAGTTATGACAGAATTATAGCAATTGTCTAACTAATATTCGTGTCTTTTAAGAAGTAATGTTTGTAGTAGAAACTCGCACGCTGTCGAAACTCAATATTCGATAAGGGGTGTGTAGCGGAATGGAATTTACTCTAACTCGCGAAAAACAAATGATTAAAGAAATGGTACGTGACTTTGCTGAAAAGGAAATCGCACCGAAAGCTGTATATTATGACAAAACTGCGGAATTTCCATATGAAACATTTCAAAAAATGGGCGAACTAGGATTATTAGGTATCCCATTCCCGGAAGAGTATGGAGGTTCAGGTGGCGATACGTTATCGTACGCGTTAGCTGTTGAAGAGATTGGTCGTGCTTGTGGTGGAACAGGTTTAAGCTATGCTGCAACAATTTCATTAGGTGCTTCTCCAATTTATTATTTCGGTACAGAAGAACAAAAACAGAAATTTTTAGTTCCAATGGCGTCAGGTAAAACCTTAGGTGCTTTCGGATTAACGGAGCCAAATGCTGGATCTGATGCAGGGGGCACACAAACGAAAGCAATTTTAGATGGCGATGAATATGTTATTAGTGGTGAAAAGTGCTGGATTACAAACGCAGAGTATGCAAATACAATTATTGTAACCGCTATCAACGGTTTTGAAGACAATGGTAAAAAACGTATTTCTGCATTTATCGTACCGACTACTAGTGAAGGATTAACGATTTCAAGCCCTTACGATAAGATGGGTGTTCGTGCTTCTAATACTTGTGAAATCGTACTTGATGGTGTACGTGTACCGAAAGAAAATATTCTTGGTGATGTAAATAAAGGATTTAAACAATTCTTATATACACTTGATGGAGGACGTATTTCAATTGCAGCATTAGCAGTAGGTATTGCACAATCTGCATTTGAGCGTGCATTGCAATATGCGAAAGAACGTCAACAATTTGGAAAATCGATTTCTAATTTCCAAGCGATTCAATTTAAATTGGCTGATATGGCGACTGAAGTAGAATTAGCGCGTAATTTAGTACATAAAGCAGCTTGGTTAAAAGATAACGATAAACCTTTCGGTAAAGAAGCGGCTATGGCAAAGTTGTTTGCATCTGAAGCTGCAAGTCGTATAGCAAATCATGCAGTACAAATTCATGGTGGATATGGCTATATGCGTGAATATGAAGTTGAACGATATATTCGTGATGCAAAACTTTTAGAAATTGGTGAAGGAACTTCTGAAATTCAACGTCTCGTAATTGCAAGACATTTAGGATGTAGATAAAAAGGAGGAGTCACTATGTTTCAAAAAATATTAATTGCTAATCGCGGGGAAATCGCAGTTCGCATTATGAAAACTTGTCAAAAACTTGGCATTCGCACTGTTGCTATTTATTCGGAGGCTGATGAAAATGCCCTTCATGTAAAATTGGCAAATGAAGCTTACTTAGTAGGCGGTCCACGTGTCCAAGAAAGCTATTTAAACCTTGAAAAAATTATTGAAATAGCTAAGAAGACAAATGCTGAAGCAATCCATCCGGGGTACGGATTATTATCAGAGAATCCATCTTTTCCGATTCGCTGTAAAGAAGAAGGAATCGCATTTATCGGTCCTTCAGAAGAAATCATTACTAAGATGGGAAGTAAAATTGAGTCACGTATAGCGATGCAAGCAGCAGATGTGCCAGTAGTTCCAGGCATTACTACAAATATTGAAACTGCTGAAGAAGCAATTGAAATTGCGAAACAAATTGGTTATCCATTAATGCTTAAGGCATCCGCGGGCGGCGGAGGCATTGGAATGCAGTTGATGGAAACTGAGCAAACGCTCACCAAAGCATTTGAAAGTAATAAAACAAGAGCGCAAAATTTCTTTGGTAACGGAGAAATGTACTTAGAACGCTATATAGCAGATGCACATCATATTGAAATTCAGCTTTTAGCAGATACACATGGTAATACAGTGTATTTATGGGAACGCGAATGTTCAGTGCAGCGCCGAAATCAAAAAGTAATTGAAGAAGCACCTTCACCATTTTTAGATGAGGGTACACGAAAGGCTATGGGAGAAGTTGCTGTACAAGCTGCTAAAGCACTTGGTTATACAAATGCAGGTACAGTTGAGTTTCTTGTAGATGATCAAAAGAACTTTTATTTCTTAGAAATGAATACGAGATTACAAGTAGAACATCCAGTTACAGAAGAAATTACTGGGTTAGACTTAGTTGAACAACAATTACTTATCGCATATGGTGAGAAGCTATCATTTACACAGGATGATGTAAAACGTAGTGGTCATGCCATTGAGGCTCGTATTTATGCAGAAGATCCGAAAACATTTTTCCCATCACCTGGGAAAATTACAGATTTAACGTTACCGACAAATATACGTATTGATCACTTTTTGGAGAATCAAGTAACGATTACACCTTTCTATGATCCAATGATTGCGAAAGTAATCGCACATGGTGAAACTCGTGAAGAAGCGATTTCAAAATTAAAAATTGCTCTAGAAGAGTTAAAAGTAGAAGGTATTAAAACAAACACACCAATGTTACTGCAAGTACTCGGAGACGATGTGTTCAAAAGTGGTATTTATACAACAGGTTTTGTAACGAAACAACTTGTTAAAAAATAAGAGTTATGAATATTAAGGGGGAAAAAATGATGACGAAAGTATATGCATCGATGGCAGGAAATGTTTGGAAAATTGTTGTAGGAGTAGGAGATACAGTAGAGGAAGAGCAGGATGTCGTCATTTTGGAATCTATGAAAATGGAAATTCCAATCGTTTCAGAAGAAGCCGGAACTGTTATGAAAATTAACGTACAAGAAGGCGATTTTGTAAATGAAGGAGATGTATTACTAGAAATTGAATAGGGAGATATAGGGGGAAGCGAATTGAAACTACCTAATTTTGCTGTCATTAAAGAAGTCGGGCCACGTGATGGCTTACAGAATGAAAAAAAGATTGTTGGCACAAAAGATAAAGTAAAATGGATTCAACTACTTACAGAAGCGGGATTGTCGTACGTTGAAGTTTCCTCATTCGTTCACCCTAAATGGGTTCCTGCATTAGCAGATGCAAGTGATGTGTTTTCTGAGCTAAAAAGGGATCCAAATGTTACATATGCAGCGCTTGTTCCAAATCAAAATGGTTTGGAACGAGCTTTTTTGCAAAATGTAGATGAGGTGAATGTTTTTTTATCAGCAAGTGAATCTCATAATAAAAGTAATATTAATAAATCTATTAAAGAAGCATTAGCTGTAATTGAAGATATAACAAAACAGGCAACGTTCGAAGGTAAAAAGGTAAGAGGCTATGTTTCTACTGTATTTGGATGTCCTTATGAAGGGGATATAAGTGCCACAGCAGTTGACGAAATATGTAATCAACTATTTTCATACGGCATTTATGAAGTTTCTCTCGGTGACACGATTGGTGTAGCGAATCCATTACAAGTAGAACAAGTATTAGAACATCTATTAAAGAAGTATGATGCTTCGCAGTTTGCAATGCATTTTCATAATACGTATGGAATGGCTCTGGCGAATGTAGTTAAGTCTTTAGAATATGGTATTACAACGTTTGATAGTTCTTGTGGTGGACTCGGAGGATGTCCTTATGCACCAGGAGCATCGGGTAATGTTGCTACTGATGACTTAGTGCATATGCTCCATAAGCTGGGAGTCCAAACTAATATTGATGAAGAAAAGTTATTGAGAGCTAGTCAGTTTATTCAAAGTAAGTTGAATATCCAATTACCGAGTCATGTGTATAGAGCGCTTCAACATAAAACGATAAGTAGGTGAGAAGATGCTACAATTACAAAACATTTCAGTTGACTATGTTACACCGCACGTTGTAAAGATTTCGTTAAATCGTGAAAGACAAGCAAACTCATTATCTTTGGCATTATTAGAAGAATTACAAACCATATTAACTCAAATAAACGAAGAATCAAATACGCGCGTTGTTATTTTAACAGGGGATGGCGAAAAAGCATTTTGCGCTGGTGCTGATCTAAAAGAGCGTGCCAACATGAGTGAAGAACAAGTTCGCCATGCTGTGGGTATGATTCGTTCTACTATGGAGATGGTGGAACAATTACCACAACCAGTTATTGCTGCTATTAATGGAATCGCACTTGGTGGAGGTACTGAATTAAGCTTAGCTTGTGATTTTAGAATTGCTTCTGACACTGCAAGTCTAGGTCTTACTGAAACTTCTCTTGCAATTATACCTGGAGCAGGTGGTACGCAGCGTTTACCGAGATTAATTGGAGTCGGTAGAGCAAAAGAATTAATTTATACAGGAAGACGTATTTCGGCGCAAGAAGCGAAAGAATATGGTTTAGTAGAATTCGTAGTACCAGCTGATTTACTAGAAGAGAAAGCAATTGAAATTGCAGATCGAATTGCTAAAAATGGTCCAATTGCTGTTCGATTAGCAAAAGAAGCAATTTCAAATGGTATTCAAGTAGATTTACATACCGGATTACAAATGGAAAAACAGGCGTATGAGGGCGTAATCCATACGAAAGATAGATTAGAAGGATTACAGGCATTCAAGGAAAAACGCAAACCAATGTATAAGGGGGAGTAAATATGTTAGATCAAAAACAACAATCTAATTCATTTGAAGAACGAGTTGAAACAATTAAGCAAGGCGGGGCACCGAAATATCATGAACAAAACAAAGCAAAAGGAAAACTTTTTGTTCGAGATCGTTTAGCTCTTTTATTCGATAATGGTGAATATGTGGAAGATGCATTATTTGCAAATTGTGAACAAACCGGGTTACCAGCTGACGGCGTTGTAACTGCAACTGGTAAAATACATGGTCGCACTGCGTGCGTAATGGCAAATGATTCAACTGTTAAGGCTGGATCATGGGGAGCACGTACAGTTGAAAAGATTTTACGTATTCAAGAAACGGCTGAGAAATTACGTGTGCCGTTATTTTATTTAGTTGACTCCGCTGGGGCACGTATTACAGATCAAGTTGAAATGTTCCCTGGACGCCGTGGTGCGGGAAGAATCTTTTATAACCAAGTGAAATTATCTGGTAAAGTGCCACAAATTTGTTTATTATTTGGACCTTCAGCAGCTGGTGGTGCGTATATTCCAGCATTTTGTGACGTTGTTATGATGGTTGAAGGAAATGCTTCTATGTATTTAGGGTCTCCGCGTATGGCTGAAATGGTTATCGGTGAGAAGGTAACTTTAGAAGAAATGGGCGGAGCACGTATGCATTGCTCAGTATCAGGATGCGGAGATGTTTTATGTAAAACAGAAGAAGATGCAATTACGCAAGCAAGACAATATATTTCTTATTTTCCAAGTAACTATTTAGAAAAAACTCCTTTGATTACACCTCAAGAACCGAAACAGTTCGATAAAACGTTAGAAGAAATCATTCCAGAAAATCAAAATGCTCCTTTCAATATGAAAGATCTCATTAACAGAATTATTGATGAAGGTTCTTTCTTTGAAGTGAAAAAATTATTTGCTCAAGAACTAATTACAGGTTTAGCACGTATTGATGGTAAGCCAATTGGCGTTATTGCAAATCAGCCGCGTATGAAGGGCGGCGTATTATTCCACGATTCAGCTGATAAAGCAGCGAAGTTTATAAATTTATGCGATGCATACCATATTCCATTATTATTCCTTGCAGATGTACCTGGATTTATGATTGGTACAAAAGTAGAACGTGCCGGAATTATTCGTCACGGTGCAAAAATGATCTCTGCAATGAGTGAAGCAACTGTACCGAAAATTTCTATCGTCGTTCGAAAAGCATATGGAGCTGGCTTATATGCAATGGCAGGTCCAGCGTTTGAACCAGATTGCTGCTTAGCATTACCAACAGCTTCTATTGCAGTAATGGGTCCAGAAGCAGCGGTCAATGCTGTATATGCAAATAAGATTGCAGCTTTACCAGAAGAAGAGCGTGCAAGCTTTATTGCTGAAAAACGAGAAGAGTATAAGAAAGATATTGATATTTACCGTTTAGCATCTGAGATGGTGATTGATGGTATTGTTCATCCAAACAATTTACGTGAAGAGTTAAAAGGACGATTCGAAATGTATATGAGTAAATATCAAGTATTCACGGATCGTAAACATCCTGTATATCCAGTTTAAAAGCCCTATTTAGGGCTTTCTTGCTCAAAAAATCAAGGAGGGGAAAACATTGAAACAAGCAGTTTGGTTTCCAACAGAAGAATATAAAGAAAAAACGCGTTTATTTGGTTGGATGAATTCATTAGGCTATGAAGATTACGAAGCTTTTTATAATAAGTCAATTGAAGAAACAGCTTGGTTTTGGGGAGAAGCTGAGAGAGCAGTTGGCTATCAGTGGATGAAACCATATACAGAAGTGTTAGATTTAGAAAATGGTACACCGTTTGCACAGTGGTATACTGAGGGAACTTGTAACGTTGTAGAATCTGCTTTATCTCGCTGGCTTGCAGACGATAAAACGAAAACACAAGCAGCACTTATGTATGAAGGGGAAAACGGAACTTCGAAATCATTTACATATGAAGAGCTTGACAGCTGGGTAAGCCGTGTTGCCAACGGTTTGAAACATGCTGGTATTGAAAAAGGTGATCGTGTAACAATTTACATGCCAATGATTCCTGAAACAGTTGTTGCTATGTTAGCGGTAATGAAAATTGGAGCGATTATTTCACCAATATTCTCAGGTTTTGCTGCTGATGCAGTAATGACACGTGTACAAGCAGCTGGTTCAAAAATGGTTATTACCGCAGATGGCTTTTCACGCCGTGGGAAAATTGTTTCATTAAAAGATGAAGTAGATAAAGCTTGTGAACATTGTCCAACTGTTGAAAAGGTGGTAATTGTTCGTCATGCAGGAAATGATTTTACACCGCATAATTATGATTTTTCATGGAGTACGTTAGAAAAAGAAAAACCATTTATACATGCTGAAGAAATGAACAGTGATGATCCATTAATGCTTATATATACATCCGGAACAACTGGTAAGCCGAAGGGGACAGTACACACACATGCTGGTTTCCCGCTAAAATCTGCATTTGATGCAGGATTTGGAATGAATATAAAACAAGGCGACCGAGTATTATGGGTAACTGATATGGGCTGGATGATGGGACCATTTTTACTATTCGGCTCTTTAATTAATGGCGCAACAATGGTTATGTATGAAGGTGTCCCAGACTTTCCAGAAGCAGACCGCTTATGGGAGACAGTCGATAAATATAAAATTACTCATCTCGGTATTTCACCAACATTAATCCGTGCATTAATGGCAAAAGGTGATGAATATGTAAATAAACACTCGTTAAAGAGTTTAGAAGTATTCGCATCAACAGGAGAACCTTGGAATCCAGACCCATGGATGTGGTTATTTAATACAGTTGGTAAAGGTAAAGTACCAATTTGTAACTATTCAGGTGGAACTGAAATTTCAGGTGGGATTTTCGGGAATGTCCTAATTAAGCCGATCGCACCGATTAGTTTTAACGCATCTTTACCAGGAATGGCAGCGGTTGTACTTGATGATCAAGGTAAACCAATTCGAGATGAAGTCGGAGAATTATGTTTAGAAAAACCTTGGGTAGGTATGACGAAAAGTTTCTGGGAAGATGATGAGCGTTATGTAAACACTTACTGGTCACGTTTTGAAAATAAGTGGGTTCATGGTGACTGGGTCATTTATGACGGTGAACAATATATCATTACAGGCCGTTCAGATGATACGTTAAACATTGCTGGAAAACGTATTGGACCTGCTGAATATGAATCTATTCTTGTGAAACATAATAATGTAATAGAAGCAGCTGCAATTGGTGTACCTGACGATGTTAAAGGTGAGGTTTGTCATTGCTTTGTAGTATTACGAGACGGTGTAATATTTACAGCAGAATTAAAGAAAGAATTAATGAGTTTAGTAAACTCTCATATTGGTAAAGCTTTATGTCCAAAAGACATCCACGTTGTAGAAGATTTACCAAAAACACGAAATTCTAAAGTAATGCGACGTGTCATAAAAGCTGCTTACTTAGGAAAAGAATTAGGAGATTTATCGTCACTTGTAAATCCTGAAGTGGTACCCTTTATTCAAGGACTACAGTCTAGCAAACTATAAAATTACGAATGAGCTCTATGTAAATAGAGCTCATTTTTAATGTTTACAAAAAGATAAGAGAGAAAAAGTAAATTTGAAGTTAAAAAATCTACTATTAGTGTTAAGTATGTCTGTTTGTTTTTAGTTTTTATCAAAATAGGATACTGTGGCTGTCTATTCAATGGAGTGAATGAATTTTGTTAAGAATGAAAATTTAGTGAAGAAAAAAGTAATGAATAAAAGGAGAAATCCCTGGGGGACAGGGATTCAATAAGGGAGATATTATTGTCGTTCAATGTCGAAATTTGGCGTATCCGACAAATTAATATTATCACGAATTTTCAGGAGATTGTGATAGTGGATGTGTCAAAAATGTGTACGGGTTTCATATAAAAGTCTTATTTAAATAGGAAAAGGGAAAAGAATTAAGTTCACTCGTTCTTAAGATTTTTTCCCTTTTAAATTTACTGTTTGTTCGTTGTTCTATATACATCTGAAATTGGTAAATCTTCGCCATGTAAAGCTTGAGTACTGTCCTTTTTGTTTGAATTATGTGCCTCCTGAGATGTTTCTTGCAGTTGTTCTTGGGCCTTACTAGGGGTATTCAGCGCATCTAATGACACAGGATCAAGTTGTTGACTTAATAAATCTTTTTTATCCATGTTATGTAGCTCCTTTTTGAACTTAGATATAAAAACAAAGTATTTTTAAATAGTTACGTGGGTATTATGTATCTTTGAATGGAATTATATACACAAACTATATTGAGAATTTAACTAATTATAAAAATTACTTGTGCTGACAAGCTTAAGAAATATAAAGATCATTAGTTCTTAATAAAAGCGTTATTTTAGTAGGGTGTTACGAAATTTCATTTGAAAGGAACATCCCAATGATAAAAAAGAGCACTGTAAATCAGTGCTCATCTTATCAAAAATTACTTAGTACTTAAAAATAAAACCATTACGGACAATTCACAATGGTAATAGTGACGCTAGCCATTGTTCCAGGAGAATCAAGAAGTGAAGCAGTAACGGTTACTGTTCCAGGCCCATTAGCGGCTAGAAATACAGCGGTAAAGTTACCTAAAGCATTGGTAATGACAGCAAGAGGAACCATGAAAGCAAGAGAAGGGTTACTAAATGAAAAACTGACCACTACTCCTGGAGTAGGACTACCGTTTACTAATACTTGACCCGAAAAAAATAAAGTATTATTTCCTTGAGTGGATACACATGCTGTGGTTTCGTTAGAAGTCAAGGTAATAGATGCAGGCCCAGCAGGAAGATTAAATCCGGTTGGTCCGGTTGATCCGGTAGGGAATTGAAAGGGTGGAACAGGTGGAAGTGTAGGTCCAATAGAACCCGGATTAAGTGCAGCAAAAGATAAAAACTCGTCCATTATATATTACCTCTAAAAATCGTATTACTAATAGTAAATGTAATGATAGAGCAAAGTGAAATGGACAAGCGGTTGTATTTTAATAAATTAAACAAAATAGTTATTTGATAGAAAGAGAGATTAGTATGATTACTTTAGAAATTAAATATAAAAAGGCGATTATCTTCATATCGCCTTTTGGATAATACAGTGTAATTTTATTCAGTTATTTGAAATATAGTTTCATTCGGTTTGGAAAATCCATACAGCTTCCTTGCGAATTTTAAAACTTCTTCTTCACTACCTGTTAAAACTTTAACATCATTTTTAAGGGTATGACCATCCTTCTTTAAAGAAGATAATTTTTGTTGCTCCGTATTAACCGTGATTTGTTTTTCTTTAATCATTTCTTGTTGGTTATTAAGAGAATATTGAAGGACAAAAATTATAGGTAATATAAAAGCCAAAGTAGTTATAATACGGCGTCTTGTTTTTTTATTATTACCTTGTTGGGTGTTAGGGTTCACTTGCAGTGAGGGTATCTTAGGATTTGATTGTTGTGATGATATTTTTGGGATGTTTCCCATTAAAATGCCTCCATTACTGATTGTAGAATTTAAACTGTTTAAAAGTATTATAAATGTTCAATGGGAATTTTAGAAGATAGTTTAATATAGGTGAGTTTTGTAAAGTTTAAACAAAATCCTCATTTAAATAAAAGGAACCCCGATTGTCTGCGGGGCTCCTAAGGGTAATCGTCAAGTAATGACGTACTCGACTAGTTAACGATATCATGAATTTTTTGGTAAATATACTGGTAAATGCGTCCAAATTAATGAGAGCATTATTTGAAACAAAAACGCTATTTTAATAGGGAGGGGAATAATGATGATTCCATGGGACAAGCGAGTATACATTGTATCAAGGTGATTATTTTATTACAGAGGGGACAATTTTAGAGGTTAGTGAAAAGGCGAATAAATCATTATATTGGCTTTGGCACATGTTAGCTCCAAGCTATGAAAAAGTGTGCGGTAATAGTACAAAGCGACTTCGGTTGATTCGGATAGATGATGATGAAGAATGATATAAAAATTTCATTTTGTAGAGAAATGAGGTGATTAAGGATGGGCATAGAATATGCCATGTTTGTATTAAAAAAGAGCAGAATTTAGCCTATATATAAAGATGTTGGAATTGTTCTAAAGGGGGTATATCTGAAATATAAATAATTGAGGGGAGTGAACTAATAATGGAAACTAGTACTTTTTTAGGATTGTTTTGGGGATGGATAACGGTTATCGTATCGGGAATACTTTTCGTACGTCCATCGGTACTACGTGAATTGAAAAAATTAGTGGTTGAAGACAGAGGATTTGGTATTATGTATGGTTTTCTATCGATTTTTCTAGGGTTAGGTAGTGTAATCCTACATAATGTATGGGTATTCAACTGGCAGGGGTTCCTAACGGTTATTGCATGGCTTACATTATTAAAGGGAATCTACATAATTGCATATCCTGAACCCTCCAAGAAAACAGACTTTGAATTAAGGGTACTATCTACACGTATAGCGCTCGCTATCATTGGCGCCTTGGCTTTATGGATGCTTATAGTAATCTATATAAAATAATCCTTTTCTAATAAGAACTATATTAAAATAAATCTCTACGTGTTCATTGACAAAAAGCTGACTATACTTAGTCAGCTTTTTGTATATTACATTCTAGTATTTATCGGTCACAAAAGACATGTTCTCTCTTTTAAGTCGATATTGAAAATATTACCAATTTTTTCTTTTACAATGACAACAAATAAAGAAACATTTACAACGACACTTATTTCGTTTAGAACTCCAATCATCATCACAATGATTCTTTTCTTTAGATTTCCACCAATCATCATTACAATGCTTTTCCTTAGAACTCCAATCATCATCACAATGATTCTTTTCTTTAGATTTCCACCAGTCATCACAACAATGCTTTTTCTTAGAACTCCAGCAATCATTTTTCCAGGACATTCTTTTATACCTCCCTTCAATAGGATTCATACTATTCTATATTTTAGTAAAAGAATGGCTTGTTTATTAACCTATTATTTTACCTTTATATGATAGAGTGCTTTCTACTAGATATAGAATTCATACAAACTATGCTAATTTTCAAGAGATAGTTGAGAGAACTACTGGTTATGATATTAATCAACAAACACTTGTTGAAGGAAACGTTAAGATTTTAAATAATATCTTATTTTGGAGTACGCTTTTCTGAATGTATATTTCACAATGGTAAAGGAAAAATACACCATATCACTGCGAACAAAGCCTATGTATATGTGAAGTAATAGGAAAAGGTGGTCCCTATTCAAGGAGCCGGCTTATTAAAAGTATAAATAAGAAGGTTTAGTACAAGTGTTTGTTTTTTTGTTTCTATGCTTTTGTCTCGTACACTTTTAAGCTATTGGACATACTTTACTAGTAGAAAGGATTAGGGGGTGAGGTTTTGGGTTCTCGATTTAATAATTGTAGAAAGAAATGTACGTGTAAGCATGATGATTGTTGGGACATTTTTGAAGAGTGTAAAAAGGAAAAGAATGAGAAATGTGACAACTCTTGTGTACAAGGAATTAGAGATGAGCTTAAAAAATTAATTAATAAAACAGTGCGAATTAACACTGAAGGACGTACTTATATAGGTACTGTTTCTTCGGTAACTTGCGATGTTGTTAAGCTAGCTGCTATTCCTGGTTCAGTTGCAGCAATTATATCTCTTTGTAAAATTGAAGCAATTTTACCACCTGCTACAACTGTTACTGATGAGTTTGATTTTAACGGTGTTGACGTAGCAAATAAAGATTAATTATGCTTTATTGATGCTAAGCCATTCTTATGAATGGCTTTTTATTTTGTTTAAAAGGGAATATATTTTTCATATAGAAATAAATTTGAAGGTGTATAAAAGGTTGTGTGAAAGGAGAATGAGAGTGATCAAGCTGAAACAATTTACAAGAACTGATTTCAAACAATTAATAAATTGGATTAATTCCGAAGAATTTTTAATACAATGGTCGGGAAATGCATTCACATATCCTTTAAATGAACAGCAATTAGAGAAATATACAGAATGTGCAAACACACTGGCATTCAAAATAATGGATGAAGAGACTAAAGCAGTTATTGGTCATATTTCTCTTGGACAAATAGATAATATAAATAAGTCTGCTAGAATTGGAAAAGTGCTAGTTGGTAATACGAAAATGAGAGGGCGTTCTATAGGGAAACATATGATGAAAGCCGTACTTTGTATTGCTTTTGATGAATTAAAACTACATAGAGTAACTCTTGGTGTTTATGACTTTAATAAGTCAGCTATTTCTTGTTACGAAAAAATAGGTTTTGTAAAAGAAGGTTTATTAAGAGAGTCAAAAAGAGTAGGAGAAACCTATTGGAATTTATGGGAAATGAGTATGTTAGAATATGAATGGAACAATAAATAATAGTATTTTATAATTATATTATGTTAACAAAAGGGGTTTGGTGGGAATCGTGAATAAAAAAACAAAAATAATTTCAATTGCAGCTGTTTCAGGGGGCGGTAAAACTACCATTACAGAAAGTTTAGCTCATGAGTTGAAAAAATCAAAGGCTCTATATTTTGATAGATATAAATTTGATAACTGTCCGGTTGATATTTGCAAATGGATTGATGATGGAGCTAATTACGATGAATGGGTACTTACACCGCTAATGAATGATATTCAGCGTTCTATACAAGATAGTAGTTTAGATTATATTATTGTAGATTATCCTTTTGCATACTTAAATAGAGAAGTGGGACAATTCATTGATGTAACTATATTTATCGATACACCTTTAGATATTGCGATGGCTAGAAGAATTTTGAGAGATTTTAAAGAAGATACAATGAGTGAAATACATAATAATTTGAAACATTACATGACACATACGAGAAAAGCTTATTTAGAGGCAATTCATACTGTTAAGCCGAATTCGGATATTGTATTGGATGGATCTTTATCTATAAGTGACATAATTGATCAAATAATAGAGGAACTTAATCGAAGAGAAGTGATTGTGAATGGTTAAATGTATAAAACGATATGTACAAGTCATTATCTGATTTATATAGACGAGAATTAGAAAGCTTTTTGCAGTTATGGTCTGGCGACTTCGAATCAAAAATATTGAAAGCTTCATGGACAGATAAATCATATAAATACGGTGAAGTTTTAAGGCATGTAATTGTACATGAAATTCATCATATAGGTCAGCTATCAATATGGGCAAGAGAATTAAATCTTCAGCCCGTTTCAGCGAATTTAGTTGGAAGAGGATTGTAGATTTAGAAACCGACTTGCAGTGTAAACGCAAGTCGGTTTTTATATATAAGAAGATTTCTTAATTAAAATCCTCGGCTTTTTTTTGACGTATATATAAAAACATTAAGATTGTAATGATGAAAAAGATCATAATCGTTTGTATGATTAAATTTTTAAACTGAAACAATATTGTCCAAGATGTAACAGCATCTTTAAAAGCTTGGAGTGCAGAGTACGAGGAAGGATCAAAACCGTACTGAAGTAATTTTTTTGTTTCAATAAAAGTACTGTTTTCATCACCGGCGTCTAATATTACTGAAATAAGTCTAGTATCTCCTCGTGTGGCTGTACTGACAAAACTATAATTACCATTAGTTGAAAAACTAGTTTGTAAGCCGTCAACACCTTGGAGTTTAATGTTTTTATTAAGGGAATATATCATTTTATTTGTATTGAAAACTTTTGAATCTTTGAAGGTAAATTGGTAAGAGGTTAGTTTCGTAACATTCAATACATCTGGAAAGTCTTTTACTAATTGTGTTGCTAGTTTAGCGACGTCTATCGATGTTGTAGTTGATTGTTTATTCGTATCGTTATTAATTCCAGTAGCATTTAGAAACGGGGATGGTTGTGATAACTTTAGTTGTTTTGCTTTGTCATTCATTAAAAGTGTAAAGTTATCTTCGTTTCCAGCAATGTGTTCTGCAAGGGCAAGTGCGGAACGATTATTCCCTGTCAAAAACAATGCATGAAGTAAATCACGAACCGTCGTTTTATCTTTCGAAGTTACTTGTATAGGACTCGTTTCTGCTCGGAAAACTTCGTTACTTATTTTTACTAATTCATCTAACTGTATTTTTCCTTCATTCAGTTGTTCCAGTGCGATATACTCTGTCATTAATTTAGATAAAGTAGCTGATTGTATAGGAGTTTCTTCATTTTTTTTATAAACAATCTCACCAGAATTAGTATCTATTAAAATAACTGATTTAGCTTGAATAATTGGACCATTTACATAAAGATAAAAATATAAAACGATAAGTGCAGTAATAAGAAAAGATAATAATAAAACTGTTATTTTTTTTAAGAATTGCATTAGCGATCCTCCTACTATTACATCAATAATATTATTGTAAAAAGGAATGCTTAATTAGGAAGAAAGAAAAGGTAAAGAATTTCTAAAGAATTATAAAGGATTATTAAATTTTGGATATTGATGGAATATAAAAGGTTCAATTTCTTATATGATAAAAAATTGAACCTATAAATATGTGGTATTAAGCTTTATAAGGGAGTAATTTTACAGTGAAAGTTGTTTTTTTATCATCGCTATATACTTCAATTGTTCCTTTATGCAATTCAACAATACTTTTTGCAATTGCTAATCCGAGCCCAGATCCACCAGTGTTTGTTGAACGTGATTTTTCAACACGATAAAAACGTTCAAAAATATGAGGTAAATCAGTACTAGGGATAGGTTGTCCGTAATTTGTTATATCAATTGTAATCATGTTATTGCTTTCGTAAGCGGTAATATCAATATGATCTCCATCATTTCCATAAGTAATAGCGTTTATGATTAGATTTTCAAACACCCGTACTAATTTATCCCCATCAGCTAGTACCATTAGCTTTTGAGATGGGAAAGAAGGGCGACATTCAATATTAGCTTCTTGAAGCTGTATCCGAAATTGGACAGTTAATTGTCCAAGCAATTCTACAATATCAATGGGAGCAGAATATAAACTTAACTCTTTATTTTGAACACGTGTATATTCAAACAAGTCATTCATTAATGCATTAAGACGGGTTACTTTATCGTAAATGACTTGAATATAGTATCGTAATTCTACTTCATCTCTATAATTATCATGATGGATTAAATTTACGTATCCAACTATAGATGTAAGAGGGGTTCGTAAGTCATGTGATACATTTGTAATAAGTTCGCTTTTTGCTTGTTCTGCCTGTCTTTCTTCATCAATCGAAACTTTTAATTGCTCAATAATTTGATTGACCCCAGTTGCCAGTTCTTCTAAATAATTATGGTGTACGATGGAAACTTTATGATTAAAGTTTCCACTTGCAATATACCGAATCTCTTCAATCATTTTTTTTATACAAGTTTCATAGTAAACCTTTCTTTCATGACGATAAAAAATGTATAAATAGGATGAGAAAATAGAAAATAAAAACAAATAAGATACAATCATCATCCATAAAGACTCTTTTAATCCAATATATTTTTCATGGCCAAAAATTCTAATGAATTCTTTTCCTAGTTCACTTAGAGTAAGTGAACTCTCAATTACACTCGTTACGAGGCGAAATATAATTAATTCGGTAATTGGTGTAAGAGTGATAGCTAATAAAAGCCAAAAAATAAGCTTCCACTTTGGTATATCTTTTAATATATCAAATGCTTCATTTCTCAATTTTATATCCTACTCCCCAAACCGTATGAATTAGTTTTTCACCATTCATTACGGTTTCAAGTTTATCGCGTAAATTACTAATATGGACCATTACCGTTTTATTAGAACCATAACCGTCTTCATTCCAAACTCGTTCGAATATCTCTTCAGAGCTAAATACTCTTCCAGTATTACTCGCTAGTAAATATAAAATATCAAATTCGATAGAGGTGAGTTTAATATATTCTCCATTTACTTTAACAGTATGATTATGTTTATGTATTTCAACAGAACGAATACGAATAATACCATCTTCATTCTTTTGGGAAGTAGCATTTTGGAAAGAGGATCTTCGTAATAAAGCTTTCACTCTAGCCACTAATTCTAGTGGATTAAACGGTTTAATCATATAATCATCTGCGCCGGTCATAAGTCCTAAAATTTTATCCATATCTTCAGCCTTTGCACTAAGCATAAGGATAGGTACAGTATTATTTTCACGCACTTCTTGACAAACTTCCAATCCGTTTCGTTTTGGCATCATAATATCTAAAAGCATAAGGTCAACTTCATATGTACATATCATTTGTAATGCTTCATCACCATCATAAGCTTTATAAATGTTATAGCCTTCATTTCGTAAATAAACAGCCAGTAATTCTACAATATCTTTATCATCATCAATAATTAATATGTTTTTATTCATTTTATAGTTAGTTCCCTTCCTTACAATTAATCAACATTACTATAATATCAAACATTTATGTATTTTGTAGTAATGTTTCTACATTAAATTTCACGTATCGTATTAAAAAGGAATTAAAACATTCATAACGAATATAAAATAAGAAGGATATTTAAACTCCACATTATACTGAAAGATAGTTATAAGGGGGACTTGCTATGTTATATAATGATATATATTCATTTACTCCAACTGGAAAAATAGAAAATGATATTAAAGCTTTTCTATTAAAATACAATAAAGAATTTACATATAAACATTCAATTCGTGTGGCAAATGAGGCGAGAAAAATTGCGAAAATATTTTATGAAGATGAAGAAAAAGCAGCGATTGCAGGGTGTTTACATGATATTAGTGCAATCTTTCCGAACGAGGAGCGGATTATAGTTGCTGAAAAATTTGGAATAGAAATATTACAAGAAGAACGAGAATTTCCAATGATTATTCATCAAAAATTATCGAGAGTAATTGCAAAAGAGGTATTTAAAGTAGAAGATAAAGAAGTTTTAAATGCTATCTGTTGCCACACTACTTTGCGTAAACATGCAACGAAGATGGATTTAGTACTATTTGTTGCTGATAAATTAGAATGGGATCAAATAGGGACACCTCCATATTTAATAAATGTAAAAAAAGCTTTAGGAAACTCTTTAGAACATGCTGCTTTTGTATATATTTCATATTTGTGGGAAAGAAAAGATACATTAAAAGTCATACACCCGTGGTTAGAAGAAGCATATTGGTATTTAAAAGAAATTGTAGAGTAGAAAGGGTATAAAAATGCAATTAAAAGAATATATGAATCAAACATTCCCAGGAGTTACATTAGTACCGTCCATATACTTTCAGTGGGAAAATCATCTTCATTTTGATTTTGGGAAAGATAAATATCAATTCAAAGAAGATGGTAACACGTATAATATGGAATATTTCACACAACTATATAGGTATAATAAAAATCTATTTAAAGATATATTTTCAAAAGAAGATACCGTCTTTTTAGCCACAAATGTTTATCGATTTAAACAGGAAAATATAAAAAATGCGCAGAAAATAAATGTATACAATAGGTTTATTAAAAAGGGGAATTTAAAGTTTCATATAAGACAAGAAACATTCCCTTTTCTATTTGAAGATGAAGAAGCTGACTTATATTGTACATATCAATTTTCTTTACAATGTTTTGCAGAAGATATTAAATATGAACCGCTTATTGAAGCTGTTAATCATGAGGATTTCCCTGACCTACGTCCACGCTTAGGACGAAAAAAAGAAATTTCATATCCAGATGTATTTTTTATAAATGTAACAAAGGATATTATCATGTTTATTTACGATGATAGAGGATGTGAAGTAATTGCGAAGAATAAAGAAAAGATACGGGATTTATATGAGAAGTATAAAGAGTGGATACAAGAATATGAACGAGAGAGTATAGATGACTTATTTACATGAAAATAGGAGGAAGTGAAGTGTATAATGAAAAGGATCGCAATTGTATCTGCATGGGAACCAGAGCTTACGTATTTGCATCAACATTATCCAAGTGAGCGTGTAGAAAAAATAGCAGCTTGGGAATTTCATTTTCATTCTATTAATGAATTAGAAGTTATTTCAGTTGTAACTGGTGTCGGTAAAGTAAGTTGTGCTAGTTGTGTACAACTATTAATAAGTGAATTCCAGCCAGACCAGTTATTTATGACAGGGATTTGCGGGAGTTTATCAGATAAGGTGAAAAATGGACACATCGTTGTAGCTCTTAATACTTTGCAGCATGATGTTACAGCGGCTGGTTCAGGAGAAGATAGTTTTAATCTATATGATGGTAGAACAGCACCTATTGAAACAACTAAATCACTCGTAAAACGAATGAAGAAATTGCGTTCGTATGACCCGGTCCATTTTGGTACATTTCTATCTGGAGATCAGCGTATTCGAAGTTCAGAAATGAGGTATTTACTGCATACTGTTTACGGTGCTTTAGCCGTTGATCAAGAAGTGGCAGCATTTGCTTATGTATGTCGTGTAAATAACAAACCATTTCTATGTTTAAAAGCTGCCTCAGATCAAGCAAATGACAAAACGAAAGAAGAACAAAAGGTTTTTAAAATGTTAGCATGTGAACGAGCATGTGAGCATTTAATTACTTTTTTACGTGTTTATGAGATTACTGTAGTTAACAATGTATAGTAAGAGGAATATAGTGATGAAAGCTACAAATAAAATAGCGATTCTTGGTGCGAATGGAAAAGTCGGAAAATTCCTCGTAAATCAAGCGTTAGAAAAGGGCTATCAAGTACGAATATTAACGAGAAATTCTAAAAATATGACGATAACTAATGAAAATATAGAGACTATCAGTGGGGATGCCCGCGATTTTTCAGTCATACAGGAATTACTTCAAGGGTGTAAAGCTGTGATTAATGCGGTGGGTCAGCCGAAAAATGAACCTTATATTTTTAGTACAGTTACGAAGCATATTTTAAAAGTAATGAAGGAATATGAAATGAAGCGCTATATTCTTATTTCTGGAGGCTCCTTAAATGTAAAAGGAGATCAGAAGGGAATTGCAAATAAAATAGGGGCTAATTTGTTTCGATTATTTCTTCCAAAGATGATGCAGGATAAATATAAAGAATTGCAAATTATACAAAGTAGTGAAATAGATTGGACAATTGTTAGATTACCGTTTGTTATAGAGGGAAATGGGATTGGTGATATTAAAGAGAGTTTAGTAGATATGCCAGGAATCAAAATTCAAAATGGGGATATTGCACCGTTTGTAATAAAACAAATTAATAGTGAAAGATATATAGGAAAGTGTCCGCTCATTTCAAATTAAGAGGTGAATTACAATTGCATACGTATTATGGAGAACTTTGTACAAAGATATATGAAAGTGATAAATCAATTGCAGCCGGAAAAGAATTGGATTTTTATCTTTCTTTTGTAAAAGATAAAAATATACATGTGTTAGAACCAATGTGCGGAAATGGTAGAATGTTAATTCCCTTTATGCAAAATGGTGTGAATATAGAAGGGTTCGATATTTCGAAAGATATGCTTAAAGTTTGTAAAGATAAAGCAGAAAAATTAAACTTAAAACCGGTTGTGTCACAAGGAAGAATAGAAGAATATCATAGTGATAAAAAATACGATCTTATTATGATTCCTATCGGTTCATTTTCACTTTTACCAAATAATTTAGTAGACAATAGTCTTCAAAATATGAAAAACAACTTAAAGGAAAATGGCAAATTACTTCTGACAATTGTACAAGGTGGAAGTGAGACAGAACAAATTTTAGATTGGATAGAGACAAATAGAAAAGAAATTAACAATGAATTAATTGTTGAGTATAGAAAAGTTTCATATGATAAGGCGCAAAAACTTCTAAATATTATACTGAAATATGAAATCATTCATGATGAGAAAATAAAAGAAACTGAGATTATGGATTTTCCTATAAGACTATATGATTTAAAAGAATTTGAAAATATACTTATTACTAATGGGTTTAGTCAAATTGTTGTTCATGAAATAAAAGATGGATATGGTGAAGGTAATTCATTTCATGTATTTGAATGCAGTTTATAACAAGTCAAAGCGGGGGATTATACTTATATGATTCAATACAAAAGATGTAGTGAAGTAAGTATAGATTTAGTGTATAAAGCTTTTAAGGATGGATTTTCAGATTACATCATTAAACTGGAAGTTTCAAAAGAAGATTTTATAAAAAGATTTTTTGGGCCAGAAGGGAATTCGCTAGAACACTCCTTTCTTGCTTTAGACGGTGATAAATGTGTTGGTGTAATACTTGGTGGTATTAAGGTATATGAAAGTATAAAAACAATGCGCTGCGGAACATTAGCTGTTCATCCAGAGTTTCGAGGCATTGGTGTAAGTCAAAATTTATTTGAGTTACATAAAGAAGAAGCGACACAAAATAAATGTAAGCAGCTTTTTCTTGAAGTTATTGTAGGAAACGATCGGGCGATTCATTTTTATAACAAATTAGGTTATGAAAAAGTATATGATCTTTCTTATTATAATTTAAATGATTTAACTAAAATAATGAATAAAGGTAATAAAAATATTGAAGTAAAACAATTAGAATTTCCAACATTTAAAGTTGAAATTCAGAAATGGCTAAGCTTCCATATAAATTGGCAAAATGATATTGATTATATCGAAAAAACAAATCATACATTTTACGGTGCATATGTTGATAGTGATATAAAAGGTTCTGTATGTGTAAATGAACAAGGGAAAATTAGTTTTATTTTCATAGACAAAGATTATAGAAATATTGGTGTTGGGACGAAATTATTACAGGTAGCAAGTGAAGAATTAAAGTTATCAAGTTTATCAATTGGGTTTCCAAACAACAATTTACTGGAAGGGTTTTTAAAGAAATCTGGATTTGAAAAGAATTCTTTAGCACAATATGAAATGTATTTATTGCTATAAAAAGCGGAGGGAATTATTCTTTTCGCTTTTTATTTTGTACTATAAACGTTTTTGCTGTATGTGGGAGGATAAGTAAAAACAACAGAAGTTTTGTTATCTATCTTATTGAACTAACTGGCACTTTAGTTGAAGAAGGGAAAAATATAATAAACATAGAATATATTAATACATTAAAAGCTTTATGAGGTGAAAGTGATGGCAATTAAGCAAGACGAAATTAAAGTAGTAGTCGGAGCTGGAGTATTTAATAATAATCCAGGTTGGGTTCAAACTAGAGAAGATGAACTTAACTTACTAGATAAAACTACTTGGGAAGAGCGATTTGAATATAATTCTATTTCAGCTATTTTAGCAGAGCATGTATGGGAACACCTTACGTTTGAAGAAGGTGTAAAAGCAGCTGAAATTTGTTATAAATTTTTAAAGCCAGCAGGGCATATTCGGTGCGGTGTTCCTGATGCGTTTTTCCGAGATGAAGCATATCAAAATATAGTTCAAATAGGCGGGCCTGGTCCGAAAGACCACCCAGCAGCAAGTCATAAAATTGTTCATAATTATAAAACATTAAAGAAAATGTTTGAAACTGCTGGATTTGAGGTAGTTTTACTTGAATATTGTGATGAAAATGGTCAATTTTATTACAATGAATGGGATGCAAACGATGGTGTTATTTTCCGTTCGAAAAAGTATGATTCTAGAAATAGAGGCGATAAATTTGGTTTTCCATCGCTAATTGTTGATGCAATTAAACGTTAAGTCATTCAACTAAAGCAGGTGCTAGTACTATAATTTCATGAGTCGCAAATGCGGCTTTTTTATTTGTGCTGTAATCCTAAGTTTAACATGGAAGCAAACATACATAATATGTGATTTTGAACATTACATAACTTGATTTGAATACTATATTAGCTCTTATTAACACCATTTATCTTAAAGGAAATTGCTTTTAAATATTTAATGGAAATATTATATAAAATAAATAAATCAACGTTTTCTCATGTTGAATTTTTTTGTGGAAATGTTGAGGTACGCCTATTGTAATAAACACATGGAGAGAATATATAATAAATCAATTAATGTTCAAGATACCATTCACACATTAAATTAATATTTCATTGCCATAGAGATTTCTTTTATACATAAATTCGTGTAAAATAAAACAGGAACATACATTCTGTACAAGAGTAGGAGGAAATAAATATGTTAGCTCAAATAGAGAAACAAACTGATGGCTATATTATAAAATTTGAACGCCAATTTCCCAATACAATAGAGGAAGTTTGGTCTGTTTTAACTGAAAACAGCAAGCTTAAAAAATGGATGTCTAATTTACAGATTGAAAACCTTAAAACAGGTGGAATTATAAAGTTCGACATGATGGATGGTTCATTTTTAAATATTGATATTTTAGAGTGCCAATTAAATTCAGTACTTGAATTCACATGGGATAAAGATCGTGTCCGATTTGAAATACATAAAGAGGAAAATGGTTCTCTTTTACTACTTAAAGAATACATTCATGAATTAACTGATTATACACCAAAAGATATAGCTGGTTGGCATATTTGTCTTGACCTTTTTTCTTCAGTTTTAGAAGAGGAAGAGAAGGAATTTTCTAAAAACGAATGGCAACAATGGTTCGAAAAATACAAGGATGAGATTCAAGAAGTGAGAGGATAATTGTATAATAGGTAATATTCATTATGTAATTATCATATTGTAAAAATGATTTTGTGGAAAAATAAGAATAGAGGTTAATATGAAAGTAAATCAATTAATTGCTAATAACATAAATAAACTTGATACTGTTATTCCGTTTAATAAATCACTTGGTATTGCTGGTTTATCTGGATCTGGAAAAACAACTCTTTGTCAAACAATTGGTGAAGAATCAAAGAAGCGTCTAGTTTCCTTATTGCCAAAGGCTGAATATCAATATTTATTTCCTAATATTATGGAAACTAATTTTAGTGCAATTAAAATGGAAGAAATGCCTTTAGTACTTTTTTTAGGGAAATCATCAATTTCTTCCAATCCGCGTTCGACGATTGGTACTCATACAGGTGTTTTTAAAGAGATTCGTGAAAAATTAGCGGAAGAATTTAATCTTTCTCCTGAAGTCTTTTCATTTAATAATCAATTAGGTTGGTGTGCTGGCTGTAAAGGGCGTGGTACTACTAAAAATATTGAGTGTAAAAAATGTAAGGGGAAACGTTATAGTGAAGAAGTTGAACAACGTACTATTGAGTTATTTGCTGAATCACATACAATTTCGGATATTAACGATTTAAGTGTTGAATCTATTCTTTCACTAGCAGAAGAATTAAATGTTAGTGAAGCAAAACAACATATACTGCAAAATATTATCAATATGAACATTGGTTATTTAACATTAAATCGAATTATGGGTACGTTGTCAGGTGGAGAATTAACACGACTTTACTTAGCTGAATTCATGGCAGTAAGTGAAAATGCTGTAATTATTATTGATGAGATTTCCGTGGGGCTTGATCACGAAACATTATTACAAATATTAGAAGAGATCGAAAGATTAGGGTACAAAAATCAAATTTGGCTCATTGATCATTCAGATACAGTACTGGATACAACGGATGAGCAAATGTTCTTCGGACCTGGTAGTGGAAAATATGGTGGGAAAATCGTAAAAGAATCACCAAGGCCAAAGCCAATACTATCGGAACGAAATTACAAAATGCCAACAGAATATTATACATTCCATGAATTATATTGCCGAAATATCCAAATGACTGAGTTTCAGATTCCTAAAAATAGACTTGTAACTGTTACAGGAGAGTCTGGATGCGGGAAATCTACACTTGTCAATGAGTGTTTAGCTACAGATTTCTTGAAACGATATCCAAAAGATAAACTAGTTATGGTAGGGCAAGATCGAAACCAATCGATTACAAGTCGATCAACTGTAGCAACTTTCTTAGATATTAAAAAGAAACTGACAAAGTATAGTGAAGAAATTGATGATATTTTTGAGCGCTCAATTGAGGATATTATTGATGAAATTCCAAACGAAGATATTGCGTATAAACGCTTGAGCCTACTAATCAAATTAGGACTGGGCTATTTAACATTAGAACGAAAAACACAAACATTATCAACGGGTGAGTTTCAATGTGTTCATTTAGTTTCTGAGTTATTTGCAAAAACAAGAAATCCACATACATTGTTTATTTTTGATGAGCCTTCAAAAGGTTTATCGCAAAATATTTTAAATCAATTTATAGATAGTGTTAGAGGGATATTACAAGATGAATCAGTCTCTATCATAATGATTGAGCATAACAGTTACATGCTAGAAAGTTCTGATTATATTGTCGATTTTGGAAAAAGACAGCTTGAATCTATAGAGCATCTTGATGTAGTAAGTCATGATGATTATTATCGTCAAAAAAGCAGTGTGAATAATGCTGAGCAAATACATATTTCTTCAACACTGAATCAACAAAATGGAATTAATTACTTAGAAGAAAATCATATTGATTATTTTAAAAATGCAGAAAACATCTATAAGGGTGGTATATTAAAAAGCTTATCATCAATGGCTCGTTTAATTTACGGTGAATACGAATCTGATACAATTGCACCTGTAGTTGCTATTGATCTCGAAAGACATTTGTATAGTCAATATAGTTTCTTATATGAAATTGGTGGATTGATCAATCATATTGTAGCTGCTCATCCGACTAATAAAGATACGAGAAGCTTCGATTTCTATTCTCAGGATAATCATTGCCCATCATGTTCGGGACGTCTTCAAATTGAAGTTTTTGATAAAGAAATTACAATTCAAGATAAAAATGTTCCATTTTGGGATGGTCTATTCGATCCGGAAATCATGAAAGTATTAAAATTTTATCAATATGAAAAAATAGAATTTCTATTTGAAGAAATTAAAAATGAGCTTGGTCATGATTTGTCAAAGAGCTATAATGATATGTCTGAGGAAGAAAAACATACATTTTGGTACGGCTATTTTGATAAGTCCTTTTATGATAAGAAAGGAAAGACACGTAGAACATGGGTAGGATTTAATACAATTATTGGCGGATATATTGTTATTTCAAAAGCAGCTATTAAAGAAGATATTAAGACTTCTAAAGAAATGATGACATGTCCAATTTGTGAGGCAACTGTATTAAATCACCAAAAATCGCTTAAATTTGGAGATACAGATATTCGTGAAATTATCAATCAGCCGCTTAATGAAATAATAAAAATTGTAGGAGATTTACCTGTACTCATCAAATTGAAATCTATCGTAGGTGACAATATGATTATGACAGAAGATGTCTCTTTACTGCCTAGGAAAACACAAGTTGCACTGAAAATGTTTGAATTAGAACAAGCAAGCTTTTCAAACTATGAAATGGTGTTACAAAATGTTTTACCATTCTGGAGCCAAATTAAAGGTAATATCGAATCAATCAGCAATAATAATAAGATGACTATTTGTGATTTCCAAAATATCAATGAAACAAGAGAAACTATCATAGATAAGTATTTCACAAATGGAAAATATAAAAAATTAACATATGTGTATGAAGCATTTGGTTATAAAAAATTAGTTACCCAAATTAATAAAATTAAAAAAAGCAACCCATGTCCATTCTGTAACGGAAAAAAAGTTATAACCGAGGATAATCTACATGATGGCGTGTTTAAATTAACAATTCCATGTATAACTTGTAATGCAAGTGGTATTAATGATGAAGGGCTTAAAGAAATTGTTGATGGCATAGATGTACAAACATGGTTAACTGGAAAAGTTAGTGATGTTGTGGATGAAAGCTTACGAACTGAGGATGTTCCAGACATTCTAATATTTAATCGAATTCGTGAGTTGAATAAGCGAGAAATGATGGCAGTTTATGAATGTCTTGAGAAAAATAATTAAATTAAGAAGAATAAAAAATAGTGGTCAGTTAGGGATTAAAAACTCATTTGCAATAATCTGCAAATGAGTTTTTATGTTGAAGAAGAGTTTCTTTAAACGTGTTAAGGTGGATAGATAATAGAGCAAGAAAAATCTATTTGTAATACCAATATAAATTATTCTTAAATTTTAAACTGAAAGGTATTACAGGTTGGCATTTATGTTTAAGTTTTGTTAGTCTTTCTAAGATGTAAATACATTTAGCTCATTTATCTGTGAGAGTTAGTTTTAAATCGTTAATTATGATCATTTATTATATAATTATTGACGTATAAAAATGTTTTTTTGGATAATAATTTAGGTTATTTGGATAATAACAAAAGGAATATGCTACTTTTTTAGTGATTGTATAATTATTAGAATTTTTAAATTTAACAGAAATATATACTTGAATGAAGTATATATTTCTGTTAAATTTATCCTATGGACAAAACAAGTTTAATTAAAGGTCATTTAGAAATGTGTGTGTTATCTATTTTGTCGAAAAAGAAAAGTTATGGTTATGAAATTATGAAAGAACTTGAAGTACACAATTTAAAATTGAAAGGAGTAGGAAGTATTTACCCTATTTTAACTAAGTTAAAAAATCAAGAGTGGGTAAATACTTATCAAGAAGTAACAGACAGTGGTAAAGTTAGAATCTATTATGAAATTAATGAAAACGGGAAAATACGTCTTGAGAAGAAAATTAATGAGTGGTTAGAATTACAATCTGATATTCAAACATTATTAAAAAGTGGTTTGAAAGGAGACCTTCTGAAATGAGGAATGAATTAAACGGTAAAGAAAATCAATTTTTAACTGACGTACTTAAGGAATTAAAGCAATACGATATCAGCTTAGAAGAAAGGGAAAATATTAAGCAACAAATATTAGAGCATATTCAAGAATGTCGTGAAAATGGGGAGGATAGTATAAATGATCTAGGTACGCCTCAATTATTTGTTCAAGATTTTTTAGAAATAAATGAAATTGACCTACAAGTTAAAATGAGGCAACTTCAAAATGAAAAGGGAAATTCGAGCACATTTATCTTAGGTGGCATATTCATCGCAGTTATTACTTACCTCATCTCACAAACTACACTTTCACTATTTTTAACTGAATCATTTAACGGAACTAATAGCAAAAATACATTTAATTATAATCTTTTATATCGTATAGCAGAGAATCAATGGTGGAACTATGTATTAATAATGTTTAGTTTTACGCTCTCTATATTAGTATTTATTAGCCTAGTAAGTTATAAAAAAAGAAAGCTATCTAAAGTATAATGAAGAAAACTATCTATAAACTATTTCAAATTTGTATTCTTTGTAATGTATTAATATTATGTATCGTACATCCAAAAGTTTATGCTCAGCAAAATATTACAGTTACATTAGATAAGTATATTGAAAAATTTATAAAGGAACAGAACATTCCTGGAGCTTCCGTTGCAATTGTACATCATAAAGATGTATTCTTTACAAAAACATGGGGGATTACTGGGGAGTCTGAAAAAAAGGTAACTAGTAAAACCCCATTTGCGATTGGCTCAATAAGTAAATCTTTAACAGCTTTAGCTATAGTCAAGTTAATAGAAGATAAAAAAATAAAATTAGAGGATTCAGTTCAACAACATCTTCCTTGGTTTAAAGTAAAAGATAATCAATCGGCCTCAAATATAACAATCCAACATCTACTAACACATTCAAGTGGAATGAGTACCTATGAAGGTTTAGCATTATCAGATAAGCAATCAAAGACTACTACGGCTATAAAAGAAAATGTAATGAAACTGTCGAATGTAACATTAACTGCTCCCCCAGGACAAAAATATCAATATAGTAATGCAAATTATCTCGTTCTTGGTGCACTTATTGAGGAAGTTTCAAAAGAGACATACTCTACTTATATGGAGAAGCAAATTTTTCAGCCATTAAGAATGAATGGTGCAGCAGCAAATAGTGATCTTATAAAAAGGGTTATTTAACAGGTTATCAATCATGGTTTGGAATACCAAGAAAAAGTACGGTGTCGTATGATAATGGTGGGACACCATATGGATATATTACAGCAAATCTAGAAGATATGATTCAATTCATTAAGTTTTTGAATCACCAAGAGCATACACAATTTTTAAATAAAGATAGTATGGATCTTTATTTATCTCCATTATATAAAATAGATTCAGCGAAATATTATGGTTTTGGACTGAGGACAACAAATATAAATGGAAACGAAAAGATGGTTTGGCATTCAGGCTCAACTCCTGATTCACATGCAGAAATATTTATTTTAAATGAAACTGGCTGGGGTGTTGTGATTTTAACGAATAAAAATCATGTTTTAGAAGAAGCATCACTACCAGAATTTAAAAAAGGGATTATTAATATTTTGAATGGTGAAGAACCGGTTGATATACCAAAAAATATACCAATAGTTCAAATTGTTATGTCAATATTAATATTCGCACTTTTTATTACAGCAATTATGTTAATAATAAAGTATAAACGTAAGGAAATTTGTAAAAAAATGACCTGGCTTTTTCTAGGGAGTTTATTTCTAATATTATCTATTACTTTAATTCCACTTCTTATTTATGGTACAAATTCACCGTGGCAGACGATTAAAATGTTTTCTGCAGATGTAGCGTTGCTCATTAGTATTATAGTTACTTTATTGAATGTAAATGGATTAATATCAATATATATTGCGTTAAAAAGTGAATTGGTAAATAAGTCGTAAGAGCTTTTAATTATATAAATATAATACATTAAATAATCGTTTAAACTGTTATAAATAGTTGACTCTCACACAATGTCATTGTTTAAGCTTAAGTTGAGCTTCGAATAATTGTAATAAATAGGAGGAACTAATGTTCAAAATAGGAGATTTTTCAAAACTTTCTTCCATTAGCATACGTATGTTGAGACATTACGATAAAGTGGAATTATTACAACCAGTAAAAGTCGATGAGCAAAGTGGTTATCGATATTATTCAGCAGCCCAATTAAAGAAAGTAAATCAAATTCAAGTGTTAAAAGATATGGGATTTAATATTGCCACTATTAAAGAATTAGTAGAGAGTGAAAATATTGAAGTAATAAAGTCACAATTTGAAAATCGTAGTGCTCAAGTAAAGGAAGAAATGGACGATCTCAAAAAACAATTACGTCTCCTCGAAGACTCAATGAAAACGATGAGAGAGGATGTTATTGAAATGAACTATCATGTTTCATTAAAAGAAATTCCAGAAAGAAATGTAGCAAGTGTTAGAAAGGTTATTCCATCGTATAATTGCGAAGGGGATTTATGGAGTATATTGATGCAAGAAATTAATGTTAAAAATATTAGTATAGCTAATCCGAGTTATAGTATTGCTACATTCCATGATCAAGAATATAAGGAAAATGATGTGGATGTAGAAATACAGATAAATATTTTAGGGGAGCATGAAAATACAAAAGATGTTAATTTCAAAAAGATAGATCCATCCTATGTAGCTTCAATAACAGTTAACGGAAGTTATGAACAAATGACAGCTGTAAATGAGGCGGCAGCAAAATGGATTGAAACGGAAGGTTATGAGTTAGCCGGACCGATGTTTAATATTTATCATGTTAGTCCAGCGATGGAATCAGATCCTAATAAGTGGGTTACAGAGGTTTGTTATCAGATAAACAAATAAACAATAAAGTAAAAAAGGTATCGTATATGCCTTTTTTACTTTATTTCCATCTGAAAATATTTAGCACAAAGGACTCGTTGATTAACAATAATAGCCTCCTTAATACTAGTTAATCTAAGGAGGCATTGAATTGTTATAAATTAATGATATGTGTATCCTCCATCAGGAAATAATACATTACCTGTAGTAAAACCATTTTGCATTAAATACAGGACAGTATGTGCAATTTCATCATTATACCCAGGTCTCTGTACAAGAGAAAGAGATTTATAATCTTCATAAGCAGCTAGTCTTTTCTCATTTTGTTCATTCTCTCTTCGTATCGTTCCAGGAGAAACAACATTAACTCTAATAGGAGCTAATTCAACAGCTAAAGCTTTCCCTAAGCTTTCAATAGCACCATTACAAGCGCCATAAGCAGGTGCACCTTTAAGTGGTCTTTGACTAAATGCACCGACATTAACACGATAGATCCAGATTTTGAGAGAAAAGGAATCGCATATTTTACGGCGTAATATTGTGGCCAAAACTTTCCGATAAAGCTGCTTTCAGCAATTTCCTCTGTAGCGGTTATTGGTCCAAGTGTGTAAGAGGCTCCCGGTGTGAATAAATGATCAAAATTCCCAACTGTCTTGAAAAAATCTTGTAATTGCTCTTTATTTTGATTATCCAATACATAAGTTTGAAGATGGTTGTTATTTATTAATTCTCGAGAAATTTTTAATTTTTCTTCCGAGCGTCCTGCAATAATAACATGTGCGCCTTGTTCGATTGCTTGTTTTGCTGTTACTAATCCAATACCAGAGCTTCCACCAATGATAACGATACGAGTATCTTTTAATGTAGTAATAGACATATTTTAGCCCCTCCTTTAATAAAAACTTTAAAATAAAACTGCTATACTTTTATTATTCGCTAAAAGATTGCAAGTGAAAAGTACGCACTTTATATGTACATAGTCGCAAATTTCGTACTAATCGCTTGTTATATGGATACATAATATAAAAAATTACTCATTATAATTTATGATTTGAGGAGAGTGGTGAGGAAAGTGAATTTAGAGGAACCGAAATTAAAAGGGGTAATAGCGACATTACAAATAATCGGTGGGAAATGGAAGCCACTCATTTTATTTATATTATTAACAGATGGAACGAAACGGTTTGGTGAATTAAAGCGATTAATACCAGGCATTTCTCAAGGAACATTAGCGAAGCAGCTTCGTGAATTAGAGCACGATCAACTAATAAAACGCGAAATTTATCAAGAAATACCACCTAAAGTGGAATATAGCTTAACTGAGCATGGAAAAACAGTCAGTATTGTTTTGGATAGTATGTGTGGTTGGGGAAGAGGACATTTAGAATATATCGATAAAAATAAACTATAATATTATTATGTAAACTAAATAGGATGTGTCGAAACATATCGTTTTAATAATTTGTATTTTATAATATATAATTAAATAGTGTTATAGGTTATTGTATATAAAGTTTTCTGGATGAAGTGATATAGATGAAATGCTGTATCGTTCGAAGTAACTAGTTGTTCGGGGCTGAAAAAATGCGTAGCAGATATAAAAGAAGACGTAGGCCCTTTCACGATAATATCAACTATGAGTCTATTTCGAGAATCATCTAAACAGTTAATGCATTTTTACAAAGGGGAAATAATAAAATGAATGAATTAGAGTATAAAAGTTTTTATGATAAAGTGGGACGATTAAATGGGTGGGACTTTAGTAAGCTAAAGTGTGAAACTGTAGGTGACACTTGGGACTTTTATGGAGAAGTGCAAGAAAGATGTAAACCATCAGATATTCTACTTGATGTTGGCACAGGTGGAGGAGAGAATATATTAAAAATAGCATCTTCAGCTGCATTACTGATTGGAATAGATAATTCTAATGGAATGATCAAAACAGCACATTCCAATTTGAATAAAGCAGGTGTACAAAATGTTGAATTTCTTCAAACGGATTCGGAATTTTTAACGTTTCCGCATGCTCATTTTGATATTACTTCAAGTTGTCATGTGCCGTTTGTAGCACCTGAATTGGCAAAAGTAATGAAAAAAGGTGCTTTTTTCTTAACACAACAAGTTAGCGAACATGATAAATTAAATCTTAAAGAAGCATTTGGTAGAGGGCAATGTTTAGGTGAAAGAGATGGTACGTTAAAAGATAATTATATGGGTGAACTTATTAGTGCAGGATTTGAACTCGTACAAGTACGTGAATATGATGTTACTGATTATTACAGTACTCCTGAGGATCTTATTTTCTTATTAAAACATACGCCTATTATTCCTAGATTTGGAGAAAAAGAAGAGGACTTTAATATTTTACAAAAGTTCATTGACGCTAATAGTTCCGAAAAAGGTATTCGTACGAATTCAAAAAGGTTTATGATTATTGCTGTTAAATCATAGTGTATTTTAACGTAAAAGCTGATTTTCTTTAAAAGAAAATCAGCTTTTTTTGTGGAAAAGAATGCAGGGGAAACTTAAAAATCATAGAAATAGGTAAAGTGGTAATCTAAAAATTGAAATATAGGGGATAATTATTTTGAAACGTTACTATATTAACAACGAAAAAATAAACGCGCATATTACTGAGTGGGGAAATAATGAAAAGCCCGTTATCTTTTGTTTACATGGGTTAGGTAGTACGAGTTTAAGTTTTATAGAAATTGCAGAGGAATTAAAGGAAGAGTATAGATTTATCTCCATTGATGCACCTGGGCATGGTAAAACACCGCCCTTTGAAAGAACGGAAGATTATGAGATGCTGAATTTAGCAAACTGGTTAAATGAAATAATAAATGAACTGAGAATTGAACATTTCTATTTTTTATCACATTCGTGGGGAAGTTTTGTAGCACTATTTTATTTATTAAATAATCCAGAAAAAGTACTAGGAAGTATTCTTATTGATGGTGGATATCAAACAAAAAGGCTTCAAGAAGAAACGCTTGAAGAGGAAATCGCGTATTACGAAAAGGATTTTGAAGAATATATTTTTAATAATTGGGGTGGATTTTTCAAAAGTGAAAAAGAAGCATATACTAGGTGGTCTCCATTAGTAGAAGTTGCTGTAAAAGACCTAGGGATTGAAATGGATAATAAAGTATGTTGGCATGCGAGAGGTACAACAGCTGGTAATATAATAAGAGGTATGCATAAAGATGAAACGATAGATATTTACGAGAAGTTACCATCTAATATTATATTGCTTCGAGCTACAGTTCCACAAATATGGGATGAATATAGAGATAAAACAGTGAGAATTTTCAAGTTAAAAACTGGCGCGAAAGTAAAATTAATCTCTGATACTACACATTTGTTACACTGGGATAAACCAGAAGTTGTTATAGAGGAAATAAAAAGTAATTGGAGCTAACATATTCATACTAAAGTTGTAGTTTTTATATAAAAAATCCACCCTTCGGTTTGATTTTATCTATTTATAAGTGTAATACAATAAGAATAGATAATAAGAAACAAGGGGGAATGTAAAGTGATTACACATATATCAGATATAAAACTACAAACGGTTTCTATAGAAGGGGTAAAACAAGTTTATAAAGACATATTATCTTTTCCAATAAAAAAAGAAACCGCATCATATATTCAATTTGAAGTAACACCGTATACAACAATTAGTTTTCAAGAAGTATATGAACCAATTGCACCTGCGCATTTCGCTTTTGAGATCCCATATTCAAAATTTCATGAAACGGCAAAATGGCTTAAAGAGTCTGGATTACTCATTGTGAAATGGAAAGATGGTCATACAATTGGTGAGGAGAGCGGTCTATTCAATTTATACTTTAAAGATGGTGATGGAAATCTTCTCGAAATTATCGCACATAGTTATATTAAAGAAGAGGTATTAGTCCCGCATTCACCGTTAAACATTTTATACGTAAGGGAAATTGGTCTTCCGGTTAAAAGTGTACCTGTATTTACGGAATGGTTGAAATCAAATCTAGACATGAAAACGAAGGAAGATGGGGATATTTTCAACTTTGTTATAGGTGGCACTGCATATATCGTTGCAACCTGGTGGCAGCGACCGTGGATTCCAATCGCGATGAAAGCTTTACCACCGAAAGTACATGTTTCATTCGGAACACCGGATCATGCGTTTTTACAACAAATCCAAAATAACTTTAAGAAAAATGGTGTTCCATTTGAAAGTAAACATACTGAAGTATTGTTTATTCAACAAGGGTATTCATTTTCTGTTTTGCATACACCGGAGTTTCATTCCGATATTCCTAGAAAATTAAACTTACCACTTTCTATATAATTATAGGGAGGGGTAAGTTTTTTTCATTTTCATGAAGAAGGGTTTCAGTATAATTACACTGAATTTATAGAGGACTATAAGGCGTTATTCTAATTTACTGTAAGGAGAGAAATGAATTGAATCTAGGAAATCCGATAGCCAAAGGAAATACGGCTGAAATTTATCTTTGTGATAATAAAGTTGTGAAATTGTTTAAAGAATACCTCCCTAATACAGAATCTCTATACGAAGCACGAAAACAAAAGTATGCATATTCATGTGGTTTACACGTTCCTAAAGTATTTGAAGTTACAGAGATACAAGGTAGACAAGCTATTATTATGGAATATGTAGAAGGGGAAAGTGTTGGTGAGCTTTTGCTTAATAATTTGAGTAAAGCGGAGCATTACATAAGTATATGTGTTAGTGTACAACAAAAAATTCATGCTATATCTGTGAGCTCGGATGAAATAGAACCGATGGAAGAAAGGCTTTATCGTCAAATTAACTCCGTACATGATCTGGATGAAAAACAAAAGGGAAATATATTAAAAAAGTTAGATTCAATCACATTTGAACCTAGAGTATGTCATGGTGATTTTCATCCGTTTAATTTAATTATGAGTAATGGTGATGTGAATATTATAGATTGGGTTGATGCTAGTTCAGGTGATATTCGTGCAGATGTGTTTCGGACATACTTATTGTATTCACAGAATTCAGTGGAATTAGCTGAAATGTATTTACATATATATTGCAGTAATACTGATCTAACAAGAGATGAGATCTTTCAATGGGCTCCTATTATTATTGCAGCTAGATTTTCTGAGGAAATATCTCCGCAAAATGAAGTGTATTTGAAAAGATTATTGAATCAGTATTTATAAGTAATGAAACAAAGGTTATCTAGTAGCTAATTAATAAATGCTGTTGTTTAACTACAAGAAAACTTTAGTTAAACAACAGCATTTTTAAATATTGATATAGGTATACTTATTTTCTATCTTCATTCTATAAAGATTCATTATCCGTACTTCTTCCTCAGTTAATTCTTCTTTATCCCAATACATATGCATTAAGCTATATTCGAATATCTCTTTTAATTTAGTAAACAATGGTAGCTGGTCTAGCATCTCTTTAGGTAAATCATTTTCCTCTTTGTATCCTTCAACTATTGCTTTTGTAATAGAACTCTCATAGTCAACTATGTTACCATTCCCAACGAATGAATACTCTATCGCACTATAAATTGGGACTGCTAAATCAAATATATAAAAATGTTTCTCACAGTCTTGAAAATCAATCATTGTTAAATTTGAATTATTTTCGACTAATATGTTTTCTAACCATAAATCTCCGTGTATTAAGCCATAATTTGAAGGATTCTTTGGCAGTTCCTTTATAGAAGCTAAAACGTCAGATGCAATTTCTCTTATAGTAGTTTCTTCTTTAGGGATATAGTTAAGAAAATTATACTCTTCATTTTCATACCAGTCGTTTATATGATTTACCGGTTGAATTCTTTCAAAGTTTTTAGATATACGATGTAATTTTCCAATTTGTTGACCAAGCTTTTTAAATACATTAGAATTCCAGTCGTTTCTTGGTAAATGTATACCAGGAGCAGCTTTATATAATACAGCAAAAACTTCTTTGTCTAATGTTATTTTCTCTACTAAATTCCCCTTTGAAGAAGGTATTATGGGAGGGACTCCTAAGCCCTTTGGATATAAAAAGTTCGTATATGTAACTTCTTCTAATTGCTCTTCATATGTTTTATAGTTTGTAATTCTAACGAAGTAAGTACCTTGTGCTGTGAGACATTGATACATTTCATTTGTTATTGGTTTCATTTCAATAAAATCCAATGGATATAGTTTATTAATTAGTTTAAGTATCTCTTTTTCTATATTATTCATTTTAACTTTCTTTCCAAACATAAATTTTCCACTCACAAAACTACTAGTTCCTTAACTTACAAATTTCGTGTTTTATTTGGTAGAATCCTTTAAAAAAGATTTATCCCGTAAAAGTCCGATTAGTATGGGATAATAATCAGTGGGGAGGAACAAAATCCCCACTGATTAAAGTTTCACTTTATTGGAAAGTTAAGTAAATGTATGACAAAATAAGATAGCTGAAAAAATATGAAATGAGTAATTACATATGATATTTAAAGGTTCTAGAGGGTGGTTAATGTTATAAACCACAAGAAATATCAAAAGAAAGAAGTGGATACTTCTTATAATATTTAGTGAGGAGGGAGATAAATGAATGAACATATACAGCTAATGATTGAATGGATTGAGGGCAATTTAAAAAAGGAGTTTTCATTAGATAAATTATCTGATTATATGGGGTATTCTCCTTACTTCTGTTCGTTTAAATTTCATCAAGTAACAGGGATAAGTATTAGACGATATATTCTTCTTAGAAGATTGTATTTATCAACGGAAGATTTGACGAATGATAGAAAGATAATTGATATCGCATTTGATTACGATTACTCTTCGCAAGAGGCTTATAGTAGAGCATTTAAAACTGTTTTTGGTATAACCCCAGGAAAATTCCAACTTAACAAAATACCGGTTCAATCATTTATTAAACTCTCAATCAATGATGGCAAGGAGTGGGATAGAATGAATTTTTCTAGAAAAGTTGAAGTTAATCAGTTACGAAATGCGAAGAGTGAGCTGTTTGATAAAGATGTACTAAACATATTAAATGGTCAATTTATGTATGAAGAATTTAAAAGTGAAAGACTAATGGGGGAGTCTGATTACGCTCCATTTAATGAAGCTATGTGTGTAAATGCGACTACTGCACAGATTTTTGATGATGAGTTTATTAAAACAAGGGCAGAAGGACATCAAGGTACTGTAGAAAATTATATGAAAAAGGTTATTCATCCTTTAGAGAATCTTTTTAAAAAAGAGTATAAATGTATCGTTTTATGGTTTGGTGAGGATATGTTTTGCCAAATGAATCTACTTACCGTACTTTCTTACCTTGAACAGTCTGATTATAAGGGAAAAGTATACTTAAATAGCTTCAGAGAGGATGAATTTAAAGTAAGTCAAATTGAACTTGAATTAGGGAACTATTTTTCTGTTTATAATGAAGTTCTAGTAAATCATAAAAAGCCATCTCATGAGATACTACCTGTAATGTATCAGGCGATAGATTTATATTTAGAGATGCTAAAAGAAAATAATGTAGTAGTAAAGTATATCTCCAAAAATAAAGATTTACCAACACAAGAGTTACTAAAAAGGTTGTTTAATCTTTTTCCAACAATAGGATATGGGGACCTACAATATATAGAGCTTATTAATAAAGCGAGATGAAAATTGAAACTAATTAGAAGAGAATACAGTAAAAAAGATGCACCTAAAAGTATAGGTGCATCTTTTTTACTTATATTTGTTCAAGTAAATTTAATTCCTCTTCTACAAATGCCATTAATTCTTTTATTGTCTCACTAGAAAAATCAAAACGAATTCCAGCTGCTTCATATACCTCTGGTAAGGATTCAGAGCTACCTAGAGATAATGCTTTTTTGTAATTTTGTAGTGCTTGTTTAGGATTCTCTTTATATTGTTTATACATTTGCAATGCACCAAGTTGCGCGATTGCATATTCGATATAATAGAATGGTATTTCGAATATGTGTAGTACAGGTAACCAGCCAGTTGCTATCCAGTTTTCATAACCTTCAATATTTACCACATTCGATTGGTAAGTGTTATGTAATTCTAAATATTTTTCATTTCTTTCTTTAGCAGTATGATTTGGATTTTCATACATCCAATGTTGGAATTGATCAACGATAAGCATTTGTGGTAAATACTTAACAATATCTTTAAAGAAATCTAATTTTGCTTTTATAAATTCTTCTGTATTCTCATAAAATGTATCCCAATACTCCATCGAAAACAATTCCATTGTCATGCTGGCTAGCTCAGCTGATTCTGAAGGGATTTCTAAATATTTTTGTAGCTTTAGCTGCTTCATACATTCATTATGAATACTATGGCCCATTTCATGGAGGAAAGTAGTAACATCATAATGTGTATGATTGAGATTCATAAAAATAAAAGATAATTGAGAAGCAGGTAAGTGTTCGCAAAATCCTCCAGGTGCTTTTCCTTTACGACTTTCTAAATCTAAGCAATCATTTTTATGCATACGGCTCAATAATGCAGAAAATTCTGGATCTAGTTTTTGTAAAATATGAGAACTTTTTTCGATTAAATCACTCTCATCTTCAATGGGTTTTAATACTTTTTGATTTGGTGCGGCTGCTTTTAGATCCCACGGACGAAGTGTATCTACTTGAAGTTCAGCTTTTTTCTCATTAAATATATTATCAATAAGTGGCACAACGTATTTACGAACGGATTCTGCAAGTTCATAGCAATCATCAGCCGTATAATCAAAACGTTCATGTTTTTTAAACATATAATCACGATAATTATCTAATTGAATGTTTTTTGCCTTTTGGTGACGGATTGCAATTAATTCATTTAAAATATGTTGTAAATTATTTTCAACAGATAAAAATTTTTCATAAATGAGCGTTTTTGCTTTTTTTCGTATATCACGATTCGGATTTTGTAAGTAAGACTGTAGTTCAGTAATTGTTTTTTCTTCGCCATCCCATAGTGCAGTCAAACTGCCTGTAATTTCGAAGTACTCGGTTACTAATTTGTCTTCTTTTACTTCTAAATCAATGTTCTTTTCACAAAATAATGTTTGCGCATTTTTTATTTTTTTATCTAGTAAGCTATAAGTTTTTGGATCAAGTTGCATTCGAAATGGTGACTCTAAATATTTATTATCAAAGGAATTTTGATAACGTTTCAAAAGAGGCCTTACATATTGTTGATCATATTCAAACGTATCTTTTATTTCTTTGTTATCTGTATTACATTGAAAGTCAATATAGTGTGATCTCAATTGTTCTTCGATTTCCCATATTAATTTCGACTGTATTTTCAGCCAATTTTCTAAATCTTCTCCTGAAGAAATGGGTTTACTTAATAAAGTAGATAATTCGTTCTCTAGCTCATGTATATTACGGATATCGATCGTATTAGAGTTCTGCATTATTTACCCCTCACTTTTTATTTACTCAAGGAGGTATTCTTCTTTTTCGCTATGATTCCTTTTTTTTCTAGAAAATTTGTACCTATTACTCCAAGAACAATCATAAGTGTACCGACAATATGATAGTAGGCAATTTGCTCGTGTAAGAATACAACGCCTGCGATAATGGTAATAAGTGTAGATAAGTTGCTAAAAACACTTATTTTTGCTGCTTCAATATAAGATAATGAATAGTTTAATAATAATGCTGTCAGTAAGGAAGATAGTAATCCTAAATATAAAATGGAGATAAGGAATGTTCCATTCGTAAATGGCTTAAAGTATACAGTTATTGTACCTTTGTTCATATGGTCAATGATTGCGATGAAATTAAAACTAATAAAACCGATTGCTGTCATTGTGTATGTTAAATCCATCAGCTTGAATTTCTTTGTCATTTTTCGAGCTAATACATTGTAGCAAGCAGATGATAATGCCGATAATAAAATGAGAATAACACCGATAAAGCTCGTTTCATGAGCCCCTATACCATTCATAACAAATATATAAATGACACCTATGACAGAAATACATACTGATGTTTTTTGCCATGTATTCGTATATTCTTTTAAAAAATAGGAAGCTAGTATCATCGTAAATATAGGGATCGCTGCTTGTATAATTCCAGCTTCAGATGAACTTGTATATACTAAGCCAAATGCTTGGAAAGCAAAGAACAATGCTGGATAAAATATTGCGAGTGGTAAAAGTGTAAGTATGTTTTTAAATGATATATTTAACTTTACAAAACCGAAAATAACCGGAATGGTTGCTGCTATGAAGGCAACTGTAAAACGGTGAGCCAGAGTATCAAGAGGACTCGTAATGGTTAGTGCTAGTTTCACAAACATAAATGAAAACCCAATAATAAATGAATAGAGTAATGCTGATATATATGCTTTTGTTGTATTTGTCATAATTCCACCTCATAGTAGTTGATTTCTTACTGGCCAGTATAAGTACATAGTAATCCTTCTGATCTAGTGCTACAATGTGAACAAATACAAACTGTACCGGTACAAAAAAATAGGAGGTGTAATGATGTATAAATATTTACATGTTTTGAACGACTTAGAAAGTATGATTCAAAATGGTGAGATAAAAGAAGGAAAGAAATTACCGTCTATACGGTCGCTTGTTACACAATATGAATGTAATAAGGCGACTGTAATACGAGCGCTGCATGAATTGGAAAAGCGTCATATTATTTATTCTGTACCTCAAAGTGGATACTACGTTGTTAAGAAATCTGGAAGTTACGTAGAAAGTAACGAGATTATTGATTTCGCTTCTTCGGCCCCAGATCCAGATGTTTTTCCATACTTAGATTTTCAGCATTGCATTAATAAAGCGATTGATACCTATAAGAATGATTTGTTTATATACGGAACACCGAAAGGGTTACCATCTTTAATTTCGGTTGTGCAAAAACAGTTAGCAAACTATCAAGTTTTCACGAAGGAAGATAATATATTTATAACGTCAGGTGTGCAGCAAGCACTTGCTATATTAACTTCAATACCATTTCCGAATGAACATAATATGATTCTAATTGAACAGCCAAGTTACCATTTATATATTGAATATGTAGAAACAAATAACATTCCTGTAATCGGAATTAAGCGTACGCATGAGGGGATAGATTTAAATGAACTAGAGCGGATATTCAGCACAGAAAAAATTAAATTCTTTTATACAACTCCAAGATTTCATCATCCACTTGGAACTTCGTATTCTAAAAAAGAGAGAGAAAAGATTATTAAACTTGCGAAGAAATATAATGTATTTATAGTAGAAGACGACTATTTAGCAGATTTAGAAACTGATTCAAAAGTAGATCCGTTTTACAGCCAAGATAATTGTAATCATGTTATATATTTAAAAAGTTATTCGAAGATCATCTTTCCTGGTTTGCGAGTCGGTGTTGCAGTCATCCCGCAATCCATTGCAGATGCCTTTTATAAGTATAAAAAGATTTTAGATATCGATAGTCCTATGATTTCGCAAGCTGCTTTAGAAATTTACATAAAGAGCGGAATGTTTGATCGGCATAAACATAAAATAAAAGCATCTTACTACAATAGGTCAAAAAAACTAGCGGCAGTAGTAGAAGGTGTTCAAAATGAAAATCCACATTTGTTTACTTCTAGAACAGTAGATCCAATTGGAATACACACTTGTTTACAGTTGAAAAAAAATATAGTCACGGACACATTTATTAAAAATTTAAGCAAGAGTCAAATAAGCATAGATTCTATTGATAAAAATTATTTAAGTAACTTTCATAAAGAGAGATTGTTAAAGTTAAATGTATCTAATGTAAAAGAAGAAAAGATTGAAGAAGGGATTGGCAAAGTAATTGGGGAAATAAAACGAACGAACCGTGTGGATTTTCAGTTTAAAAAAGAATAAAAATTATGAGGGGGCGTGTTTTGAATAGAATAGCCTTGTTTGTATGTATTGCTCTTATTGATTCACAATATTATTGTTTAATTACAAAAAAATCGTTACGTTCATGATCTGCCATTAAAAGGGCATTTTCTTGAATATGGATAAGAGAATGGGTTATTTATATGTGAATTAAAGGTAATTCAGAAGGTGTTATTTCGTTTTAGTATGTGGAAATATTACTCAACCTTATGGAGGAGATCGATTATGAGCAATACACAGACATTACGAGGGCTAACCACAGTTAGTTTTTGGACAGATAATCTAGCAGCCGCAAAGAAATGGTACGCTGACCTATTAGGAAGTGAACCATACTTTGAACGTCCAGGATATGCCGAATTTCGCATTGGCGACTACCAACACGAGCTAGGTTTAATCGATAGCCGTTATGCGCCAGCTGATTCAGTGACTGGTCCATCTGGCTCTATAGTGTACTGGCATGTTGATGATGTAACAGCAACTTTCAATAAGCTACTGTCTATGGGAGCAAAAGAGTATGAGGCACCTACAGAGCGCGGCGTGGGATTCATCACGGCTTCCGTAGTTGATCCCTTCGGAAACATATTAGGCGTTATGTACAATCAGCACTATTTAGATGTGCTGATTTCGAACAAAAAAGCATGAACTTCGCTGCTGCACAACGAGGCATAGGGTGCAATGCTAATCAAATTTAATTAATATGATTTTAACCCCTTCTTAAAATCAGAACGGGGTACCGAAAATAATTATACTTGATTATAAAGAGTAAGGAGAATCACATGAAACCATTACAAGGTAAAATAGCAGTTGTGGCCGGAGCAACACGAGGCGCCGGAAGAGGTATTGCGATGATGCTTGGTGAAGCCGGTGCAACTGTATATGTAACAGGAAGAAGTACAAAAGGGAATTTATCCTGTATGGGAAGAACTGAAACGATTGAAGAAACGGCAGAGCTTGTTACAAAGCAAGGCGGAAAAGGAATCGCAGTTCGTGTTGATCATACGGTAGAAGAAGATATTAAAGCATTATTTACAAAGATTCAAGACGAACAAAATGGACAGCTTGATATTTTAGTAAACGATGTTTGGGGCGGCGATCCTTTAACAGAATGGGAGAAACCTTTCTGGGAACACAACCTACATAACGGACTACTTATGCAACAAAGAGCTGTTCATTCTCATATAATGACAAGCCATTACGGTGTACCATTAATGGTGAAAAATAAAATGGGACTTGTTATTGAAATTACAGATGGAGTCGATTATCAATATCGAGGTAATTTGTACTATAGTTTAGCAAAAGTCTCAACAATTCATTTAGCAGAAGCTATGGCGAAAGATTTAGAACAACACAATATTACAGCTGTCGCAGTTAGTCCAGGATTCCTTCGTTCAGAAGCGATGTTAGATATATTTGGTGTAACAGAGGAGAATTGGCGAGAAGGAGCTAAACAAGACCCTCATTTTATCGCATCAGAAACTCCTTTCTTTGTTGGAAGAGCAGTAGCAGCTTTAGCAAGTGATCCAAATGTTCATGAAAAAACGGGACGAGCGTTAAGTTCATGGGAATTAGGAAGAGAGTATGGATTTACAGATATGGATGGAAGACGCCCAGATTGGGGGAAATATTTTGAGGAGAATGTTTTGAATCAAAATTAATGTTTTTAGAGCACTCAATAGCTGAGTGCTCTTGTTCTTTATACAATACGCAAATAATAAAGTCCTTTTAAAAATAAAATGGTTATTTAAAAAGCATTGGTACAAATGAAATACAGTCAAAAATAAAGTGACAAATCCAACTTACCCAAATACTTTTTGAATTTTTCCATATATAATTTAGTGCTAATCTAATTGGGATTATAGTTATTAATAACTGCATTGGCACAAAACCATAAGCTGGAATATGCCACAAAGCGAACAACAAACTACATATTAATGATGCCGTGCCAAATTTTAATCCTAATTTTTGTAATGCGATAATTATATTAGTGCAAATCAACTCTTCACCCATTAACATAAAGGGTACACGGAATAAAATCATAGAAATACTTATTACTTCAGCAACGGAATTTTTAGTTGCAGGTTCAAAAATGTAACTGAATATTAAGTTGGAAGCCATACCTACGATAATTGTTAAAGGCAAACCCCAAAGTAATGTCTTGAAATTAAAATGTTTAAATTGCTCTAATGATATTTTTCCTAAAAAATAGTATCCTATAATTCCACATAATACAAGATTCCATAAAGCTTCAAGAATCATCCTCAATACTTCAGGTATATTATCTCCTAACACTGCGAAAAGTTGATATACAATCCCGGAAATAATTAATAATCCCAAAGCCAAAAGGGATTTCGAATCAATTTTCTTCTCTGTTTCTATAATCTTTGTTTCCACAACTACCCCTTCTTTCTTATTATTTCATTGATTACGAATATATAATAGCACATTGTTCTCCAAAATAATGGTAATTGAGACGATCATAATAATTTTATTTTTCCAAATCAGTAAGTCCAAGATTAGGAGATTCCTTGCAAGAATCATTTAGACCAAAACCTATTATTAATGTCGTGATTGAAATAAAGCAATTATTAAACAAAAATAATAATCGCCCATCAAATTTATGAGTAGGCGATTAATGTATTTCTAAGAACAAAATTAAACAACTTTATTATCTGTACACATATATCGCATAAAACATTTTTTAACTTCATTAAATATATAGGGAATCATTACCAAAAAAATGATATCCTTAAAGTATAGTCTATATTTTGTATAGGAGGGTGATGGAGTCTATGGCGGTACGTATAGTCGATGATTTACAACAATTCTCTTTATTACTTATGTTTTTGAGTACATTAATATTTTACAGATACTTAAAGAAGATTAAACGAGAGAGAAAACTGACTTCTTTCGAATGGACAATGTATTTTGTCACTCAATTCGCGACTTCTATTTGGGCAATTACTTATTTTATTAAATTCTTGTCTGAATCGTAAGTTACATTAAACCATTTTAGTTTACTGGGTTATTGTTATCTATTAGGGATATAAATATAGTCCGTATCTAAGTCAATGACGACATCGGTCTTAATGTCTTCTTGTAATGACTTTGGAATGTTTTCAAAATGATAACGTACACAAAATAAATTTATAAGCTCCTCATTAGATAACTCTTCATTTTTTACGTTAAAATACATTTTTTTAACTTACTGATAGAACAGTTATGACCAATAACATACTCATTAATTCCATATCCATCAAATTCAATTATCATGTTATCACTATTGGTTGCTAGCCAACATTATAGCTTTAATTTTGGATGAATCTTTCATATTGATTATTATACATAGCTTATATATGTCTCGTCTCAATTATGATATTCAAAATAAGAAGAAACACATATGGAAATTTTTGTGGCAGGTGCAACAGCACGTTCTTTAATACCAATGCTAATAAAAGAAGGTCATACTGTGTATGCAATGATTCGTAACGAATCACAAGTAGAAGCAAATGAAGAAAGTTGATGCTTTACCATTACTAGCTGGGAGAGAGGTGCTTCAAAGAATAAGGCACGTAAAGAGAATGGATACTTTAAAATATCATAAAAATCCTTTAATGGGAATACTAGTAAAATCCACTATTAAAGGATTGGGCTGTAATGAATATACTTTTTGAAAGCATTATTTTAATCCTCACTGGAATTATTGTTTTAAAATTGACAGGTAGTAAATCTGTTAGCCAAATGACGAGAGCTGAAATTATTATTGTGGTTTCTATAGGACGTATTATTGTAGAACCTATATTAAGTAGGAAAGTAGGCCCATCTATTTTTGCTGCTTTTATTTTTGCGAGTGTTTTACTTATCATTCATTTTTTTGAATTGAAATCACGAAAAGTAGAAAAATTTCTAAATGGAAATAGCATTATTGTTATAGAAAACGGAGAAATTTTAAAAAAGAATTTATTACGCGCGAAAATGTCAGAACAACAATTATTTATGCATCTGAGAGAAAAAGGTATACATGAAATCAAGAATTTACAACAAGCAACTGTAGAAACGAACGGACGTATTGGGTATCAACTAACTACCACGGCACAGCCAGTTACTTTAGAAATGTTTGAAAAGTTATTAGAGCAATACAATCTTAAAAAATAGTTGTAGATTGAAAAACGCTTCTTGTACATAAAGACATTTTTCGCAAATATGTAAAAGTCCCTTCAGTAATCCTGAAGGGACTTTCGTGTTATTTAATGTATCTATCAATTTAATTTGTGTCTATTAAGATTGGAAGGTATGATTTTTAACGGTCTCATCATATCATGGTCTTCATGCTCTAAACGATGACAGTGCCATACATAATCTCCAGAATAGGGCTCAAACTTCATTATGATTCGGACGGTCTGTTCACCTGTTACAAGCACGGTATCTTTTAATCCGAAATCAGCTGGGAGAGGATTTAATAAGTTTCCATTCAAATCATGACGATCAAGAACTTGAAAATTAACTAGATGTATATGAATAGGATGAATCCCAACGGTCAAATTTACTAACTCCCATATTTCAACAGAATTTAATAAAGGTGTTTCTGTCACTGGATCGTCCCATTCTTTATTATCTAATAAAAGCATGAGACGTCCAAATTCATCCTCTGAGTCATTTAATGTTAATCGTCTTACTTTCTTTACTTTTTCTACGGGAATAAAGTCAATGTTACTTAATTTGCATGGGATTTTACTTTTATCTGGGCAGGATAATGGTTTCGTTACTTGGAACTCCATTATCTCACCAGTTGGATTATCTAAATCAATTCCATTTTGTAAAACTACTTTTTTTCCTTCAAACCTTGAAAAATCAATAATAATGTCAATACGCTCTGCTGGTGAAACATCTAAACTTTGTACTTTAATCGGCCGTTTAAGAAGGCCTCCATCAGTCCCTATTAAAAAGAATGAGCTAAGGTCACTTAATTGGAACTTGTATGTGCGAGTATTAGAAGCGTTTAATAAACGAAATCTATATTTGCGGGGCTCAACTTTTAAAAATGGCCATACTTTCCCGTTAACTGCAATTGTATTTCCTAAAAATAGAGGAACAATAGAAGGGTATGGTAAACCTGGTGATGGATTTTCAGGTTGAGCAGGATAAAATAGGGAACCGTCCGGATTAAAAGATTTATCATGAACGATAAGTGGTATCTCGTATTTCCCTTTAGGTAGGGGTAGTGATTTTTCTTCTTTATCACGAATCAAGTAAAGTCCTGCGAGACCCGCATATACATTTAAACGAGTAATCCCAAGTGCATGATCATGATACCAAAGGGCAGTTGCTCGTTCTCGATTCGAATAATGATAAATCTCTTTTACGAAACTAGGTCCTGTTTGTTGAAAGTTTTTCGTAAACCATGCTTCAGGATGACCATCGCTATCTGGTTCACTTGGGCTTCCATGTAAATGTACAACAGTTCGTACTTCTGGGTTATCATGCGCCCCATGAACGGTTGTATCAACAGGTAAGAAGTGTTTTTTAGGTAAATCGTTTGACCATCTCACATATACAGGATGATCTTTTTTCACCTCAAACGTTGGACCAGGTACCATTCCATTATAACCCCATACTTTCGTCTTTGGTAAATCAATATGAAACTTGTGTAGCGTTTCAATCATACGTACATCATAAAATGGTTTACCCTTATATGTTCCTGTAGGTTTTATTGCAGAGGGAATCGGAAGGGGATCAATAAATTTTTTTAATTCCAAATATAGCTATCTCCTTTCATTTAATATAATATATTCTATTAAATGAATGTTATATTGTTTGTATACTTGACCAACAAAATCATTGTTATATCGCTTGCACATGTGTAGCTAATATAACTTGAAATAATATACATAAAAATTTAGTGATTTAACTGAATATTAAATGCGAATATTGTATGTTTTTAGGAAATATAGAAGGTGTTTATTGAAAAGAATGTGGAGATACTTAATAAAAATAGAGTGTATATGAAAAATATTACGGTTCAGTCAATTGGTGTATTAAAAAATGCACAAATAAAAAGGACAAGGATATACTATTGATATCCAATTAACTATTTTAACGTGAATTTTCGTTAGTAGAGAACCTCAAAATTCATAAAATTCTAGTTTGTCCAATCCTTTCTAAATCGAAGTAATATTATATATTATTACATTTATTTAGAAAGGGAGATTTCATTGTATTATTACTGCAAATATTGCGATAGCTATGAAGAGAAAAATCACAAGTGCTGTAAAGGAAAAAGTAAGTATTATAATGGAAACAAAAAAGATGAAGGATGCAATACTGATTGTGATAGTAACAAGAAAAAAAGCAGACTAGTAGGATTCGCTTATGATACATCTTCTTCAATCATCAACTTACCATTAAGTAATAGTATTGTCGTTTCAGAAGAATTAACTACAGTTGCAGAAGTAATTTTACAACATGTTAAATCTGGGGATTTAGTGTGGTTGAATGGTCTCTTCCACATAAATAATAATAGTTTAACACCAAGTGATCTTATAACTGCAATTTATCGTGTAAGTGGTTTCAATAGAAAGCTTATATATCAATCTATTATTGAAATTGATGCCGAATTTCATGATGACGTAACACAAGTAGTGGCACAACACGTTGATCAAATCGGCTCTTCACAAGATGAAGTATCATATATTTTAACAGTGCGCACTAACTCTCCAACTGCAGAACTTTTTGTAAATGGCCCAATTACTTTCACAGCAGCAGAAATTAGTTTGTAAATAAATAAAAAACCAACACTTTTGAAAGTGTTGGTTTTTATTGTGTGAATAAGAAGTTATTCGTTGTTGTTTTGGAGTTTAAATCATTGATTTAAACTTGGCAATTGTATCATGTAATCTTTCTAATCCAATCAACATATCTTTTTCATTTAACATTGAATAACTAATTCGCAAATGATTATATTGATTTTCATGGTTTATCAGACAAGCTGTGCCGGGTAAAAAAGAAACATCTACTTCATTCGCTTTTTGTAATAATGTAAAAGGATCGATTGACTGAGGGAGTGTAACCCATAAGTTAAATCCTCCATTAGGTATTTCAAATTCTAATTCTTTTAATGGAGATAATATATCAATTGTTAAATCGCGTCTAATTTGTAAAGCAGTCCGTAATTTTTCTAAATGATTTTTCATTCGTTCCGCTCGTAAAAAAGGAAGTAGTGCTTTTTGTGTCAATAAGGGACTACCAATATCCATCGAAGCCTTCACGGCGTATAACCATTCAAAGATAGGACCTTCAGCTGCAAGTGCCGCGATGCGAAGACCTGGTGCTAACGTTTTACTAAATCCTTTTAAATATATAACATGACCATTTGTATCAAAGCTTTTTATTGGAGGGGGAATTTTAAAATCTTCAAAATATATCTCTCCGAAAGAATCATCCTCTAAAATGAAAAATTGATAAAGCTCTGCTAGTTCTACAAGTTCCATTCTCCTTTCTTTACTCATTACTGTTCCCGTTGGATTCTGAAAAGTAGGATTCACATATAACAAAACAGGATTCTTTCTTTGACAAATATCATCGATTAAATCTGAGCGAATGCCGTTGTTATCAAGACTAACAGGGATAATTTGAACTCCTTTATTAACAAATACATCAAGCGCCGCTCCATAACACGGACTTTCTACTAACACTATGTCTCCAGGCTTTAATAATGTTTGGGCGATTAAATCGATTCCTTGCTGGGCACCACTTGTAATTAATAATTGAGATGGATCTGTAACTACTTGTTGGTGTTCTTTTAAGTAGTTTGTTATTTCCACTCTAAGTTCTTTGTCACCTTGAACAGGTCCGTATGTTGCCAGTATCATTTGATCCTTATTAAGTAATTTGTGCATTTCATCTGAAAGAAACGGATTTGGTAATAAACGTGGATAAAGGACAGCCTGTGAAAAATCAAAATATTTACGATGTTGGTTCATTACATATTGAGAACGCATAACATTAATGGATTTCGTTTGTTGCCATTGATATGGAATTGGTTTGAAATCTTTGTTCACACGTTTATGTATATAGGCACCTTTTCCTTGTTCAATTCGTATATAACTTTTCGTTTCTAACTGTTTATAAGCTTTACGAACAGTTAATAAACTAATTTGCAAATCATCGGCCATAGAACGTAAAGAAGGGAGGTAATCGCCATGCGAAAGCATCCCGCTTTGAATTCTCTCAACAATTTGCATATATATTTGTTGGTAATATGGTATGTTGGATTCTTTACGTAGTACTATCTTCATAGAATCACCTGTTTTTCTTTTTAATTTAATTAAAGCGAAAAATAGTCTGACAATCAACTATATTTTTATTCAACTGTTATATGCTCGGATACACTGTTATACACCATATCCTCTATACTCATTTCAAGAGTAAAAAGGAGGAAGGAAAATGGTCATTTTAAATTATATTTTAGTATGTATCATCTTTGGAACAACATTTTTAACGATAAAAATCGGAATTGAGGCAGGTGCACCGCCGTTATTTTCAGCTGGAATTCGCTTCTTTTTGGCCGGTCTTATTCTCATTATTATTTTTAAATTAAAGAGAAAGGATATTATGCCTTACTTATTATCAAAACGTATTATATATGCTGGTTTTTGTTTAACATTTATGACATTCGCGACCCTTTACTGGGCAGAACAATATATTTCTTCTGGATTAGCTGCAATTCTATCTGCTACGGGTCCAATGATGATCTTGCTATTGCAATCAAAGAGAAATAAAACAAAATTGCAAAAAGAACAACTTGTTGCTTTAGTTATAGCACTTATAGGTGTTTTTTGCATTTCTTTACCTGGAATGCATCAAGAACTTACATTCATATGGAGTATCGCTTGCCTTGTTATATTAGTAGGGGAGTTGTTTTATGGAATAGGTTCTATTCGTTCAAAAGAAATACTTTCAGATTTACCTAACGTATCACCATTTCTCATTAACGGCATTCAAATGTTCTATGGAGGAGTTTTGTTGTTAATTGTATCTATCGTAATGGAACAGCCTAATCTAACAATCTTAACATCTTGGAATGTACAATGGCCAATTTTATATCTCATATTTGTAGGGTCTATCGGTGGGCACGGTTTATATTACTGGCTTTTATCAAAAACAAATCCTGTATTTCCATCAACGTGGTTATATGTATCCCCGTTAATCGCTGTTATTGTAGGTTATTTTGTATTAGGAGAACCATTAAATCCTGCAATGGGAATTGGAGCTTGTTTAATCTTGATTGGTGTATTTTTAGCGAATCGTTCTACACTTGGAGTTTATTTTAAGCAAGGAAGGTTGTTAAAAAAAGAGATGTAGTTAAAGCTTAATGATGTGGAAAACAGCGGAAAACGTATTCAAAATTTAGAAGAAAAAATAGTTAATTTGAAGAAAATGATTAACACATTAGAATACAGATTAGAGATAGTAAAATCAAAAACACAGTTGGAGAAATAACCAACTGTGTTTTAATATAGGGTGTATTTAATTTTACACTTAACTAAATCGATCGCATATTATTTGGTGGATAAGTGTTATTTTTTTATTACGGTATTACCCATCGCAATAGAAATTCGATTCCAACTATTTATTTGATTAATGATTAACACAAGATCAACATATTGTTTTTCGTCAAAGTATTCACGTACACGGTTGTATAGATTTTCAGGAACTCTTTTAGTAGGAATGAGAGTAAGATGCTCCGATAGTTCCAAAGCAACTTTTTCTTCAGGAGTATAAAAATCACAATCATCCCAAGCATTTAAGCAATAAATTCTTTGCTCGGTTTCACCCGATTTTCGGGCGTCAGAAGTATGCATATCGATACAATAAGCACAGCCGTTAATTTGAGAGACTCTAATTTTTATAAGCTCTCTAACAGCTCGATTAATTGAGGATTTCTTCGTGTATTTCTCCATATCCATCATAATTTTCATACCATCAGGCGAAATATCATAATAAGACATTCTTTGACTCATAAGACAAAACCTCCGTTATTATAAGTTTTTATAATAAAAACACACTAGGTCGCTATTGTGACTTCTAGTGTGTTTTTGTAATTAATTCACTTTTTTTATAAAACCTTTATAATGACGCTTCACAAGTTGACTTTCTAACGTTTTCATCGTTTCTAATGCAACACCTACGATGATTAGTAAACTTGTACCACCGATTTGAGCAGATGGTGGTAATGTAGCGATTTTTGTAAATACAAGTGGTAATATTGAAATTGCTCCTAAGAAAATCGCACCGATAAATGTTAAACGGTATAAAATTTTTGTTACATACTGTTCTGTAGATTTACCTGGGCGAATACCCGGGACATATCCGTTTTGCTTTTTCAAATTCTCAGCCATTTGTTCAGGATTTACTTGAATAAACGCGTAGAAATATGTGAAGGCAACGATAAGACCCACATATAGTGTCATTCCAAATGGATGTGCAAAATCAAGATTCGCAATTATCCATTTAGATACGCTTGAATCAGGGAAGAGCTGCGCAATTGTACGCGGCGTCATTAAAAAGGCTGAAGCAAAGATAACAGGAATTACACCTGCACTATTTACTTTAAGAGGTAAATGAGTATTTTTTGCTCCTTGATATTGATTGTTTCCTGAAACAGCTTTTGCATATTGAATCGGTATTTTTCGAACAGCTTGTTGAATGTAAATAACACCAACAACTATCGCTAAAATTACGAGTCCAATTAAAACCATTTTTATTATGTGCATAAATAACTGATCGCCTGCGTTTTGGAATTGTTGCAAATAAATTTGATTAGCGACATTCGGAATCGCCGCAACAAGTCCTGCGAAGATAATCATTGAGATTCCATTACCAACGCCATTAGCGGTAATTTGTTCACCTAACCAAAGTAAAAATGCAGTACCAGCAGTTAAAACTGTCGCAATAAATAAGTATGTAGTCCAGCTTTGATCTGTAATTAATTGTCCACCTGCTATATTATTAAAACCATAAGACATCCCAATGGATTGTATGAATGCGAGAATGATTGTAAAGTAGCGAGTAAATTGAGCTGATTTCTTACGGCCCATTTCTCCTTGCTTTGCCCATTCTGTAAATTTAGGTACAACGTCCATTTGTAGTAATTGTACAATGATAGAAGCTGTAATATATGGTGTGATACCTACAGCAAAGATTGAGAAGTGTTGCAGTGCTCCTCCGCCAAATACGTTCAGCATACCTAAAACGTTGGCTTGATCTTGTACTTTTAATACCTCTGCGTTAGTATGAGGAACTGGAATAAACGTGCCAATTCGAAAAACAATTAGCATCGCTAGTGTAAAAAGAATTTTGTTTCTTATCTCAGCTACTCTCATGAAATTTGAAATCGTACGAAACATTATGTCGCCTCCTATATTTTTATCAGTTCAAAACTGATTATTATATCCCGATGAAGTAACCACAAACCTCCTTCCGCATTAAATTCATTTGACAAATGGAATTTTATACATTTTGTAGTTTTCACGGATATAAAAATATAAGGTGTTATACAAGCGATTTATTAACTTTTCGTAATCATTCAATACCCATAATATAACTAATAAATTAACAAATGTACATACATAAGCATTAAAAATGAATGAATAGGTTGATTTTTTACATATATTTAATGCTAGATTGATAATTAGGAACGTTTTATGTAGTTATATTGAAAGGATTCCGTTGAAAGTATTATGATGTAGCTGTAGCGCATAATAACCTCAAGGAAATCTTCAAGGATGTTGAGAGAACTCATACATTTCAGCATGAATTAGAGAACCTACTAAAGAAAGAAAAGATTGGATTGGAATAATAGTGAAGGAAAATCTTTTTTCCATAGAGAATATTTCTAGCGTAGGAATTTAAGTATGTAGGTTCTAGCGAAAGGAGAATTCACATGAATACATTTGTAAATGACAAGTTTAATGAAACTAGAAATCAATTATTTGAGGAAATTACTTTGTTAAGTGATGCTCAATTTAATAGGAAACCAGATAAGGATAAATGGAGTATAGCACAAGTTTGTCATCACTTAGTTTTATTAGATGAGAGAGTTATAACAGTTATTTCATCGGGATTAAAAAAGATGGATAGTATCTTAAATGAGCGTAAAGAAATTCACACTATTTTATTAGATAGATCGATAAAATTTATAGCCCCAGAAATGATTGAACCAAGTATAGAACCATTTGAAGTGCAGCAAATGGTTGATTTGTTAAACGACTCTAGAAAAGAATTGATGCGTTTCCTGAGTACAATAGAAGATGAATCTATATTAGCGAAAAAATCAGTGACGCATCCAGCTCTTGGAGAATTACTTCTTGATCAGTGGATAGAACTGATCTATTTGCATGAACAGCGTCATATAGAACAAATTAAAGAGATAAAATTGCTTTGTGGAGTTGAAAAGTAAAAATCATTATCTATTTATTGAGCGATTTGGGATAGCATCAAGGGTTCGAGTGATAAAATACAAGTCCTGATTAAAATTATGATGAATTTAGTTGAAAGCAACCAAAAAGCAGAAAAAAATACGAAACTAGCAGATTTTACTCCTGAAGAGGAAACGAACATTTGAAAAAAATCTGAATCCGATTTGCTGTATAAGTGTAACCCCGTCTTAAATGAAGAGCGGGGTTATTATTTTTGGAAGTGATCTCAGTATTTTCATATAGAAGGAAAAAATTAGAAATAAAATCCGAAAATGAGTTGCATGTCCAAAATTTTGAAAGTACATATACATCTACCGTTGGTTTAGCGCCCTTCACACGTTGGAGGAAGAAGTATTTAATTAGAAAATGATAAAATACTATTCTGTTAGGGGATATATGCATTTTATTCTCTATATTTTCACAGCAAAACCAACTACAAAATTATCTTTTGTAGTTGAATTTCTCTGAATAATAAGTTACATTTTTAAAGTTCAAGCAACTTTATGACAGTACAAAAAGGGGAGAAATATTGTTATTATGCAAAAAATGAAATGGAAGAACTATGTATGCAATTTTATTATTCTTATGCTTCTTGTAACAGCAGTAACAGTCAAACCAGCTATTTCTAAGGCTGAGGAATCTAATGTTAATATTACATTGTTAGGTACTGCAGATATTCATGGTAGATTTATGCCTTGGGATTATGCGCTTGATGGAGCAAATATGAGTGGAAGTTTGACGCAGCTTTATACGGTTATAAAGAAGGTACGTCAAGAAAATCCAAATACCATATTAGTAGATGCCGGGGATACAATTCAAGGAAACTCAGTAGAATTATTCAACGATAAGCCACAATCGCCAATGATGGTAGCAATGAATACAATGGGATATGACGCCTGGGCATTTGGAAATCATGAATTCAACTTTGGATTAGATACATTGAAAAAAGTTAGTGAGCAATACAAGGGAAAGACGTTAGCAGGAAATATTTATAAGGAAAATGGAGAGCGTTTTCTTCCTGCATATACGATTGTTGAAAAAGGTGGAATTAAAGTCGGGATTATTGGTATGAATACACCAATGATTAGTGATTTTGAAAAAGGGACAGATCATTTGGATGGTTTAGTAGTGAAAAATCCAGTAGAAGAGACAAAAAAGGCTATTAAAGAATTAGAAGATAAAGTAGATGTAATGGTAGGGGTTATGCATATGGGACTAGAAAATGAGAATGGAATCCCAGGTACTGGTGTTCAAGATATTGCGAATGCTTGTCCGGAACTAAGCGCTATTTTTGCGGCTCATATGCATAAACTTGTAAAAAAAGAAGTTGTAAATGGCGTAATTATTACAGAACCAGATAAATACGGAACGCATATTTCACGTATTGACCTTACTTTTACAAAGCAAGATGGGAAGCTTGTTTTAAAAGATAAAACAGCTACCGCTATACCTGTAAAAAATGCTGATGGAACTACAGTATTATCTGATTCTACACTTGAAGAAACACTAACACCTTTTCATGAGTATGCGAGAGGAGATGCAAATGTTGTAGTCGCCCAATTAAAGGGTAGAAACCTTGTTCCTGAAAATGAAATAAAGGGTATTCCAAGTGTGCAGATTCAAGAGACACCTTTATCAGATTTCTTTCATGAAGTCATGCTCCATTACAGTAAGGCGGATGTAGTAGCCCATCAAATTGATAATGATTATGCCCGTTTGGATATAGGTCCTATAAAGAAGAAAGATATTGCTTATAATTATCAATATGCTTTGGGAGAAATTACAGTATATAAGATAACTGGAAAAGATTTAAAAGACTATATGGAATGGGCAGCAGGATATTTTAACTCATCTCGTGCCGGAGATGTAACAGTTAGCTTTGATAAAAATCGTCGTGCGTCTAAATACAGTACGAACGATTTCTTTGGAGGCGTAAAATACGAAATTGACTTAACAAAACCATATGGTAGTAGAATTACAAATTTACGCTCTATTCGTACAAATAAACCAATCAAAATGAGCGATGTTATGACGCTAGGAATGAATGCGTATAGAATGGAGGCTCTTCAGGCAAAAGGGGGAGCTTTAGAGGGACGTAAATTTGAACAAACTTGGTCATCTAAACAAGAGAATGCATTCGGAGAAACAGGTGGAACCATTCGTAACCTTGCTATTACATATTTAAAAGAGGTAAAGAACGGTGTATACACGCCAAAAGTTATGCGTAATTGGAAAATTACTGGTGTAGATACACATTCTTCAGAGCATAAGGCTGTAGTTGATCTTGTAAATAAAGGGATTTTAGAAATCCCAAAAACAGAAGATGGAAAATATACAAATATAGCATCTATAAATACTAAAGATTCAATTACAAAAGAAGAGATTGTAGCACTCTCACAAAAAGCTAATATTAATCCAAATCAGTTTAATCATGTAAAAAGAAAAGGTGAATTTTACAAAAAACTTAGTAGGATAATTAAATAAATATAAAAAAGATGGCTCTCGTGCAAAAAGCTATTAAACTTGGACATACCATTATCCTAAAAAAGTTTGTGATCGGTATGGAAATATAGAGAATCATCGGTAAAAAATCCCCTGAATCGCTTTAAAAATTTAGGGGATTTTTCATTTGAATAATTATTGTTTCATTTCTCACTATGTATATTTATAATATGCTTTAAAAGAACATACCTTAAGTTAATAACATGCAATAGATATGTCCTTTTCTATATTTAAATGGGGAGACAAAAATATCTTTGAAAGATATTTTTGACAAGATAAAAAAGCCTGAAACTCATATAAGACTTCAGCAGTCTCAAAACGTTACAATCCATGCAGCTATAGACATAAATAACAAAATTATATTGAAAAATCTAACTTGTATATGCGTTGCCTCACTAAAGTATTTATCTACTATTCTTAAAATAGTAAAGAGTGGTTTTTTATGTTGTTAATAAGATATAAGTGTACTTTGATTAGAATGAATATAGATAATTAACGACTAACCAATTGGATGAGCACCTAAAAGGGCTCATTTTTTATTTTATCGACCACATATATGTAATTTTGCATAATATTACATAAATTTTGTATTTTCTCTTTTTTTCGACATAAATAGACAGTATACTTTGTACAAGCTTTCTATTTCAAAAATTATACGAGGTGAAAAAATGAAAAACACAAAGACATTAACTAAAGTAGCATTAACAACAGGATTAGCTTTAACAGCTGTGGCACCATACGGAATAGGTCATGCAGAGGAAACAGATCAACTTCAAGTTCAAATTCAGGAGGACTCATTCCGTTCAGGTGAACTTACACAACCGTCACAAAAAACACCAGAGAATGTAGTAAAAGATGCTCTTAAGGAGAAAGCTGAACAAGCTCTTTCTCCAAATCAAGTCAATGGAGAAACAGGAGTAGATTATAAAGTTCTTCAAAAACGTGGTTCGTATGATGGAACAACACTTGTGCGTATGCAGCAAACATACGAAGGAAAAGAAGTATATGGCCATCAATTAACTGCACACGTAGATAATAACGGTGTTATTAAAAGTGTTTCAGGCGATAGCGCGCAAAATTTAAAACAAGAAGAATTGAAAAAGCCTATTAATCTATCAAAAGATGAAGCGAAACAATATATTTATACGAAATACGGGAACGATATCAAGTTTATTTCTGAGCCAGAAGTTAAGGAAGTTATTTTTGTTGATGAAAATAATGGACAAGCTAGCAATGCATATCAAGTTACATTTGAAGCGGCAACACCAAACTATGTTTCTGGAACTTATTTAGTAAATGCACAAAATGGTGATATGTTAAAAAATATGGTACAAGAATCTAACTTAAAAGCAAGTGAAAAACTAGTTGGAGCTTTAAAGGAAAGTAAAAAAAGTAGTCTTACATCATTAACTGGAACAGGAAAAGATGATTTAGGTATATCTCGTTCATTTGGTATTTCTAAACAAAGTAATGGTAAATATGCACTTGCTGATTATACAAGAGGGCAAGGAATTGAAACATATGATGTGAATTACAGAGATATTACTAAAGAAGAAAGCTATTATCCTGGTACATTAGCAACCAGCACTTCAACAACATTTAACGATCCAAAAGCAGTAAGTGCTCATTATTTAGCAACAAAGGTATTTGATTTTTATAAAGATAAATATAAGCGTAATAGTTTTGATAATAAGGGACAAAAGGTAGTTTCAGTTGTACATGCTTGGGATTCTGAAGATACGAACGATCCGAAAAATTGGCAAAATGCATTAAGTGCTAATAATGGAAGTATGCTTGTATATGGCGATCCTATTGTCAAGGCATATGACGTAGCTGGACATGAATTTACACATGCTGTTACTTCTAGCGAATCTAATCTTGAATATTACGGTGAATCTGGTGCGATTAATGAAGCGCTATCTGATATTATGGGAACATCTATTGAGAAATACGTAAATAATGGAAGCTTTAACTGGACAATGGGAGAACAAACTGGATCTGTTTTCCGTGATATGGAAAACCCAGCTTCTGTTCCATCTTCACTTGGAGTACCTTATCCAGATGATTACAGTGAATTTAACGATTTTAATGGATGGGATCAAGGCGGCGTTCATTTTAATTCAAGTATTATTAATAAAGTTGCGTATCTCATTGCAAAAGGTGGAACTCATAACGGAGTAACTGTTAAAGGAATTGGTGAAGATAAAATGTTTGATATTTTCTATTATGCAAATACAGATGAATTAAACATGACATCTAATTTCAAAGAATTGAAATCAGCATGTATTCGAGTGGCAACTAATAAATATGGGGCGAATACAGCTGAAGTTCAAGCAGTGCAAAAAGCATTTGATGCAGCAAAAATTAAGTAAGTTAGAAATATAGTTTTCATTCGTATATTAATACATTATGAAAATCAGCTAATGTCATTTTAAGGATATTAGCTGATTTTTTACGTAGCAATGTATTAGTGAAAATAAAATTACTAAGCAATAATCAGGCATCTATCTTCAATAAGTTACGACAAATATATAAGATTTCAAGGATATAAAAACAGAAAATTAATAATATATTGACCTTTTAATGGTAAGTGCTATAAAATGAAAGCGATAACAAACGATTGCTTTAAAATGATTTCCCTGATCTTTTAGTATTTACAAATATAAGAAGGAATAAACAAATCTATTTTTTTGAGTTTTAATGCAAACGTTTTCGTAAGGGTTGTTTCCATCTTATATTTGATTTTCGTATAAAAGATCATTGAAATACATACGTAAAAATAGCCAATATGGAGGTGAAGTAAAAGAGATTCCTAGATTAATTTAAACCGTGTTTCGTAGTATGAGCATAATAAATTGTTCGTAATATTTAAAGAAAGGGTGTATGGGGTGCAAATTACAAAAAAATTAATTAACAAATCGTTTTTATTACTTACCATAATCGTTATGTTATCATCTGTTTTCTCTTTTCAGAGTGTGAAGGCAGTTTCAAATTCGAAAACAACTGAAGTTATCATTCATTACAAAGAGAAATCTGGAAATACAAAAGACTGGAATCTTTGGGTATGGGGAGAAAATGCAAACGGTAAATCTTATGAATTTACTGGTGAAGATGAATTTGGAAAATACGCTAAGATAAAAATAGATGGTGACTATAATCGTGTAGGGTTTATAGTTCGTACCAATGAATGGGAAAAAGATGGAGGTGATCACTGGGTTGAAAATATAAGGGATGGTCGTGCTGAAGTATGGATCCTTTCGGGTGATGAAAAAGTATATGATTCTAAGCCTTCTTCGGATCTCTCAATTCAAAAAGCTACTATTGATAGTTTTAATGAAATTACTGTAACGACTAATGTTCCGTTTAATAGTAAGGAACAGAAAATTGAAATTGAAGGCGTTAAAATTAAGGGAATTAGTCCTTATGATAAAAATAGTGGAGATATTACTAATAAGGTTAAAATAATTACGGAACAGAAAATTGATTTAAAACAAACATACAAAGTTAAAATAGCAAACTTAGCTGATGCGAATACTGAAATCGGTAAAGTCATTCGTAGCGAGGAATTTGATAATTTATTTTATTATGGTGGTAATGATTTAGGGAATATATATACTCCGCAACATACAAAGTTCCGTTTATGGGCTCCTACTGCGAGTGAAGCGAAGTTAGTTACATATAAAAAATGGAGCAATAAAATAGGTACTGAAATAAACATGAAACAAGGTGAAAAGGGAACTTGGAAAGCAGAACTTAAAGGGAACCAAAAAGGTCTCTTTTATACGTATAAGGTGAAAATTGGGGATAAGTGGACTGAAGCGGTTGATCCGTATGTGCGTGCTGCTTCTGTAAATGGAGATAAAGGTGCAGTTGTTGATTTAGAAGAAACAAATCCGAAAAAATGGAAAGCAAACAAAAAACCGAAATTTAAAAATCCGGAAGATGCTATTATTTATGAATTGCATGTACGCGATCTTTCCATCCAACCTGAAAGTGGTATTAAGCAAAAAGGAAAATATTTAGGTGTAACAGAAAAAGGAACAAAAGGGCCTGAAGGTGTAAAAACAGGACTTGATCATATGAAAGATCTTGGTGTTACTCACGTTCAGTTTTTACCGATATTTGATTATGCTTCAGTAAATGAAGAGAATTTAAATGAACCACAATATAACTGGGGATATGACCCGAAAAATTTCAACGTCCCAGAGGGCTCCTATTCTACAAATCCTTTTGAGCCAACTGTTCGAATAACTGAATTAAAGCAAATGATTCAAACATTGCATGATAATAATCTTCGTGTTGTGATGGACGTAGTATATAACCATATGTATAATGCCGCTGAATCAAATTTTCATAAGTTAGTTCCAGGTTACTATTATCGTTACAATGAAGACGGAACATTAGCAAATGGAACTGGAGTAGGGAATGATACCGCTTCAGAACGAAAGATGATGAGAAAATTTATGGTAGATTCCGTCACATACTGGGCAAAAGAATACAATTTAGATGGGTTCCGTTTTGATTTAATGGGTATTCATGATTATGAAACGATGAATGAGATACGTAAAGCTGTTAATCAAATTGATCCTTCTATTATTCTGCATGGAGAAGGCTGGGATTTAAATACACCTCTTGCAGCTGAATTGAAAGCAAATCAAAAAAATGCGGAGAAAATGAAAGGGATTGCTCATTTTAACGATAATATTCGTGATGGATTGAAAGGTAGTGTATTTGAGGAGAAAGAAAATGGTTTTGTAAATGGAAAGCAAAACATGGAAGACCGTATTAAAAAAGGCATTACAGCCGGTATTGACTATGATACAAATTCGTCTACTTATCAAGATCCGGAGCAGGTGCTAACTTATGTGGAAGCACATGACAATCATACTTTATGGGATAAACTTGAGTTGACTAATTCAGGTGACAGTGAAGAAATGCGAAAACAAATGCATAAATTATCTTCTTCTATTTTATTAACATCACAAGGTATTCCATTCTTACATGCAGGACAAGAGTTTATGCGCACAAAATATGGTGATCATAATAGTTACAAATCTCCTGATTCTATTAACCAGATGGATTGGTTACGCCGTGCAGCATTTAATAATGAAGTAGAGTATATGAAGGGCTTAATAGATTTACGCAAAAAATACCCAGCTTTTCGTATGACTTCTGCAGAGCAAATTAAAAAGTATGTAGCTTTTATCGATGTTCCCAAAAATGTTGTAGCTTATACAATAGATGGAAAGGGAAGTGGGAATAAAAGCGAATACTTTATGGTGGCTCACAATGCAAATAGGGAAGCCGTTGACATAACACTTCCATCGAAAGGTCCATGGAAAGTGCTAGTAAACGAGAATCAGGCGGGAAGTAAAACACTTTACGTTGTCCATGACAATAAAATTAAAGTTCCTGCATTAAGTTCACTAGTTTTAAAAACAGAGAAACCGATTAAATAAAAGCAAATAATGTGAAAGTATATACTGAATTGAGCAAATTGAATAGGGATTGCAAATGAAAAAAGCGAAGTGAAGGTTGTTTTCACTTCGCTTTTAAAGTTAATGTAGTATAATTTCACATACTGTAATTATATTACAATTTAATAACAGAAATAAACAAGAGATTATTGCTATTGTAACAGTAAGGAGAGGAGATATCTTTGTATTTATTTATAAAATTATCTGAAATACATTCTTAATTTATATAATTTTCATTATAAAATCTAATAACTGGATATCCGGTTATTTAAATTATATTAATTCCTACAAATCGTTTGAAAATAACAACGGCGTAAAAGTATATAGAATCAAAATAGAGAAAAGACACCTTAATTGGTGTCTTTTCTCTATTTTGAATACGATATGTTAGTAACTCACTTGTATGTAATAGTATGTTACATTTTTACACTAACTTCTAAAGAAAAATTTTAAATTCTTTTCTTAATCTATTTGTAATAAATCTCATTAGGAAATTTTATCGCTATAACAAATAAAACTTTCTCAATATTATTTTGTTTAATAACTATTTCCATCTGCTTTCCAATCCATTACAATAATTTCACATTGAAAATACATGGAAATTCTCAATGTTCCAAATGGTTTATACCTTATAGGATTACTATGGGAAAGGATGTAAAATGTCTAATAAAAAATCATTTTTTATGACGAAATAAAAAATTTCAATGAAGAAAAAGTTATTTCATTATTCTCAAGTTACGTTGAAGTACATGTATTTATAATCACTATGAAACAAAGGGCAGAATCTAAGGACTATTTTTGTAGATTAGAAAATTGTATTTTAAAAATAAGTAAAACGTTTATGGAGGGTTATATGAGCGAGCAAATTTATTACTGGTCTCCTATTAAGCATTGGGAGAAGTTGCATAATGAAATTTTGATAGGAGAAACAAGATTTACAGGCGTTTTGTCTGAGTGGTTTCCTGAGTTTTATTTTTTTACTCAAAAAGGTGTGAAAATTAGTGAACTAGTAGAGCACTTTTCGTTAGGAAATGTAGAAGAGACACAAAAAACAGTAGAGCTTATGATAAAAAATCGTGTGTTAGTAAGTAACATATTACACCCAAGAGAAGTATTTTCCACACAAGAAAAGATTTTTCCGAATTCATATAGCAACCAGATTCGCTTTTCTAAAGAAGATTTAGATAAGTATATGAGTGAACAATTGAATCGAACACACCATGCTGTGCGGTCAACCGAAATTCAACTTGAAACAACAAATGAGTTACCCACTATAATCAAGGAACGTAGGTCTTGTCGCCAATTTGATATGAAAAAACATATTAGTTTTTTAGAATTTTCCCAATTCATATCAACTCTAAAACAGGTTAGGAAAGAACATATATACTATCATTACGCAAGTGCAGGCGGACTCTACCCTATTGATATCTTTATTTATATAAAACCAAAACGTATAGAAGGTATGAAAGCTGGGTTTTATTATTATAACCCAGCAAAAAACTGTCTTGTGATTGTAAATAATATTGATCAAGTAATCAAAAGTGATCATGAGTTAATTAACCAAGATTTATTTACTCAGTCTGCCTTTTCAGTTTATTTGGTTTATAATGCGAACGCTTCCATCCCGAAATACGGTTCAGATGGATATTTATTTGCTTGTATTGAGTCTGGTATTATCACTGCTACCTTAAATATGGTGGCTGAGACATTGAATTTAGGCGTTTGTTCAGTTGGTCATATGAAATTTGAAGAGATTCAGCAATTTTTATGTTTGGATAACCATCAAGTATTTCTCCATGGGCTTGAAGTTGGCTTGAAAATTAACGAATAGATGAAATGAATATTAGGGGGATAAAGATAAAAATGCACATTAAAGATCGAAGTTCGATTCATGAAAATAAAGGGGTAGAGGCGTTTTGGAAAGAGCAGTTATCTTCCGAGGTTCTCGATTTTTCTGTATTTAATAGCGGTTACCAACTAAATAAAGAAAATCCTTGCGAGCACGTTCAAGTCATAATGAATGTAGAGTTTAGTAAAAGTATACAAAAAGTAATTAAGTCTCAAGATTTATTATTATTTAGCTGGTTACAGGCCGCGTTAAGGATTTGTTTGGCACACTATACAGATCAAGAAAGGATTACTATTGGTATTCCTGTAATTGAAAAGAATATTGAACAAAGCGAGAATCTTAATAAGTTGATTCCTTTAGGAAGTGAAATCTATCCGCATCACAGCTTTAAACAAGTAGTAAATCAGATTGAACAAACGACTTTATTCGGGTATGACAATCAGAGTTATCCACTCTCTGAATTATTAGCGAAACACCATTTAACTCCTTTTCAAATTGTTATTGGGATGGAAGGATTACATAATAAAAATTTGATAGAAGAATATGCAGAGAATAATTTAGCCATCTGGATACAAAGAAAATGGAATGAAATACATAATGAATTTGAAATTCAAATTTCTTTCAAGTCTCATTCATTCTCTTCTTTGCAACAGTTTGCAAATTCATATCTTTATGTTTTAAAGCAAGTGTCAACAAATTCGAATTTGGCTGTGAAAGATATTTGTATCATTTCAGAAGAAGAGAAAGAGTTGCTAGAAGAATTGAATCAAGGTCAGGCGGACATAGAATTGTCTCAATCATTTCAAAATTTGTTTGAGGAACAAGTGTTAAAAACCCCAGATCAAATTGCTGTTGTTTGTAATGATCAATCTTTGACATATAGAGAATTGAATAAGAAAGCAAATCAATTGGCCTCTATTCTTCAAAGTAAAGGTGTTTCCAAAGAAAGTATTATTGGGGTTATGGTAGATCGGTCATTGGAAATGATCATTGGCATGGTGGGGATTTTAAAAGCAGGAGCAGCGTATTTACCAATCGATCCTAACTATCCAAATGAACGAATTGAATATATGTTACAAGATAGTCAAGCGAAATGTTTACTGAGCAAGCGAACAGAAGTAGAATTGCCGCAATTTGCGGGTGAAGTGCTGTATCTTGATGAGGAATATCTCTTCCAAGGTGAGGAAAGTAATTTAGTTCGAGAAAGTTATCCTAATGATTTAGCTTATGTTATTTACACATCGGGATCGACAGGGAATCCAAAAGGGGTAATGGTAGAACAGAAATCTCTTGTCCATTTTTTAAGTGTAATGAGAGAAAAAGTAAAAGATAATCAGTCATTCTTGTTTCTTGCTAGTGTATCTTTTGATATCTCCTTGTTAGAAATATGTCTGCCTTTAACACAAGGTTCGAAAGTAGTTATTGCTACAGAGGATCAGTTCGCAACAAAAGAATTAGCTTATTTGGTCAAAGAACATAAGGTGGATTTATGGGAATCAACGCCATCGCGAATGGAAGTGATTTTGAGTGATCCAGAAGGGGCAAATTTTCTAAAAGATTTAAAATCTATTTTGTTAGCAGGAGAAGCATTTTCCATTGATTTGGTTGAAAAAATTCGATGCATCAGTGAAGCGACAATTTTAAATATTTATGGTCCTACAGAAACAACCATTTGTGCAACAGTAAAGGATTTGAGCTCTGCCAAAGAAGTTACGATTGGAAGTCCCAACCCGAATTATCATTCCTATATATTGAATAAGTATGGTCAATTAAAACCATTTGGAATTCCGGGTGAACTCTGCATTGGTGGCGTGGCGGTAGCACGAGGGTATCTTGGGAAATCTAAACTGACAGATGAAAAGTTTGTACCGAGTCCCTTTACGGCAGGAGAAATGATGTATCATACGGGTGATCTCGTTCGTTGGTTGCCTAATGGAGAACTTGAATATCTAGGTCGAATGGATCATCAAGTAAAAATTCGGGGATATCGGATTGAATTAAGAGAGATCGAAAGCCAGTTAAGGGAATATCCAGAAATAAACCAAGCTATCGTTGTTGATCAAGTATATGGAAATAGGAAATTATTAGCTGCGTACTATGTATCGGATAATAAGGTCTCTTTTGATGAAATCAGAAAATATTTAAGTGATAAATTACCTGAGTTTATGATTCCTGAAAAAATGATTCAGGTGGAAGAGATTCCGTTGAATCCAAATGGGAAAGTAGATAGGAAAAGGTTATTAGATATAACACAAACAGATTATGTATCAATTCCATACGTTGCCCCGCGCAATGAAATTGAACAAAAATTGGTGCATGCATGGGAAAAAGTTATGGAGATTGAGGGAATCGGTATTCATGATAATTTTTTTGCTTTAAAAGGAGAATCGATTAAAGCACTTCAGGTAATTAATCTATTAAGAAAAGACTGCTTAAAAATAAGTACAACAGATTTTTTTAAGCATCCCACGATTGCTCAACTTAGTACTTGTGTAAAGTTAGAGCATAAAACGGAAAACTTTGAAAATAGACCAACCCATGTTAAAGATTTGTCTAAGCCATTTCCCTTAACAGAGGTTCAGACAGCGTACATGTTAGGACGGAATTCACAGTTTGAATTAAGTGGTATTTCACCTCAAACTTATTTTGAATATGAAACAGAATTGAATATCAATCGTCTTTCAAAAAGTTTTCAAAAGGTAATTCAACGTCATCCGATGTTACGAGCTGTAATTTTACCAGAGGGAGAACAGCAAATATTACAAAGCGTTCCTGATTACGAGATTGAAATAGTAAGTCTCATAGATTTAGATGATAGGAATCAAAATGCTCGCTTACAAGAAGAACGTTCTCGAATGACTAATCATGTATTTCCTTTAGGGCAATGGCCTTTGTTTGAATTAAAAGCCTTTCTTTTAAAAGAAGACACGTATTTATTATGTTTTCGATACGATGCTTTATTAATGGACGGAGCAAGCATGAACATCGTTGGACAGGATTTGTTTCATTATTATTATAAACCAGAGCAAAGGTTAGAACCTCTATCTTTTGATTTTCAAGATTACATGTTTATCTATGATGAACTGGAACAAAGTACAGAATATAAAACAGCAAAAGATTATTGGACAAGTAAGCTTCCTGACTTTCCGTTTGCGCCTTCTTTGCTGTTAAAAAAGGATCCGGCAGAGATTGCTACTCCTAAGTTCCAATCACTTAATAAGATCCTGGACAATGAAATATGGACAAAGCTACGAAAGTTAACACAAGAGAAAGAAGTAACTCCTTCGGCTCTGCTTTGTACAATATATGGTGATGTATTGGCATATTGGAGTAATCAACGTCGATTGGCAATTAATTTGACTGTATTTAACCGTTATCCTGTTCATGAAGAAGTAGAGCAAATTGTGGGAGATTTCACTTCACTCATCTTGTTGGATGTTGATGTGAATCCAGATCAATCTTTCTTTACTAGAGTAAAAGAAACGCAATCTACTTTATTAGATGGTCTCGAACATCGCCATTACGATGGAGTTAATTTCATTCGAGATTTTACTCGATATCATCAAATGACGCCAAAAGCAGTTATGCCAATTGTTTTCACCTCGATGCTAGCAGGTGCGGGGGCTTTTGCTTGGGAACAACTTGGTTCACTTCGCTATATTCATGCTCGGACTCCACAAGTGCATTTGGATAATGTGGTAATTGAAAAAAATGGAGAGTTATTAATTAGCTGGAACTATGTTGAAGAATTGTTTGATGTTGATGTGATAGAAGCGATGTTTCACCAATTTGTTGACTTATTGGAACAATTAGTGAAACAAAGTGACGTAACATCTTTGCAGATGAAAGAGTTAGACCATGCTTTAATTGAGCAATACAATGAGACAACAGAAAAAATACCGTCGACTACTTTAAATCAATTATTTACAGACCAAGTAAAACGTACACCGGATGAAGTAGCAGTAGTTTTTGAACAAGACTACTTAACATACTCGGAGCTTCATAAGCGCTCCAATCAAGTTGCGCACTTTTTAAAAGAACAAGGAATTGGTCTAGGTGACAAGGTTGGTCTTTTAGCACAAAGACGAGTTGACACAATTGTTAATATGATAGGTATTTTAAAAGCAGGTGCCGCTTATGTTCCGATTGATCCCGACCATCCTTCAGATCGCCAAACATATATTTTAGAAAATAGCTCATGCAAACTTTTATTAGAACCTAGTCTTTATGCAGAAAACCGCTTGTCATTATACACAACAGAAGATATGCCTGCTATTGCTGGTCCGGAAGATCTTGCCTATATTATCTACACTTCAGGAAGTACAGGAAAACCGAAAGGAGTAATTATTACTCACCAAGCGGTTGCAAATACCATTCAAGATATTAATCAAAAATATCAGGTAAATGAAGATGATCGTATTATTGGTATTTCTTCTATGTGTTTTGACTTATCTGTATACGATATTTTCGGAACGTTAAGCACAGGTGCAATGTTGGTAATGATTCGTGACCCAAGAGACATGCAAGAATTAATCCGTACTGTCGAACGTAGAGGAATTACAATTTGGAATACAGTACCTGCAATTATGGATTTGGCATTAGATCAAGTAGGTTCTCATTTTGAACATTCTTCCTTGCGTTTAGTTTTACATAGTGGAGATTGGATTCCACTTTCTTTACCAGAAAAAATAAAACGACATTTTCCGATTGCGGAAGTAGTTTCACTCGGAGGAGCAACAGAAGCATCGATTTGGTCAATTTATTATCCGGTCAAACAGGTGGAATCGCATTGGAAAAGTATTCCATACGGGATTCCTTTGGCAAACCAAACGTATTATGTGTTGAACTATGAAAAGAAAATGTGCCCTGTTGGTGTAATTGGAGATTTATATATCGGGGGAGTGGGCCTTGCTAAAGGATATTTAAATGATGAACAGAAAACAAATGAAGCATTTGTATCACATCCTGATTTTGGTCTTATTTACAAGACAGGAGACTGTGGAAAAATGCATCCTGAGGGATATATTGAATTTTTAGGCCGCCAAGATTATCAAGTCAAAATTCAAGGATATCGAGTAGAGTTAGAAGAAATCGCCCATTGTCTTCTCACTTACAAACAAGTCGAACATGCAGTAGTGATTGATCAGACAGATGAGTATGGTATAAAATTTTTAGTCGCATATGTGGTAACTGAGAAAAATATTAGCACAACAGAACTTCGAAAGCATTTGCGAGATCACTTGCCAGGTTACATGATTCCTTCTTATTTTGTTTATTTGGAACAATTGCCCTTGACTCCAAACGGGAAATTAGATAGAAAAGCGCTCCCTACTCCGGAGAAACAAACAAATGAAGTATTTATTGCTCCAAAAACGGAAATGGAAAAAATATTAACTAGTGTTTGGCAAGAAGTACTCAAAGTAAATCGGATTGGAGTAAATGATCATTTCTTTGCCTTAGGTGGAGATTCGATAAAAGCGATTCAAGTTTCCGTCAGACTGTATAGACAAGGATTTGAGCTGGAGCCAAAAAATTTATTTTCATTTCCTATATTAGGAGACATGGTTCAATTTGTTAAAAAGCTTGATCATCTTCCAAATTCGCAAACAAGTGATGTAAACAAAATGAACGATAATAAAGTTACAGTACTAAATGTTAAAGATAAACAACTTAATCAACATACACTTATCAAAATACAAGAAAAAATGCCGGATATAAAAATAGAACGTATTTACCCATTGGCACCTTTCCAGGAAGTTATTTATGAACATGCTGCGACTGAACCTGATACAAATGCATATTTTGAACAAATAATTTGGGCACTTGAGGGGGAGCTGGATATTAATCTCTTTATTCAGTGTTTCCAACAATTAGTTGATCGCCATGATTCTTTAAGAACGATAATAGTGCAAGATGAACAAGCAAAACCTTGGCAAGCTGTTATACATGATGTTCAAATGATTTCAGAGATAAAAAACTTGATTGAGATGCCGAAACAAGAACAGCAAAAATTCCTAGACCAATGGATGAATGAAAATTTAAGTCAAGGATTCAAAAATGATGAACTTATGAACCGCCTCTGTATATTCCAACTAGGTAATAATGAGCATAAGGTGGTTTGGAGTTCCCATCATCTATTATGTGATGGTTGGAGCGTCAGCATTTTGATAGACGAATTATTCCAGCTCTATGAAACAATAAATGCGGGAACTACGGCAGAGTTACCTATGGTGAAACCTTTTGAGACATTCATAGATTGGACTGTAGCACGAGATCATGAGAAAGCACGTCATTTTTGGCGGGATTATTTATCAGGATACAATCGGAAAATTAGTATTCCTAAAAAGAAAGTACCAACTCAAAGTGAAGGGTTAAATTTCACATTTATGGATTTAACATTAGATAAGGATTTGACTAATCAGTTACAGACATTTGTAACTAAAAACAATATAACTATGAATTCGGCATTACTAGCTGTATGGGGAATATTGCTTGGCAAATACAACGGAATGAGAGAAGTAGTATTACCTAATCTAGTATCAGTCAGACCTCCCGAAGTAGAAGGGATTGAAAATATGTTCGGTCTGTTCACAAATGTTTTGCCTATTCGACTAGCATGGACAGAAACGCAATCTTTTGTGGACTTCCTGCAAAAAGTACAACTAGAAACATTGAAATGTAATGAGTATGCATACTATTCATTTGTTGATATACAAAAACAAAGTGAATTAAAAACTGAGTTGACTGACCATCTTTGGGTTTTTGAAAACTATCCGACTAACTCAGCTATCTTTTCTTCAAATAAAAACAGAAATTTTGCCATCACAGATTACGAAGTTGTTGATGAGCCTCATGTAAAGTATGGAATTATGTGCTTCCCTGAAGAGAAACTTACAATAAAGTTTGGATATGATCAAACCGTATATGAAGCGGAGAAAATACAGGAAATATTGAATCACATCCATCAGTTAATCAACATGATTCTTCAAAATCCAATACAGGCAATCGGTGATTACAAATTATAAAAAATGAAAAGGCGAGCAAGAACTCGCCTTTTTAAATAGAATAGGAGTAAACCAAATGACAAAAAACTTGCAGTTATCAGCCGAAGAGATGCGTCAGTTAGGATATCAAGCGGTGGACTTGATTGTTGATCATATGAATCATTTAAAAAGTAAACCAGTTTCGGAAACGATTGATAGTAATATTTTTAGAGACAAGCTAATTGAAACGATTCCAGAAAACGGATCCAATCCAAAAGAGTTACTTCATTTTCTTAATAACAATGTGTTTAATCAAATTACTCATGTGGATCATCCTCATTTTATGGCTTTTGTGCCAGGTCCTAATAATTATGTTGGTGTAATAGCAGATTTTTTAGCAAGTGGGTTTAATGTATTTCCTACAGCTTGGATAGTAGGTGCAGGTGCTGAACAAATTGAATTAACGACAATCAACTGGTTAAAATCAATGCTAGGATTCCCTGATTCAGCTGAAGGGCTATTTGTCAGTGGCGGTTCCATGGCTAATTTGACTGCACTTACTGTAGCGAGACAGGTCAAGCTGAATAATGACATAGAAAATGCGGTTGTGTATTTTTCTAACCAAACTCATTTTTCTGTAGATCGAGCACTTAAAGTATTAGGTTTTAAACATCATCAAATTTGCCGAATTGAAACAGATGAAGATTTAAGAATTTCAGTTAGTACTTTAAGAAAGCAAATAAACGAAGATCGATTAAAAGGGAAAAAACCATTTTGTGTTATTGCTAATGCAGGGACAACGAATTGCGGAGCGGTGGACTCCCTCGATGAATTGGCTGATCTATGTGGTGATGAAGATGTATGGCTACACGCGGATGGTGCTTATGGGGCTGCAGCAATTCTCAGTGAAAAAGGAAGGGAGGTGTTAAGAGGAATTCATCGTGCTGATTCTTTGACGTTAGACCCGCATAAATGGCTTTTTCAGCCTTATGATGTTGGTTGTGTACTCATTCGCAATAGCCAATATTTAAGTAAAACGTTCCGTATGATCCCAGAGTATATTAAGGATACGGAAACTAATATAGAAGAAAAAGTGAATTTTGGGGAGCGTGGAATTGAACTTTCTCGTAGATTTAGGGCATTAAAGGTATGGCTTTCTTTTAAAGCATTTGGAGTCACAGCTTTTCGTGAGGCAATAGATCATGGCATTATGTTGGCTGAACAAGTTGAAGAGTTTTTAAGGAAAGAAAAAGATTGGGAAGTAGTAACACCTGCCCAATTAGGAATTGTTACTTTTCGTTATATTCCTTGTAAGCGAACGTCTACAGAAACAATTCATGAAATAAACAAAAAACTGGTGGAAGAAATTAATCAAAGAGGATTTGCTATGCTAAGTACGACTAAATTAAAAGAAAAAGTAGTAATTCGACTTTGCTCTATCAACCCGAGGACAACATTAGAAGAAATACTTCAAATCATGATGAGCATTAAGGCGTTGGCAGAGGAAATAAACACATCGCCTAAACATCTTATATCTGTTTCTCAACCTTGATATATTAGGTGAATTTTACATATTAATAGCCGATTCTAAATGAGAATCGGCTATTATACTATTTACGAGTGTTTTTCTTGTAAAGGGATTAAGCCTCAACCTTAGAGACTCTTTTGAAACCAGTCTTTACTGCTTGTACCATTTCGTTTACAGCGTAAATAGATACATCGGCATTTGGATTTAACCCTTCAAACCAGTGATAGGCATTTGGATATAAATGAAACTCGACATCAACACCAGCTTGCGCTAGTTTGCTTACATAGGTTAATGTTTCACTGCGGAATGGATCTAATTGACCAACAAATGTGTAAGTATATGGTAAATCACTATAATCCTCTGCTCGAGAAGGCGCTGCATAGACAGGGATTTGATCTGTTCCATACATTTCTCCTAAATACATTTTCCAACCAGCTTCATTTGCCTTTTGATTCCAAATAAATCCTTCTTTAATTTCATTCGCTGAAGGTGTATTATTTCGGTCATCAATCATTGGATAGAGTGGCATCTGTAAACAAATTGAAGGATATTTTCGATCTCGGGCTAATAATGATAATGCTGCTGTTAGTCCACCTCCAGCGCTTACTCCTGCAACCCCAATTCGATTCGAATCAATGTTTAATGACTTCGCATTATCAGCAATCCATTTTAAAGCTGAATAACAATCCTCAATTGGTGCTGGGTAAGGGTGTTCAGGTGCTAAGCGGTAGTCTACAGACACGACCACACAGCCAGCTTCTTTTGCAAACCTCATACAAGTATCATCGTTATCATCTATAGACCCTAAGATATAACCACCACCATGTATCCATAATAAGACAGGTAAAGGTTCATTATTTGATTTTGGACGATAAATTCTTAATGGTAACGGATTATCATCAGGTCCAACAATGACTTCATCTGTTAACGAAAGGGATTCATCAACAACGGTAGGTGGTCTCATTTGAGCTATTCCTTCTCTGATTGATTGCAAGTTTTCCGGGTGTAAATCGAGATTTGGAAACATCTCTAACCCTTGTAATAACTCTGGATTTACTCTTGTTTTCATTTTAGCACCTCTATTTGTAATTGTTTTCGAATAAATGAAGTGTATTCTAAGTAGTTTAATTGTGAAAAAATATCACAATTAAATTGTAAATTGGATATGCGATAAAAGTCAACAGAATATTCGGAAATTAAAGCCTTTCTCAAGAAGGAGTTTCACGCAACCAATAATACAAGTAGTGGATTTAGGAGCAAAGTGTTTTCATGTCGTTGTATTTATGTACACTTAGTCTTCTAATTAAACCAAGTGATAATCCTTTTTATTTTAATGACATATTGCAAGTGATACCTATTCGAATTCATACTCGGAAAGAATTAATCCATTTTCATTCCTTAATATATAATTCAGGGAAATACTCATGGGCAGGCATTAATATAGGAAAACAGTACAAATTAAAATAACTGTTTAAAAAAATTCCTTTTATTTGGCTAGAAAAGGAGTAGATTCTTTTTTCTTATCTAGACTCATGAAGAAGTATGAAAATCAGAATTTATAATTCAAAAGCCAGCTTAAAGTAATTGCAATAATTACTTTGGATAGTAATCTTAAAAAAATATAAAAAAGAGAAGAACTCACTGCAGTGACCCCTGTCAAGTAG
>NZ_NADT01000175.1:0-326 GCF_003264205.1 Bacillus sp. SRB_8 | reverse complement strand
AGGTACTTTGGGAAATGGCTATTTATAGCCCAATGCGTAAAGTCCGTACAGTCAGCTTTATGTCATGCTCTTGCCGTGGTTGCGCCCACAGGAGGTACGCACTTTCCTTGGAGAATGTCCGTACTTGAGGCAGGCAAGTTGTATTCAACACGCCCTCTCAACTTGCAGGTTGTGACTCCCATTGCGGTGCGGCACCATTTGAACTTGGGGGCGTTGATTGGTTTCGTCAGCGCATCAGCAATCATGGCTTCTGTCGGGCAGTATTCAACCTTGATGGTCCCTTGTTCGACTTGATCGCGACAGAAGTGGAAACGCAGATCGATGTG
>NZ_NADT01000174.1:0-329 GCF_003264205.1 Bacillus sp. SRB_8 | reverse complement strand
AATTTTCGATCAGGATGTTGAGGTTGAATCATGAGCAGGATTCATTGAATGCCCATTTCATTATTTATCAAAAATCGTCGTTTCGGACATTTTTCAACATTTTTCAGCTGATCTAGGATCCTGGATTGGGCGCAAATAGGATTTCTGTGGATGTTCAAGTACAAACCATCATTAATTTACCCACAGGTGGAATATGCCAAGTCTCATGGCCATCTGAAAAATCAAATTGCCCGAACCGCATATATCATGATGGAAGCAATCAATTTGAGGAAAACTATTTCAGATTGTGATACAACCGTCAAGCTACTTTCGCCAGATTGCAACCGATT
>NZ_NADT01000173.1:0-602 GCF_003264205.1 Bacillus sp. SRB_8 | reverse complement strand
GGCTCCATAGCTTAGGTCTTAACAGACGTCCATGTCAAATATTGAGCAAAAATTATGTCGGAATTCCAGATCACCAAAAAGTCCATGGACTATAGCACACGAAAATCGGCAAAATGGGGGGTTTACCTGCTCTGGGGCACATTTGACCTTTAAAATGGGACGTTTTGGCCGTGAGGGCTAACTGGCTCCATAGCTAAGGTCTTAACGGACGTCCACGAAAAATTTTGGCAAAAATTATGTCGGAATTCCAGATCACCAAAAAGTCCATGGACTATAGCACACGAAAATCGGCAAAATGGGGGGTTTACCTGCTCTGGGGCACATTTGACCTTCAAAATGGGACGTTTTGGCCGTGAGGGCTAACTGGCTCCATAGCTAAGGTCTTAACGGACGTCCACGAAATATTTTGGCAAAAATTATGTCGAAATTCCAGATCACCAAAAATTTCATGGAGTGTATCGCATGATAATCTTCTAAAATGGGGGGTTTACCTAATCCGGGGCAGATTTGACCTTCAAAATGAGATGTTTTGGCCGTGAGAGACAACTGGCTACCTAGATAAGGTCTTAACGGAAGTCCACGAAAAATTTTGACAAAATTTA
>NZ_NADT01000172.1:0-346 GCF_003264205.1 Bacillus sp. SRB_8 | reverse complement strand
TGTTGTTCTGTGTGAATCACATTTTCGAACGGGCGCGGAATAATTTTACCTTTGACGCGAAGGCAGTGTAAACAGTGCAGAACGAAATCGTTCACTTAAGAATTACGAACGAAGTCAATTAAAACAGTATTTGAAGGCGAACGTCAAACGCAGCCACTTCCAAAACTACCCGGATAGAGACCTGTTTCGCAAACTACCAGGTGAATCCATACCACACATGCTAATTAACAGAGCGCGAACTGGACATAGCAGATGCAGACAACACCTCAGCAACATTGGAATGGAAGACACGAACAAGTGCAGACACTGCGACAAACATCCTGAAACAATCGAACATCAGGTGTTA
>NZ_NADT01000171.1:0-768 GCF_003264205.1 Bacillus sp. SRB_8 | reverse complement strand
GTTCGGTGATCGACCTCCCGACAGATCGATTGATTTTTTTACAGCTGTGTGAGCAGTTTGAAAGGAACGGCCGCGGCAGTCGAATTCAGGCTTGGCGTTATTTTTGGTCCTTGAAAAAGGGTGCCGACTCAATTTCATCCTACATATCCAAAGTTCAGAACGCGTCAAAGGATTTGAAGGCCTGCGGCCGTGAACTATCTCCTCAGGATGTCATTGATAAAATTCTTGAAGGACTCCCGCCGCAGTTCGATCCCATAATAGCTACACTTGATGCGACGGAAAGCGCCGATTCTCAGCAATTCATGACCTTGGCCAAGCTGACAGAGCTCCTTCAGAATCGGGAATCGCAGGTTTTTCAGTCCAAAACTCACTTCGCATCGTTCGCTCATCCTCGAAAGGCAAAATGCAAAATCCATCCGAAAGCCAATCACAGCGATTCACAATGTTACAGTCAACACCCGGAGCTTCGCATTTGGAATAAACCGCAAGAAAATTCACAGTATTCGCGTCAGACCGACTCAACACATTGGCACGTTGACACTGGATGTTCCCACCATATGACGAACGATAAAAGCGCATTATTCAACCTAGAGCCTGCCCATGGTGATGTGAAGGTAGAACTTGCTGATCGAACAACAGTCCCTGTTCATGCATTTGGGCGTTCAAGAATCCAACTTGCGGATGATGATCATATTCTGAGCAATGTTCTTTATGTCCCAGACCTGAATAAAAGCCTCTACTCACCTGGACAAGCTACATCTGAAGGAT
>NZ_NADT01000170.1:0-364 GCF_003264205.1 Bacillus sp. SRB_8 | reverse complement strand
TTTCTAGAGTGGAAGTAATGATTGATAGGGATAGTTGGGGGTGCTAGTATTCAGCGGCCAGAGGTGAAATTCATGGATTCGCTGAAGACTAACTTATGCGAAAGCATTCACCAAGGATGTCCTCTTTAATCAAGAACGAAAGTTGGGGGATCGAAGACGATCAGATACCGTCGTAGTCTCAACCATAAACTATGTCGACTAGGGATTGGCGGTCGTTTTTATTATAAGACTCCGTCAGCACCTTATGAGAAATCAAAGTGTTTGGACTCTTGGGGAAGTATGGTCGCAAGGCTGAAACTTAAAGGAATTGACGGAAGGGCACCACCAGGAGTGGAGCCTGCGGCTTAATTTGACTCAACACGGG
>NZ_NADT01000169.1:0-516 GCF_003264205.1 Bacillus sp. SRB_8 | reverse complement strand
TGATGCTTATCGTGACCAACGACACTAACCTACGGTACGAGTGTCTATGATCATCGATAATATAGTGACCCAACTAAAGGTTGGGGTCGTGTCCCAAGGGAGTGGTTTTGAGAATTGATAGAAAAATAAAATTAAGCTCTAACTAGTCGTAGATAAAGATATTAACGAACAAAAACATAGTAAATTAAAGGGGGTGACACGAAAGTGTCAAATATCAAATGGGGTTTTTGTAACAAGTGCTAAAATGGCAAAATAAACAAGAAAATCAAGTATGGGGAAAGGTTCTTGGGATGTGACCGCAATGCAAGTTGAGATAAATCGCTGGGTACATGCTTTCAATAGGAAATTTGTAAGATAATAGTGACTAGGCTAAGCTTTAGATGGAAATAAGTTCCCTCTCGGGCAACTTACCCCGTTTCAAATGCGTTCCTCTCGGACACCCATTTGCCGCATGAAGGCCAGCCTACGCCTTACCCCACTCACTCTCTCGAGCTGAGTGTTAGGATATGGGACTAG
>NZ_NADT01000168.1:0-310 GCF_003264205.1 Bacillus sp. SRB_8 | reverse complement strand
GAGTCAATCAAAAGGAACAGTCATACAAATGCTCCTACCATCGTTCTAACTCTCATTCCGATAGCGAGTGCTGGGCTCAACATCCTGAGAAACGTCTAAAATATCGTCAATACAAAAAAGAGGGAAAGGCCAGTTCATCTTATCTACCGATTACTACCCAAATTGCTTGTTCCGCAATTCGTAACTACACGCTGACAAACTCTTCGTGGGTGATCGACTCAGGCTGCTCTATGCATTTATGTAATGATGATAAGATGCTCCTACATACGACAAAGACCGATTGGAGACAGGCACGCGTAACAATGGCGAA